>QHSZ01000212.1 GCA_003220595.1 Candidatus Rokuibacteriota bacterium | reverse complement strand
GGCGCTCTCGGCGACCGCATCCACCCACGCGTCTTCCTCGAGGCCGTTCCGGACCAGGACGTCGGCCCGTCGGATGAGAAGCGTCTGGCTCGGACGGATCTCCATGTCGTGCGGGTTCTGGCCGAACCGCGTGGCCACCTCGACCGTGGCCTCGTCCCCGACGACGGCGCTCGTCAGCGCCCACAGGTCCGGCTGGGTCGCGACGATACGGAGCTTCGCCTCCGCGGCGAGGGGCGCGAGGGTCGCGAACGCCAGCGCCAGTGCGACGACGAGCCCGCACGCCGGTCGGATCGTTCCCGGCGGCCGCATCAAAAGCGCTCTGTCGGGTGGGCGCCCAGCACGAAGGAGCCCTGGAGGAAGATCTCGTCGGTCTCGCGACTCACCGACCCGGTTTCGGCGGTGTGCTTGTATTGCAGTCGGAATCGGAGGAACTCCGAGGGCTTGAACTGGACATAGGGTGAGAGGGCCCACTCGCGTCCGGGCGTCGCCGGTCGCTCGGTCCAGTCGTAACGCAGACCACCCGCCCAGCGTTTGTCGACGTCGAGCTGTCCGTACAGGTACTGTCCCCAGCGCTCGGCCCGCCGCTCGACGAGCGTTCCGCTGTCGTCCCGCAGCTTGCGGTTCCCGTAGATCGCCTCGCCGGCGAGGGTGACGACGGGGAACGCGTACCCGGTCGTCGGCGCCCACTTGTACTTCAGACCGACGCCCGCGACGGTGTTCCGTCGGTCATCGACCGTCGCGCCCGTGCCGGCCGAGAAGTCGAGCTGAAGCGCTCCCCACGCGTCGAGTTCGAAGAAGTTCCGGAGACGACCGAGGACTAGCGGGTCACGCAGGCTGCCGCGGCCGAAGGCGGTTTCGTTGTCGCCGTCGAACACCCCAAGCGACAGCTCCTCGTAGAAGGGCGTCGGGAGAATGAAGCCCGCCTCGAGGCCCTTCTCGAGGTTCAGCTGCTCCTCTCCGAAGAAGCGCGTGAGCACATTCGGCCGATCCACCTGCGGCAGGTCGTCCATGTGCACGACGTTGAGCGTGCCGAAGCGGGGCCGCATGAGGCCGAACCGCGCGGTCGTGCCCAGGGGCAAGGCGAGGAGGGTGGCGTTGGCCTCCTCGAGGCTCACCGCGATCTCGCTTCCGCGCCGAGCCCCGTCGGGCGGCGCCTCCTCGCCCGCGCTGATCCGAATGGCGGCGCTCGCGAACGGGTCCACGCGACCGAACATCGCGATGCTGACCTCCCGCGGGAAGAGGCGGTTCTCGCGCCCGTTGAACGTGCCGTCGCGGCGGCGCGCGCTCCCGTTCGAGGTGAAATCCGCGATGAAGTCTCCGCTGGCGCCGATGTCGAAGAAGAGGGACCGGCCAGGCTGGGCGAGGGCGAAGGGCTGTCG
This sequence comes from Candidatus Rokuibacteriota bacterium, assembly GCA_003220595.1. Lineage (GTDB taxonomy): Bacteria > Methylomirabilota > Methylomirabilia > Rokubacteriales > CSP1-6 > AR19. The sequence goes on along the minus strand of QHSZ01000212.1, from coordinate 4,347 downwards.
GGGCGTCAGGAGCTGCGCGAGCGAGGGCCCCTTCTCGGCGCGCGCCCCGGCTTCGGCGGCCGGCGCAGGCGCCGGTCGCGCCTGCGGGTCCGCGACGGGCGCGTGCTGAGCCTGGAGCGTCTCGAGGCGCTCGCCCAGCTCTTGCAAGCCACGCTCGTACTGCTGCCGCAGCGACTCGAACTGCCGTCGCATGGCTTCAAGCTCTCGTTTCAGGCTCTCGACGTCTTGCGCCGCCGCGGTGGCAGGAATCAGCGTGCAGAACGAGACCGCCAGACATAGCCCGCGAAGCCACTGACGCATGGTGGTCCCCCTGAGGTGCGGCTGAATGCCGTTCGACGCTACCCGCCGTAACCCCAGTTCCAGCAGGGTCGGCGCTCGAGCCAGAACCAGTCGTCGCACAGTTCCTCGGTGCAGCGACGCTTGCAATCCCGCTCCGTGAGCTCGGCCACGCAGCGAAGCTCGCCGGCTGCCCGGCAGTAACACGCGCCCCGGAAGGCGGACGGCGCCGACGGGTCCGCGGCGTCGGGCGGGCTCGCCGGTCCGAGCGCGAGCACGGCGTTGAACGCGGCGAGCACCGCGAGACCGCGCAGCATCCGGGTCAGCATTGTCCTGCCCGCATGGCGCCGTTATATTCTCACGGCATGCGCACGCCGTGGCTCGCGGCGGCCCTGGGATTGATCGCGCTCGGCGGCGCGGCCGTGCGGCCCGCGGCCGAGACCGCCGTCATCCAGCGGGTGGCGGTGACGGGGCAGGCGGCGCCGGGGGGCGGGACGTTCGGCCGGTTCAGCGTCGAGTCGCAGCCCGTCGTGGCGCCGGTCAACTCGCACGGGCAGGTCGCGTTCTTCGCGACGCTGCTGCGCGGGCGCGCGAGCGAAGGCTTCTTCCTCGCGACCGGGCCGCGGATCGAGAAGGTCGTGGCCGAGGGCGACGCCGCCCCGGGCGGCGGCACGTTCTCTGGATTCGGACGACACCCGATCCCGGCGCTGAACGAGGCCGGCGAGGTCGCCTTCGCGGCGGCGGTGTCAGGCGGGCGAACCGTCGAGGGGATCTTCCTCGCCCCGCGCCGCGGCATCCGCGCCATCGCGGTCAGCGGCGCCCCCGCGCCCGGCGTCGCGTCCGGCACCCTCGCGAGCCTCGACGCGCCGGCGCTGAACGACCGCGGCGCGGTCGCGTTCCTCGCGACCGTCCGCCGCGGACGCGAGAGCGTGGAGACGATCTACCGATTCGCCGGCGGCCGGCTCGAGAAAGTCGTGGCACAGGGCGACGGCGCCCCGGCGGGCGGCGTCTTTGCGGGCTTCGGCGTGCCGGCCCTCAACAACTCGGGCGCCGTGGCCTTCGCCGCGGTGGTCGAGGGGCGCGCGGCTCCCGGCGGCGTCTTCGTCATCGAGGGATCCAGGGTCCGGATGCTCGTCGGCGCCGGCGAGGAGAGCCCGATCGGCGGGATCTTTGCGAAGTTCTCCGAGCGCGTCGCGCTGAACGACGCCGGGGCCGTGGTTTTCACCGCCGTGCTCAAGGCCGCCGCCGCGCCGCAGGCCATCTTTGCGGTCGAGGGCGGGCGAACGCGCAAGGTCGTGGCGATCGGCGACATCGCCGGTGACCGCGGCGTCTTCTCTCATTTCGGGCTGTGGCCGGCCCTGAGCGCCGGCGGCACCGTCGGATTCATGGCGTCCGTCGATGGCGGTGCGGTGGAGGTGGCGGCGTTCGTCTGGGCGCCGAAGGGCCTCGCGCGCGTCGGCGCACTCGGCGATTCGCTCCCCGCCGGCGGCACCCTGTCGTCGTTCGGGCTGTATCCGGTTCTGTCGCTCAGCCCGTCGGGCGGCGTGACGTTCGCGACGGCGCCGACGGCCACCGGCGAAGGAGCCGAGGGGATCTTCTTCGTGCCACCGCGTGGCTCGCCGTAGGCTCGCCTCACTGCATGTCGTACGGCGGGTACTCCACGAAGACGTTGGCCGTCGTGATCAACTTGTGCTTGGTGAGGGTGCGCGGCGGGACCGGCTCGCCGTGGAGGACGCGCAGCGCGAGCGGCAGGACGTCATAACCGAGGCGGTCGAGATAGAACGCCACCGAGCCGATCACGACGCTGCCGCGGTTGCTCGGGTCGAGCTCCTTGCGATCGTTCATGCCGCCGTGGATCGACCGGTCGACGCCGTGGCTCACGATGGCGGCGTCCGCCAGGCGGCCGGCCGTCTCGAGGGCCGCCTTCGCCGCCAGCGCAGACGTGTCGTCCGTGGCGGCGATGAGGAGCTTCGCGCCGGGCTGGCCCGCGACGAGCCGGCCGAGAAGCGGACCGATCTGGGCGGGATTGCCTCGCGTGTCGAGCGGGACCGTTTTGATCCCCGGCAAACGCCGCCGGAGGCCCTCGATGACTCCCTGAACGCGCTCCGGCACACGGTCGTCTCGGGCTCCGATGTTGCCGATCACCACCGCGAGCACCGACGCCCCTCGCCACGTCGACAGCCCGAAGTCGCCCAGGGCCTCACCGGCGATCAGGCCCGCGGCGGCGTTGTCGAGAGTGTAGAGCGGCGCGCCCGGCACGGGGTCGTTGATCGCGACGACCGGGATCTTCGCGGCCTGGAGCCGCTGGCCGATGAGCGCATTCGTCGCCGCGTCATGGTGGTACTGGACGTAGAGGTCGACCTTTCGCCGAATCGCGTCGTCAGCGTTGGCAAGCGCCTTCTGCGGGTCGCGCCCATTGTCGTAGAGGACCAGGTCCACCGGCAAAAGCCGGGCGGCGAGGACGAAGCTCTCACGGACGTCACGACCGGTGAATCCCGTGCCTTCGAGGAGCACACCGGGCTCCTCCGTGAGATTCGCGAAGGCGATCGAGTAGCGTCGCGCCTCGGCGCCGCGCGCCGGCGGCGCGGGCACGGCCGAAGCGAGGAGCAGCGCGAGGATTCCGAGGCGGAGCACACACCGCCGGCGCCCCGCGAAGGGCGCCGGCGGCGTCAGAACCTTGAACAACGAAGAGCCTGCTTAGCGGATCCCCTCGATGCCGACGAAGTTACCGGTGAGGCCGACCGCCTTCGGCACCGTCATGCTGAAGAAGAACGTCGCCCGACCGGTCTGGTTGGCCTCGGCGGCCATGAGGTCGGTGCGCACGTTCTCCAGGATGTGGATGCCGCTGTCGGTGATCAGCATATTGTGGACGATGAAGGCCTCCTTCGGATCCTCCCCGGGGATCACCTCCACCACCCAGGTGTCCGCCCCGACCGCGACGACCTTCTGCGAGATGAGCCACTTCGCGGCGTCCTTGCCGATCCCGGGCGCTCCGGAGTTGAAGACGGCGTTCTGCGCCGGGTACTGCTCGAAGAGGTTGCCCCAGCCGGTGTGGACGACCACGATGTCGCCCTCACGCAGCGTCACGTTGTACATCTTGAGGCCGGCCTGGATGTCCGCGCCCGTGATGACCGTGCCCTTGTCGAGGCAGTCCCGCTTGCAGGCGGCGTTGCCCTTGAACTTCCCTGCCGCCTTGAACACCTTGACCATGTCGACGAGCACGCCACGCGTGGCGAAGCTCTTCAGGTGCTCGAGCCCGAGCTTGGTCATGTTGTTCTGGTTGATGAACTTACCCATCGGGGTCTGATTGAAGTAGCAGTCCTTGCGCCCGATGTGCCCCATCCCGTCGAGATGCGTGCCCACGTGGCTCTGGCTGAGCCAGGTGTCCTCCATGTACGTGAGCTGGTTCTCCCCGAACGCCGCGCCGGGAGCCAGCGAGGTCGCGGTGAGGATCGTCTTCGTGAACCGCGTACCGAAGAGTGGGATGCCGTCCGCGAGCGGGTAGGACATCTCGATGACCTTGCCGTCCTTGATCTCGGCCGCGGCGGCCTTGGTGACCGCGGCGGTGACACGGTTGGTCGCACCGGTCTGATCGTTCGGCCCCCACGGAGACGGCGGAACGATCTTGGTACAGTCGGACTGGGCCAGCGCCAACGACGACGATGCGGCGACGAGCAGGGCAGCGGCGAACAGGCTCTTGAACTTCATGCGACCCACTCCTTTCGACGGTGGAAGGGGGACGTGACGGGGACAAGCATGGCGCGGATACTATGTCGACTGCGGGGGATATTCAAGGGCATCGCGCCGGCTCCGGAGCGGCGCGTCACTTGACAGCCGGAAGACGTGCGATTACGTTGGCCACCACACCGAAGGAGGCGCCCGATGCCCAGCCTGAAAGGCTTCCACACTCTCAAGAACCTCCCCGAGGAGAAGATCACCGACAGGATCTCGCGCCGCGTGCTCACCGGCGACAAGGAGATGATCGTCTGGTGGTCCATGAAGGCGGGCGCGCACGCCGCAGCGCACCAGCACCCGCACGAGCAGCTCTTCTGGGTCGTCAAAGGGCGGATG
>QHSZ01000211.1 GCA_003220595.1 Candidatus Rokuibacteriota bacterium | reverse complement strand
GCTGCGCTCCCACCAGCCCCGGATGCTCACGGGCTTCTCCGACCGCGTGGAGCTCGGCGCCTTCGGCGACATCGAGACCGACGCGACGGTCGTCATGCGTGTGCGCCTCCTCGGGCCGGGCCTCCTCGCCCCCGAGCGGCTGCCGGGCCTCCGCTGGCGCGGGCTCGCTCTCGACCGGTACGCCGGGGGCGCCTGGACCTCGAGCCGGCGCGAGCGGGCGGCCGTGCGACGTTCGCCGCTCGGCCGGTTCGAGCTGGCGCCGTTCCGCGGCACGGGCCCCGTCGTGATGCAGGAGGTCTATCTCGAGCCGTTTGGCGCCGACGTGCTCTTCGCGGCGCCGCGGGTGCTCGCCGTCGAGCTGCGCGCGGACGCGGTGCTCGTGGACGACATGGCGGGCGTCTCGGTGCCGAACGCGGCGGCCCGGTTCCGCTACGTCGCGGAGTCGGAGCTCGAGTCGGGCGGGGCGGGGGACGTGCGCCCGCTCGACGACGAGACGCGCGCGCGGTACCTCGAGCTGCCCCCGCTGCCGCCGCGCGTGCGGAGCCTCGCACTCGAGATCACCGCGAGCGCGCGCGAGCCCCGCGAGGCGGCCCGCGCGCTGGCCGCGCACCTGGCGAGCCGCTACCGCTACACGCTGGCGCTCGGGCGCGCAACGAGCCTCGATCCCGTGGAAGAGTTCCTCTTCGTCCAGCGCGCCGGCAACTGCGAATACTTCGCCGCCGCGCTCGCGGTCATGCTCCGGTCCCTCGACGTCCCGGCGCGCGTGGTGAACGGGTTCCAGCGCGGCGAGTGGAACCCCTACGGGGGCTACTTCATGGTGCGGCTGCTGGACGCCCACTCGTGGGTCGAGGCGTACCTGGACGGTGCGTGGGTGACGCTCGACCCCTCGCCGCGCGGCGCCGCGGACGCGGCGGGGGCGCCCGCCGAGGTGGCGCTCTACCTCGACGCGCTCCGCGTCCGCTGGTACCGCTACATCGTCAACTGGAGCCTTCAGGATCAGGTCATGACGGCGCTCAGGGTCCGCGAGGCGGCGCTCGTCTGGAGGCCGCGGGCGCCGGCGCTCGCCGAGTGGCGACGTCTCCCGCCCGGGATCCACGTCCTGCTCGCGCTCTCGGCGATGACGGCCGCGCTGCTCTGGTGGACGCGCCGCTCGCGCGCGGCCACGGGTCGGCGCGCCCCGGCGATGCCCGCCTTTTACGGGCGGGCGCTCGCGGCGCTCGCGCGGCGCGGCCTCGTACCGGCGGCGGGGGAGACGGCGCGGGAGTTCGCCGCGCGGGTCGCGGGTGCCGTACCCGCCGGCGCCGCCTCGTTCGTCGCGCTGACGACCGCCTACGAGCGCCTGCGCTTCGGCGCCACGCCGCCGAGCGAGGACGAGGCGCGACTGATCCAGCGATCGGACACGGAGCTCCTGCATCAGCTCGCCGCGCTCCACCCACGGTACAATCCGGCCTCACGGACCCTGTGACATGCCACGCCACGACATCGACATCGCCCGCGGGACCGTCTTCGACGCGTTCCTGACGACCGCGGAGGTCGCGCCCGGCAGGCCGTTCCTCTGCGCCCCGCCGGCGCCGGGACGCGCCTACCATCCCGCCGGCGTCGAGTTCACCTACGCCCAGACGAAGGAGCGCGTCCTCCGGTTCCGGGAGTGCTACCACGCGGCGGGCTACGGCCACGGGCACCGGGTGGCGCTGCTGCTCGAGAACCGCCCGGAGTTCTTCTTCCACTACCTGGCGCTGAACGCCCTCGGTTGCGGGATCGTGCCGATCAACCCCGACTACCGGCACGACGAGATGCTCTACCAGATGGAGCACTCGGAGGCGGATCTGGTGGTGTCGATCGCGAGCCGCGTCGCCGACCTCGAGGCAGTCGCGAGCGCGCGCGCGAAGCCCTTGCCCGTCGTCGGCGCGGAGTCCATGCCCACGACGCTGCCGCGGCCCGGGCCGGCGCCGCGGCCCGGAAGGCCAGGGCCCGACACCGAGTGCAGCCTCCTCTACACCTCGGGCACGACGGGCCGCCCCAAGGGCTGCGTCCTGACGAACTTCTACTACCTGAACGCGGGCGCCTGGTACCGCGACCTCGGCGGTCTCATCCGCTTCGCGCGCGGCGGCGACCGGATCCTGAACCCGCTGCCGCTCTTCCACATGAACTGCCAGGCGGTGACGGCGACCGGCGTGATCCTCACCGCGAACTGCCTGGTTTTGCCCGAGCGCTTCAGCCCCGCACGCTGGTGGAAGGACGTCGTCGCCACGCGCGCCACCGTCATCCACTATCTCGGGGTCGTGCCGCCGCTGCTCCTGAACCAGGAGCCCGCGCCCGAGGAGCGCAAGCACGACGTGAGGTTCGGCATCGGCGCGGGCGTCGAGCCCGAGCTACACGAGGTCTTCGAGAAACGCTTCGGCTTTCCGCTGATCGAGGTGTGGGGGATGACCGAGACCGGGCGCATCTACGCCGACTGCTACGAGCCGCGGCGGCCGCGGACGCGCGCCTTCGGCCGGCCCTTCGGCGGGTTCGAGGCGCGGGTGGTCGACGACAAGGACCGCGAGGTCGCGCGCGGCACGGACGGCGAGCTGCTCGTGCGCTTCGCCGGCCGCGACCCGCGCAAGGGCTTCTTCGCGGGCTACCTGAAGAACCCCGAGGCGACGGAAGAGGCGTGGCGCGGGGGCTGGTTCCACACCGGCGACGTCGTGCGGCAGTCCGAGGACGGCATGCTCCACTTCGTCGACCGGAAGAAGAACATCATCCGGCGTTCGGGAGAGAACATCGCCGCGGCCGAGGTCGAAGCGTGTCTCCAGGCGCATGACGCCGTGGCGCAGGTGGCGGTCCTCGCCGCGCCCGACGAGATCCGCGAGGAGGAGGTGCTGGCGTGCGTCGTGCCGATGGCCGGCGTCACGCCGGGCGCCGCACTCGCCGCGCGGCTCTTCGATTGGTGCATGGGACGGCTCGCCTACTACAAGGCGCCCGGCTGGATCCTCTTCGTGCCGAGCCTGCCGACGACCGGCACCCAGAAGGTGCAGAAGGCGCAGATCTTCCCGCGCGGCGAGGACCCGCGACGCCGCCCCGGGGCGATCGACCTCCGCGCCGGGAAGAAGCGCGGGTAGCCGAGCGAGGCGCCGGCGCGGGCTTATGCTAGTATCGCTTGCAACTCCACTTGGAGGATCTCATGCTCCGCGCCGTCCTCCTCGGCACCGGCTCACCGCCCCCCAACCCGCTCCGCCGCGGACCCGCGACCCTGCTCGCCCTCGACGCCGAGCGGTTCCTCGTCGATGCCGGCTCCGGAGTCGGCGCCCAGCTCGTCCGCGCCGGGATCCGTCCGTACGACTGGCCGCGTGTCCTCATCACCCACCACCACTCCGACCACACGATCGACCTCGGCCACCTGCTGATCACGCGCTGGATCGTGGGGCAGAACGCGCCGCTCGAGGTCTGGGGCCCCGCCGGCACCCGCCGGCAGATCGAGAAGCTCCTCGACTACCTCGGCTGGGACGTCGAGGTGCGCCGCGCCCACATGCACGAGCGCGAGCCGCCCCGGGTCAGCGTGACGGAGATCGAGGAGGGCCGGCTCATGGACGTGGGCGGCGTCCAGGTGAGCGCGTTTCTCGTCGAGCACGACCCGGTCAAGCCGGCGTTCGGCTTCCACTTCGAGGGGGGCGGCCGGCGCGTCGTCGTCTCCGGCGACACGCGCCCGTGCGAGAACCTGATGCGCTGGAGCCACGCCGCCGACGTCCTCATCCACGAGTGCTGCGAGATGGCGAAGACCTCGTGGTTCCCGGGCTGCGGCTGGCCGACGCTCGAGGACAAGATCCGTGACCTCGCGTCGTACCACACCCAGCCCGATCAGGTCGGGCTCGTCGCCCGCGAGGCGCGCGCCCGCACGCTCGTGCTGACGCATCTCATGCCCGGCTCGGATCGGGCCGAGCTCGCGGCGGCCGCCGCGAAGCCTTTCGGCGGGCCCGTCGCGGTCGGTGAAGACCTCATGGAGGTGTGATGGCCGCGGAGCCCGTAGACCTCGTCGCGGCGCGCCGCTGGGTCGGCGGCGACCGGGCGCTGCTGCTCGAGCTCGTCGGCATCTTCGTTGCGGAGGCCGCCGCGCGCATGGCCGAGCTCCGCGCGTCGCTGGCGTCGCAGAACGTGAAGGAGCTCGAGCGCGTCGCGCACAGCCTCAAGGGCTCGGCGGGCATCCTGGGCGCGGGCGAGCTCCAGCAGGTCTGCGCCGAGCTCGAGCTCGCCGCCGCCGCGAAGCGCTTCGACGTCGCGCCCGCCCTCCTGGCCAGGCTCGACCACGAGCTCGGTCGGGTCGTCGCCTTCTTCCGCGACCCCGCCTGGCAGAGCCGGGGGATCGTGCCATGAAGGTCCTGATCGTGGACGACGAGCCGGTTCTCCGCCGGCTCCTCCAGACATCGCTGACGAGCTGGGACTACGAGGTCATCGCCGCGCCGGGCGGCGCCGAGGCGTGGGAGATCCTGCGGCGCGACGACGCCCCCTCGCTCGCGATCCTCGACTGGACGATGCCCGGTGTCGACGGCCTCGAGCTCTGCAAGCGCGTGCGCGCGCTGCAGAAGCCGACGAAGCCGTACCTCATCTTCGTCACCGCGAAGGCGCGCACCCAGGACATCGTGACCGGCCTCGGGGCGGGCGCCGACGACTACATCATCAAGCCCTTCAACCGCGACGAGCTGCGCGCGCGCATCCAGGTGGGCGTGCGTATGCTGGACCTCCAGGCGGCCCTCGCCGAGCGCGTCCGCGAGCTGGAGGAGGCCCTGGCCCGGGTGAAGCAGCTGCAGGGCCTCCTCCCGATCTGCTCGTACTGCAAGAAGGTCCGCGACGACCGGAACTACTGGCAGCAGGTCGAGACCTACATCGAGGGCCACTCGGACGCCCTGTTCACCCACGGCATCTGCCCCGAGTGCCGCGTGAAGTACGTCGAGCCCGAGCTCGAGCGCCTGCGCCAGCGCCGGCGCGAGGAGGGCTGAGCCGGCCTTGGTACCGGAGTCCGCGAGGCCGGCGTGCACCGTGGGTGGCCTGAGTAAGGCGCGCGTCGCATCGGTCGACGTGGGGGGGCCCGACATGGCCCCCCACACCCCCCACGCTCGGAGCGCCCTGGGAAACCCGTGGCGCTCCTCGACCACCCCCGCGTCGCTCCTCCCGCTCAGGCCAGGTCGAAGACCAGCACCTCCGCCCGCTCCGTCGCCGCGAGGGTGAGGGCGGGCTCGCGGCTCACTGCGGCCCCGTCGCCCTCGGCGAGCGCCTGACCGTTCAGCGTGACCGCGCCCCGCGCGACCTGCACCCAGGCGTGGCGCCCCTCGCCGAGGGTGTGGGTGACGCGCTGCCCCGGCTCCAGGACCGCGGCGTAGACGCGCGCGTCGTGGTGGACCGTGACGGAGCCCTCCAGCCCGTCGCGCGAGGCGATCAGCCGGAGCCGGCCCCGCTTCTCCGTTTCCGGAAAATGCTTCTGCTCGTAGCTCGGCTCGAGGCCCCGC
>QHSZ01000210.1 GCA_003220595.1 Candidatus Rokuibacteriota bacterium | reverse complement strand
CGATCCCCAGCGACCACCCCATGGTGAAGCTCACGGTCACCGTGGTCGACGGCCGGGTCCATCCGGTGGTGACGAGCTGCATCGAGCCCGTCACCACGTCCTGACTCAGGATCTGGCCGGCGTCATCGGCCAGCGTCAGCGTCCCTGCGCTCGTGCCGTACACGCGCAGGGTCTGTAGAACCCGGGGCGCTGGGGAGAAGGCGAAGGTCCGCGAGGTGCCGGTCGAGTTGGCGAAGTAGACGTTGTTGGTGGAGTCGACGTCGTAGGGGCCTGTCCACGCCCATTGCCCGATGCCGAAGTCGATCTCCTGGAACACGCCGTCGAGCGGCCCCGGGCCACCCGGCGGGGCAGGGCTGTCGAAGCTCACCGTAGTGGTGATCCCCTGCGAACCGCCCCGGTCATGGACGAACACGTCGCCAGCGCCGTTGGTGTCCCCGGGCGCGAGGTTGCTGGCCCAAGACAGGAAGGCCACGAAGCGGCCGTCGGCACTGATGTCAGCGTACGAGCTGTAGCCGTTGCCCTGGGTCCCGGCGTTGTCGACGCTGACCCGCTCGGTCGCGCGTGTCTGCCGGTCGTGGACGAACACGTCCATCCACCCGGTGTCCCCGGGCACGAGGTTGTTGGCCGACGAGACGAAGGCCACGAGGCGGCCGTCGGCGCTGAGCAAGGCGCCCAAACTCTCGCCGATCCCCTGGGTGCCGGCGCTGTCGACACTGACCCGCTCGGTGACGCCGGTCTGCCGGTCGTGGACGAATACATCCTGAGCGCCGTTGGTGTCTCCGGGCACGAGGTTGGTGGCTCCCGAGGTGAAGGACACGAAGCGGCCGTCGGCGCTGAGGGAGGGACCGGAACTCCACCCGTCCCCCTGGTTCCCGGTGCTGCCCACGCTCACCCGCTCGGTGGTGCCGGTCAGGCGGTCGCGGATGAAGACGTCGTGTTGCCCATTGGTGTCCCCGGCCACCAGGTTGGTCGCATACGAGCCGAAGGCCACGAAGCGGCCGTCGGCGCTGAGCGCGGGCCCGTAGCTCTGGAAGTTCCCCTCGATCCCGGCGCTGTCGACGCTCACGCGCTCGGTGGTGCGTGTCTGGCGGTCGTGGACGAACACGTCCGGATTGTTATTGGTGTCCCCGGCCACGAGATCGGGGGCCGACGAGTCGAAGGCCACGAAGCGGCCGTCGGCGCTGAGCGAGAGCCGGGAGGTGTAGGTCGCGATCACCCACTCGGTGACGCGGGTCCCCCGGTCGTGGACGAATATGCCCCGCTGCCCCTCGGGTGTGAGGTTGGTGGCAGTGGAGACGAAGGCCACGATGCGGCCGTCGGCGCTAAGCGAGACCGCCCCGAGTCCGCCGCCGATACGGCCGCTGTGAGAGTTCCCCTGGTTCCCCGCCGTGTCGACGCTGACCCGCTCGGTGGTGCCCGTCTGCCGGTCGTGGACAAACACGTCGTCAGCCCCATTGGTGTCCCCGGGCACGAGGTCGGAGGCGTTAGAGGCGAAGGCCACGAACCGGCCATCGGCGCTGATCGACGGCCGCAGGTACATAGAGTACGGGCCGAGGGTCGCTGGGATGCGCTCGGTGGTTTGGGCAGATGCGGCCGCTGGCGTCGCCAGGAGGACCAGGACTCCCGCGAGAAGGAAAGGGATGGCCGCCCCGATGCGATAACTGGGCGCCCACCGCACTGCGGTTCCCAATGTTGTGCCTCGTACGAGACGGCCGCGTTGGAGGATTAGTTTTTTCGCTGACGGGAACAAAGAGTGCTGTTCCTATCGGTAGTCCGCAATGAGGCGAACACCTGGACGCAGTGAGGCGGAATCCCGAAGAGGGAAATCCCCGAGAAGAGGTCAGTCGAGCAGCTCGGCGACGGTCGTGAGCTCGTAGCCGGCGCCGGTGAGCCCGTCGAGCATCGCGGGGAGCGCGGCGAGCAGGCGCTCGGGCGCCGCCGGCGTCCCCTCGGCATCGTGCAGGTTCACGATGGCGCCCGGCTGGGCTCGATCGAGGACGTGGCGCACCTGTCGCTCGGCCGCCACGGGACGGAGGCCCTCGGGCTGGATGGACCAAAATACGAGGCGCTCGCCGTGCCTCCGGAGCGCGCCGAAGAGCGCCACGTTCACCATGCCCCAGGGCGGTCGGAAGTGACGGGGCTCGCGGCCGGCGAGCTCGGCGAGGACCTCGTGCGCGCGCGCCACCTCGCGCTCGGTCGCCTGCGGGCCGCGGAACCAGAGGCTCCGATGCGACCAGGCGTGGCTCGCGACCTCATGGCCCTCGCCGGCGATCCGCCGCACGGTCTCGGGCGCGCGCGCGGCGCGCTCGCCGACGAGGAAGAACGACGCGCGCGCGTGCTGCTGTGCCAGGAGCTCGAGCACCCGCGGCGTGAAGTCGCGGTCGGGGCCATCGTCGAAGGTGAGGGCGATGCGCCGGCGCGTCCCGGGGCCGCGCCAGATGCAAGCCGGCGTCAGCAGGTGGGCGCCCCACGCGTAGGCGACCCACGCGCCTGCGACGCCGAGCGCGAGCCGGGCGAGGAGCATGGCCCTCATGCTACCTTCTTGGCCCTGCCGCGCGAAGCGGGTTGACGGAGGTGCGCCGAGTGTGTAAGGTCTCGGCCACGGACGATTAGCTCAGTTGGCAGAGCGCTGGCCTCACATGCCAGAGGTCACTGGTTCGAGTCCAGTATCGTCCACCATTATGAAGGTCTCGATTTTCTTTGACGGGCAGAACTTCTACCGCTCCCTCACGCGGTACGAGGACACGCTCCGTGTGGACTACGACCGGCTCGCCGCCTGGATCACCCAGCAGGTCGGTGGGCCGAGCGCGCTCTTCTCCGGCGCCTATTACTACGTCGGGCTCTCGGCCGACGCGCCGCCCGCCGTCGAGGGATTCCTCAAGGGGCTCGAGCTCCGGCCGGGCTACTTCGTCAAGCGCGAGCCGCGCGTGCGGCGCAGCGGCCGCTGCCCACACTGCGGCGCCGAGTACGAGTACTCGACGGAGAAGCGCGTGGACACGAGCTTGGTCGCCGACCTGATCCAGTACGCGGCGAGCGCGGCGTTCGACGCGGCCGTGCTCGTCTCGGGCGACGACGATTTCGTGCCGGCCGTCGAGGCGGTGAACGCGCTCGGCAAGCAGGTATGGGTCGCGACCTGGTCGGCCGAGGAGCTCTCGAAGGATCTCCGGGTGCGCTGCTTTGGCCACCTCCACCTGAGCGAGGGCGTCGCCGCGTTCCGCGCCGAGCGGGCGCGGGTCCACGAGCGGGCGCCCGGGCGTGCTGCGCCCTCGCGCCTCGCGCGCGCCGCCGCCGCGGCCGCGCCGGCCTCCGAGGCCGAGCTCGAGCGCGGGCTGGCCGAGCTCCAGCGCGCGGAGGCCCGGCTGCCGCACGTGAGCCGCGGCTACTTCGTCATGCGCTGGAAATCGCATCAGCTCCCGCAGGTCGGCGCCGAGCGCGAGGCGCTCGTCCAGCAGCTTCTCGACGCGGGCCGGATCGAGGAGTTCCAGGTGCGGGACGTCGAGGGGCGGCTGGTGACGGCGATCCGCAGCCGTGCGCGGGACGGCGCCCTCCGCGAGCCCAGCGGCGACGTCGCGCTGCCGGGGTAGGGCGCGTGCCGCGACGGGCTAGGGGCCGACGATCCGGTTCAGGAGCCTCGTCACCGCGTCGTTGAGCGCCTCGGTGGGCGTGCGCCGCCGCGACTCGCGAGGGTTCGTGCAGTCGGCGTCGAGGTCGTAGACCTCGAGCCCGCCGCTCTTCGCCTCTACCACGACCCGCGTGGCGCCGTCACTCGCGCGGACCACGCTCACGGCCTGGCTCCAGACCGTGGCGGGCGCGCGGAACGGGCGCCGCGTCCCGTCGCAGAAGACCGCCTGGGCCGGACGGATAGCCTGCACGTGGACGGAGACCGCGTGGTCGGCCCCGAGCAGGCGTGCTTTCCCGAGCATCGCGGCTGCGTCGAGCTTCGCGTCGCGCTCGCGGAGGACCACGACGTCCTTGGCGAGCACGGCCCGGCTGTTCAGACCGTCGAGCAGGGCGCCCTCGTAGTCGGCGATCTCCGCCTGCCGTTCCTTGGCGTCGAAGTCCGACGCGAACTCGAAGCGGACGAAGAAGACGGGCTGGCGGATCTGCTCGGGCTTGAAGTCGGCGACGCGCACCGGCCCCCCGCGGCCGGAGGGGCCGTCGGCGCCGGAAGCGCACGCGGCGCCGACGAGCGCCAGGGCGGCCAGCGCGACAGCCCTCCGCATGGCGCCAGCGTATCATTGGCGCCATGACGCTCGCGCGCCGGCTCGCCACCTTCGCCGCGGGCCTGCGGTTCGAGGACATTCCCCCCGCGGTCGTCGAGAGTGTGCGTCTGCGCGCCCTCGACGTCCTCGGGATCGCGCTCGCCGCGTCCACGACCGAGGTCGCGCCGTCGCTCTACGGAGCGCTCGAGGCGTGGGGCCGCGCGGGCGGCGCCTGCACCGTGGTGGGCGCCAAGCGCGCCGCGCCGGCGCCGTTCGCGGCGCTCGTCAACGGCGCGCTCGCCCACGGGCTCGACTTCGACGACACCCACGCCGCCTCGATCACGCACGCCTCGGCGGTCGTCCTGCCCGCGGTGCTGGCGGTCGGCGAGGCGGCGGGCGCCAGCGGCCGCGCCGCGGTCACGGCCGTCGTCGCGGGGCTCGAAGCCATCACGCGGCTCGGCATGGCGGCGCCAGGCGAGTTCCACGCCCGCGGTTGGCACGCGACCGCGGCCTGCGGCCCCTTCGCCGCGGCCCTCGCCGCGGGCAAGCTCGACGGCCTCGACGAGGCACGGCTCACCGCCGCCCTCGGCGTCGCGGGCAGCTTCGCCTCGGGCCTCCTCGAGTTCCTGGAAGACGGGTCGTGGGTCAAGCGTCTCCACCCGGGCTGGGCCGCGCACTCGGGCCTCGTCGCAGCGGCGCTCGCGCGCGGCGGGTTCAGCGGACCTGAGACCGTCCTCGAGGGCCGGTTCGGCTTCTACCGGACCTTTCTCGGACAGGCGCCGGACGCGACGCCCTTCGAGACGCTCGGCACGGCGTGGGAGACCCTCCGGATCGGCTTCAAGCCGTACCCGTGCTGCCACTACAACCACGCCTACCTCGACTGCGCGCTGGAGCTCCGGCGCGCCCACGGTCTGGCACCGGAGATGATCGAGCGCATCGAGTGCCGGGTGCCCGCGGGCG
>QHSZ01000209.1 GCA_003220595.1 Candidatus Rokuibacteriota bacterium | reverse complement strand
AGCGCCTGGGCCTCGGCGGCCGAGTAGCGCCGGCCCTCCATGATGATCTCCTTCGCGCGCGCCGGCCCGACGAGGCGCACGAAGCGCGTCGTGGTGGCGACGCCCAGGGGCACGCCCAGCTCGACCTCGGGGATCCAGAACTGGGCCTCGCTCGCCGCCCAGCGGAAATCGCAGGCGAGCGCCAGTCCCCAGCCGCCGCCGACCGCGTGGCCGTTGACCGCGGCGAGCGTCGCCTGCTCGAGGTTCTCGAGCAGGGTGTTGGCGCGCTCGAAGAGGCGGCGGAACTCGCTCTTCCGCTCCCGGAACGCCCGCCGCCGCTCCTCGGGCGACATCTTCGCGCTGATGGGGGCGTCGGCGCCCGCCGAAAAGACGGGCGGGGCGCCCGTGACGATCACGACGCGGGTGCCGGCGTCGTCCCGCAGGTCGGCGAACGTCGCCGCGAGCTCCGCGAGCATCATGTCGCTCAGGGAATTCCTCCGGTCGGGACGGCTCAGGATGACCGTCGCGATCGAGCCGTCGCGGACGAGCGTGACGTTTTCGCCCATGACGCGCGGACCGTACCACACGCGCGGCCGCCCGCGCAAACGCGCGCGGCTAGCCGAAGAGGCCGAGCGGGGGTGCTGGGGCCGTCCAGCCGGGGAAGAGCGTCGTCGGCGCCACGCCGAGGTGACGCGTCGCGACCTCGGTGAAGAGCGTTCGGAAATCCGTCGTCACCGGCAGGTCGCGCGCCTCGAAGAGCCCGGCGCGCGCGAGTCCCGGCCAGCGAGCGTAGACGCGGCCGCCGCGCAGGGGCCCTCCCAGCGCCAGCATCGCGGTCGCGTGGCCGTGGTCGGTGCCGCGGTTGCCGTTCTCCGCGACGGTGCGCCCGAACTCCGACATGGTGAGCACCACGACGTCGGCCATCCTGTCGCCCAGGTCCTGGGCGAACGCGGCGAGCGCGCCGCCGAAGTCACGCAGGCGGAGGGCGAGCCGGCCCTGCTCGGCGCCCTGGCCCACGTGGGTGTCCCAGCCCTGTATGTCGGCGAACGCGACCTCGAGCCCGACGTTCGCCTTGATGAGCCGCGCGATCTGCTTCATCGCCTCGCCGAACGGGCCGCGCGGATACGCGGCGCCGTTGGCCGGCGCGATGCGCGCGGCGTTCGCCGCCTTGAGCATCTTCACGGCCTCGAACGTCTCGCGCCCCGTCCCCGAGAGGAGGTCGCGCACGCCCTGCGCGTAGAGCGACTCGAAGCCGCGCCCGGCCGTCTGGTCGGCGGCGCGGACGTCGAAGCGCTCGATGGACTGCATCGCCACCGCGCCTGCGTCGCCCTGCAGGGCGCGGGGCAGGGTCGGGCCCATGGCGACGGCGCGGAACGGCGCCGGCGTCGCCGGCAGCGCCTTCGCCGCACGCGCGAGCCAGCCGTCCGGCGTGCTCTTCACGCCCGGCGTCCCCGACTCCATGTAGTCTTGCGCGTCGAAGTGGGAGCGCGTCGTGTCGGGCGAGCCGCACGCGTGGACGACCGCGAGCGAGCGGTTCTCCCAGAGCGGGACCAGCGGCGTCAGCGCCGGGTGGAGGGCGAAGAAGCCGTCGAGGTCGACCGCGCGGTCCTGCTCGCCGGTCTTCGGGGGCTGCAGCGCGATCGACGACCGTGCGGCGCCATAGCCCGGATCGCCGTACGGCATCACCATGCTGAGCCCGTCCACGGCGCCGCGCTGGAAGACGGCGACGAGGACCTTGCCCTTCGCCGCCGCCGCGGCCGCCGTCCGGACGAGGAACCGGGGCGGCCCGGCCAGGGCCACCAGCGCACACGCGCCGCACTTGAGGAACGCCCGTCGCTCCATGCTGGTCATTTATAGCGGCTCATCGCCGCTGGAACTCGGGTGAGCCGATGACGAGGGCGGCGAGCCTGGCCACGTCCGTGTCCGCCGGTCCGCGGTCGTCGGGCGTGAGGCGCGTGATCCGTGGGTTCGAAAGCTGCTCGGCCAGGACGGCGCGCGTCTCGGGCGTCGGCTGGACGACGAGCGCGGCGAGCAGCCTGTCGAGCACCGCCGCGGGCTGACGGCGGTCCGCGCCGGCGACCAGCGGGCCGAGGTCGACGCCGACGCTGGCGTAGCGGCCGGAGACGAGCGCGAGGGCGAAGTTCATCCGCGCGAGCAGCGCACCGGTGTTCACCCACGCCTCCGCGGTGTCCCTGTAGCCCGTCGGCGGCTCCGCCTGGTAGAGCGGCTGGCCGACCTCCGCGCTTGCCCGCGCCAGCTCGAACGCCCCTCGGGCGTCCACGGAGGCGGAGAGCGCGCGGACGGCGCTCGCGACGAACTCGAGCGGCGTCTTGACCTTCGCGCGGTACGCGTCCTCGCTCCAGAACTCGGGCGCCTCGACGATCGTCCGGAGCATCGCCTTGACGTCGCCGTCGGTCCGCGTGTAGGTGGCGGCGACGCGCTCGACCAGCGCGCTCGGCGGCGTGTCGGCGACGAAGCGGCGGGCGAGCTTGGTGGCGACGAAGCGGGCGGTCGAGGGGTGGTGCGTCAGGATGTCGAGCACGCGCTCGCCGTCGGCCGCGCCGCCGAGCACGCGGAGGCGCTGGCCGAGGACGACCTTCTCGCCCGTGTCGTGCATCGCCGGCCGGAAGACGAAGCGCCCCACGGCCTGCGGGCGCTCGATCGACCAGCCGGTGAAGGCGCGTGCGACCTCGCGCACGTCCTTCTGCGTGTAGCCGCCGTCCACGCCGAGGGTGTGGAGCTCCATCAGCTCGCGCGCGTAGTTCTCGTTGAGCCCGGCCCGCCGGCCGCGGTTCGGCCCCGCGGCCACGACGAAGTCCTCCCGCGCGCTGAGCCAGTTGTCGAGGTAGAAGAGCATCGCCGGGTGGCGCGCGGTGGCTCGCACGAGGTCCGGGAACTTCCCGAGTGCTCTGGGCCGGATCGCGTCGCGCTCGTACGCCGCGACGTACCAGCGGACGTCGCCCTTGCCCGCGAAGACGTTGAAGTGGTTGAACCAGAAGTCCACCATCACCTCGTGCAGCTGGCGCTCGCCGGTCACCGCCCGTAGCACCTTCGCGGCCTGGAGCTCCGCGGTGAGCCGAGCCGGGCGCTTCTCCGGCGGGTACATCTCCAGCATGTCCTGGCGCGTCAGCTGGCCGCTCTCGAGCTTCTCGCGCATCCGCGGGTCGGGCCGCGGATACGCGCGGAGCGCCTCGGGGATCGACATGCGGAGCGAGGCGAGGTCGGCGAGCGCGCGCTCCGTGGCGGCGTCGTCGATCGTCTCGGGACGCAGCTGCCGCTCGATCCACGCCTGGAGGCCGAGGGCGCGAACACGCTCGAGGTCGGCGGGCCGCGGGCCGAAGGTGAGGCGACTCAGGGCGTGGAGGATCGCCCGATCGTCGTCGCGCGGGGCGGGAGCCGGCCGCGGCGCGGCCCCGTCGGTGCCGGCGCCGACGCTCGTCGCGACCGCGCCGCCGCCCGCGAGGACGCCGAGCACCGCCAACGCGAGCGCCAGGCGGCTCACCGCGGGCGCTCCTGGCCGTGCGGCGGCCCCTGGCCGCGGTACCGCTCGCGGAGCCGCTCCCGCTCCTCCGGCGTCGCCTTCTTCCACTGCTCGCGCAGGCGCTCGCGCTCCGCGGGCGGGATCTGGCGCAGCCGCTCGCGCGCCTGGGCGCGTTCCTCGGGCGTCATCTGCTGCCAGCGCTGGTAGTTCTTCATGACGCGCTCGCGCTCCTCGGGCGGCATCGTCTCCCACTGGCGCTGACGTAGGAGGAGGCGCTCGCGCTGCTCGGGCGGGAGCTTCTGAAAGCGCTCGTAGGACTCCTGGAGCTCCCGCTTGCGCGCAGCGGGCAGCTCGTTCCAGCGCTGGAGGTCCTTCAGCACGCGCGCCTTCTCGTCGGGCGGGAGCTGGCGGAAGCGCTGGTAGTTCTGGCGTTCCTCGGTCTGGGGCGCCTGGCTCCGCGCGACCTCCGGGGCCAGGCCAAGCAGCGCCACGAGGACAAGGAGCGCCGGCAGCCGGCCGGCCTTCATGTCACGGGACGGGAGGCGCGGGTCGCCGTCAACGTCAGCCCTCCTGCGTCCCCGCGAGCTGGTCGAGGCTGCGGATCACGTCGAACTCCTCCAGGAGGTCGAGCCGCTCGACGACCGAGTATTGCCGCAGGAGGTCGAGCCGCCGGCCGATGATGGCCTCCTCCGGCGTCATGGGCTCCACGCCCGGCGACCGCCAGCCACTCCAGACGGCGAAGAACAGCAGCACGCCCGCGAGGCTCGCGGAGAGCGCCAGCGGCAGCGGCCGGCTCCACCATGCGCGCCGACGCGCGCGCCGCGCGTCGAGCTTCAGGCGGAGCTCGGCGCGGTAGCGGCCCCAGTTGACCGCGGGCGCGACGGGCACCGAGTCCCCAAGCTCCGTCAGGAGCGCGCGCACGCGCTCGGCGTCCTGCCGGCAGTCGGGGCAGGCCTCGAGGTGCCGCGCGACACGCTCGCGCTCGCTCGGGGCGAGCTCGCCCCGCACGTACGGCCCCAGCTCGGTCTCGGGATGGTTCGCCATCTCAGCTCGTCTCCATCGTCTTCTTGAGTGTCCGCAGCGCCCGGTGCAGGTGCACGCGCACCGTCGCCTCCGAGCACTTCAGCACCGCGGCGATCTCCGGGGTCGTGAGCTCCTCCTGCACCTGGAGAATCACCGCCGCGCGCTGCTGGGGCGCGAGCCGGTCCACCGCCGCCCAGACCTTGGTCAACGTCCGCTCCCGGCCGAGGGCGTCGACGGGGTCGGCGAATGGAGCCGGCTGGCGGTCGAGGAGCGACTCGCCCGAGTCCGGATCCGGCTCGTCGCGCAGCCAGAGACGCCAGCCCCGGCCCTTCCGGCGGTGGTCCAGGCAGAGGTTGACCAGGATCCGGTAGAACCAGGTCGAGAACTTCGCGCGCCCGGCGAAGCTCGACGCGGACTGGTAGAGCCGGATGAAGGCCTCCTGCGACAGGTCGCGCGCGTCCTCGGCGTTCCTGAGGATGGACCAGGCGAGCCGGTACGCGCGTTCCTGGTACCGCGCGACGAGGAGGTCGAACGCGGCCTCGTCTCGATAAGCCACGCGCTGGCAAAGCACTTCATCGGTAGGCTCCACGCGCCCAGGGTCCTTGCCCCCACATTCCCACTCCTGACTGCGACACCGCAAGGGGCGCAGGCGTCAGGCGCGCGCGCCCCCGGTTCCGGGCGGTGCTACTTCGGCTGAGCCTCACGCCCCTCCTGCACGTCCCGCTTGAGGTCGCGGCGGTCGCGCTTGACCTCCCGCACGTCCCGGCGCCGCTCGCGCGTGTCGGCCTTCAGGTCCTTCCGGTCTTGGCGGATCTCCTTCCGGTCCTGCGCGACGGCGTCCTTGTCGCCCGCCTTGCGATCCTGGTAGAGCTCCCGTCGGTCCTGGCGCAGGTCGCGACGGTCTTGCCGGATGTCCCGCGTGTCCTGCCGGATGTCCCGGCGGTCCTCGCGGATGTCCCGGCGATCCTCACGGATGTCCCGTCGGTCTTCCTTGACGTCCTGGGCCCACGCGCCCCCGAAGCTCAGCGCCACCAGGGTGCCGCCGACCGCGACTGCCTCGAGAACCTTCATGGCTGTACCCTCCAGGGTCCTATCTGTGCGGTCTGGCGGGTAGGACGCCGGGACGTATCGCATTGTTTACAGGCCGCGCGGCAAAGGCGCGAGATTCCAGGTATATGGAAGACGGTGGGCGTGCTGCCGTCCTTGGCGCTAGATGGCCAGGAGGGTGCCGGTGACGTGCGCGGAGGCGGGACGGACGAGCATCGCGATGGCGTCGGCCACGGCGTCCACGGGCACCCAGCCCTTCCGGTCGCTGTCGGGCATCGCCGCGCGGTTCGCCTCGGTGTCCATGGTGCTCGGGAGCACGGCGTTGACGGTCACGCCGCGGGACCTCGTCTCCTGGGCGAGCGCCTGCACGAGGGCGATCGCCCCTGCCTTCGCCACGGTGTAGGCGATGAAGCCACCCTGAGGCGGCACGACGGCGCGCGAGGCCACCACGACCACCCGGCCGTAGCCGGCCCCCAGCATGTGCGGCACGACGGCCCGCGCGCTCGCGAACGCGCTCGTGAGGTTCAGGTGGAGCATCCGTGTCCACGTCGCCTCGTCGGTCTCGACGAGCGCCCCTCCCGCGAAGCCTCCCACGCCCGCGACGAGCACGTCGAGGCGCCCACGCGCCTTCACGACCCGCTCGGCGAACGCGGTCATCGCGGGCAGGCTCGTGGCGTCCACGGCCTCGGTGACGAGGCGCCCGCGGTCGGCCTGGGCCACGCGCTCCCAGAGCTGCTCGCGCTCCCGCTCGACCGCGTACGGCACGGCGACCGCCGCGCCCTCGGCGAGGAACCGCAGCGTCACCGCCTGGCCGAGGGCGCCGGTGCCCCCGGTGACGACCGCGACGCGGGACTCGAGCGACCTATTCAGCGCTGGGGGCTCCCATGATCGCCGAGCGCTGGATGTCTGCGTAGCGGACCTGCGACACGTCGAACGCCTTGAGGTTCTCGCGGAGCTTCCGGAACGTCTGGTCGAAGGGCGGGAGCGTCTTGCGCGCACGCGTGAGGGGCGTCGTCCGCGCCAGCACGTAGTTCTTCACGTACGGGTGGTTGATCCCGCGCTTCTTGATCTTCTGGACCACGTCGCCGAGCGCCTCGTCCGCCGCGCGGACCAGGTCGGCCCGCTCCTGGCGCTCGGCGAGGCCCTTCGGGAGCGTGAGCTTCAGGAACTTGTCCACGCGCCGGAGGATCGGCGCGAAGGCGCCGCCCGCGAACCGCTTGTTCTCCTCGTAGAGGAGGCCGAGCGTGACGAAGTGCGCCGACTCGAACTGGGCCGCCCAGGCCTCCTCGGTCGTCTCCGGCTCGTCGCGGACGAGCGCCCGGTACATGCGGATGACCTCGAAGGATTTCTCCTTCAGGTTGTGCGCCTTCTCGACGTTCAGCGGCAGGACCTCGAAGAGCATCTCCTTCTCGACCACGAGAATGGCGGGCACGAGTTCCGCCTTCAGCTTGTCGAGCACCGCGCGCCGGTGGTTGCCATTCGGCGTCCAGTAGACGCCGGGCCGGGGCGAGACCGCCACGATCGGGTCCACGAAGCGGTCGAGCCGCTTGACGGTCTCGCTGAGGCGCTTGACGTGGGTCGGCGAGAGGTCCCGCTGATAGGGGCTCGCCTCGCAGCGCGCCCGCGGCAGGAGGCAGAAGATCTGCCAGTGGTCGCCGACGGGCTCCTGGTAGACGGCGAGCACGCGGCCGCCGTCGCGCTCGACCTGCGACGCGAGCTCTTGCGCGGGCTGCGGGGGTCTCGTGTCAGGCATCGGTCTCGGGCCCTCCGGGGCTCACGCCGGCCCCGCGGACCCGGCCACCATAGTACCGCGGCGCACGCGGGTGACGAGACTGGCGAGCGAGCCGTAGATGCCCGCCGGCAGGAAGATGATGAAGAGGATCAGCAGGAGCCCGTAGATCGTCTCCGCCATCCCGATGAACTTGAGGCCGAGGACGATGCGCAGGTACTCGGACAGCGCGATCGTGAGCGCGGTGCCGACGGTCGGGCCGAGGAGCGAGTACATGCCGCCGAGCACGACGGCGAAGACGATCCGGAGCGAGACGCCGATCCCCGCGAGTGTGTCGGGGTTCACGTAGGAGATGTACTGCGTGTAGGCGACGCCGCCGACGGCGGTGAGCGCCGCCGAGAGTGCGGTGATCCCCACCTTGAAGCGCGTGACGTGGATGCCGACCGAGGCCGCGGCCGTCTCGTCCTCGCCGATGGCCTCCATCGCCGAGCGCGCCATCGACCGGTCCACGCGGCGCCAGACCAGGAGGCCGGCGAGCCAGAGGAGGAGCGACGCGTAGTAGAAGACGGTCTTGTCCGCGAACTGCATGGCCAGGAGGCTGTCGCCCTGCGCCGGCTTGAGCGAGAGCCCGAGCGAGCCGCCCGTCCAGTCGCGCTCGGCGATGATCAGCAGGCGCACGACCTCGCCGACCGCGAGGGTCACGAGCCCGAAGTAGTGGCCGACCACCTGAAAGCGCGAGCAGGGGTAGGCGACGAGGCCGCCGAGCAGGACGGCGAGGAGCACCGCGACGAGGCCGCCGAGCCAGGGCGTGAGTCCCCAGAAGTTCCAGAGGAGCGCCGCCGTGTAGGCGCCGAGCCCGAGGAAGGCGCCGTGCCCGAGCGAGACCAGACCGAAGCGCCCCATGAGCGACCAGGCGCCGCCGATGAACGCCCAGACGAAGATCTGGATCAGCACGTGGAGGAGATACTGACGCACGTCGCCGAGCGGCAGCCACGGCTCGAGCAGGAGGAGGGCCAGCAGCACGGCGCCGGCGCCGCGCGCGAGCGTCATTGGCGCCTCGCCAGGAGGCCAGCGGGGCGGACGAACATCATCACGATGAAGACGACGAAGGCGATGACGTAGCCCATCTCGGTGGACCAGATCACGCCGGCGATCTGGATGATCTCCGCCATGACGAAGGAGGCGACGAAGGCGCCGGGCATGTTCCCGAGTCCGCCCAGCACGCAGATCATGAACGTCAGCGGCCCGAACTGGCCGCCGAAGAACGGGTGCACGGAGTACTGGAAGATCAGCAGCGCGCCTGCCAGGCCCGCCATGAGCCCGCCCACCGCGGAGGTGACGAGGTAGATGCGCCGGGGGGAGGCGCCCATGAGCGCCGTCGCCTCGCGGTCCTGCGCGACCGCGCGGATCGCCGTGCCCATGTAGGTCTTCGTGAGGAAGAGGTAGAGCACGACCATCGCGATGATCGAGATCCCGAACGGGATCAGCCGCGTGGCGGGCAGGAAGATCCCGCCGATCTCCCAGCTCGGCAGCGAGAAGCGGACGGTGCGATGGTCCGTCGACCACAGGAACGTGGCGAACGACTGGAGGAAGAAGAGGAGCCCGCCCGTGGCGAGCAGCTGGTTGACCGCGGCGCTGCCGAGGATGGGCGAGATGATCAGGACGTGGACGGCGATCCCGAGGAGTGCGCCGAGGGCGAGCGCGACCCCGCCCCCAACCCAGACCGGCCAGCCGTACACCTGCACCGTGAAGTAGATCGCGTACATGCAGACCATGACGAGATCCACGTAGGCGATCCACACGATGTCGATGACCCCGAAGATCAGGTTCAGGCCGAGCGCCAGGAGCGCCAGGATCCCGCCGAGGAGGATCCCGTTGAGCGCCGCTTCGACGAGGAAGATCGGATCGATCACAGGCCGACGTACGCTTTCCGCACGAAATCCTGCTCGCTCAGCTCGGCGGCGCGCCCCTCCACCTTGATCCGTCCGACCTCGAGCAGGTACGCGCGGTCCACGAGCTTGAGCACCTGGCGAACGTTCTGCTCGACGACGAGGATCGTGTAGCCCTCCTCGCGCACGCGGCGGATCAGGTCGAAGACGCGGAGCACCATGACGGGCGCCAGCCCCATCGAGGGCTCGTCGAGCAGGATCAGCTTGGGGTGC
>QHSZ01000227.1 GCA_003220595.1 Candidatus Rokuibacteriota bacterium | reverse complement strand
CTCGTGCCACCCGACGCCAGGGGCGTGTGCGGGATCGAGCACATCCATGTCGACGCTGAGGAAGATGTGATCCGCGCCGCTGGTGACTTCTCCGATCCGCGCGAATGTCCACTCCGTCCCGCGGCGGCGCACCGTGCGCGCCGGCAGCTCGGTAAGTCCGATCTCGTCGATGAAGCGCTTCGAGGACGGAAAGTTGAAGCTCCGGGTGCCGACCTGCACGCATCGTCGTTGGTCGACGCGCGGCAGCTCGAGCGCGCGCCGCATCCCGCTCGAATGGCTATAACGTCCTTGCGCGGGTGACTCGTCCAGCAGGTCGAGGTGCGCGTCGAAATGCACGATCGCGACCGTGCCAGCGACGGCATCGTGAAAGCCTGCCACGGCGGGAAACAGGATCGAGTCATCACCGCCAACCACGGCGGGGATGCGTCCGTGGCGCGTCTCCTCGGCGACTTTGGCGCGGGCGGCGGCGAGCGTCGCCATCAGGTCGTGCGGGACGACGGCCGCGTCGCCCGCATCGTGCAGCTGCCCGGGGTCGAACGGGACAATGCGGTCCTCGTCGACCCAGTAGATCTGTCCGCCCTGGACGCGGTTGAGCATCCACGTCAGATGCCTGCGAACCTCCGCCGGCGCGTAGCGGGCACCCGGCCAGCCGAGCGTGGCCGCACCGTCGTACGGCACGCCTATGAATGCAATGATCGGAAGGGCCATCCGTGGCCACCCATGAGGCTACGTGCCGATATCCTCCGCCCACACGGAAGGGTGGGCTCGAATGAACTGGGTCATCAGCTCCTGGCACCGAGGGTCTTGCAGCACCTCCACCGCCACCCCACGGCTGCGGAGCAGGTCTTCCTCGCCGCGGAACGTTCGATTCTCGCCGACCACCACGCGTGGAATGCCATAGAGGAGAATCGCGCCGCTGCACATCGCGCACGGCGAGAGCGTGGTGTAGATCGTGCAGTCGCGATAGATGCGGGCCGGCTGACGACCGGCGTTCTCGAGCGCGTCCATCTCGCCGTGGAGCACGACACTGCCTCGCTGCATCCGCCGGTTGTGGCCTCGGCCGAGAATCTTCCCGTTGTGCACGACCACCGAGCCGATCGGGATCCCGCTCTCGGCGAGGCCCAGCTCCGCTTCCTGGATCGCCGCCCGCAAGAAGTCGTCCATCACGCGCTCCTGTTTACCGGCCGACGCCACCCATCGGTCGTGGGACAGCGGCCACGACGCGCGCGCCGATGGCCAGGTACACGGCGCCGGCGACCACGATCCCGACCAGCCAGCTCAGGTCGGCGCCGCTGAGCAGCCTGGTCGAGATGGGCCCTTGCAGCGCGGGGACGAGGCCGTCTTCAACGCTCCACCCGGCGACCAGGCCCACGAGGAACGCCGTGATCCCTCCCCAGTTGATGTCGCCATAGGCGCTGCGCTCCGGGGCCCGATAGAGCTCGTCGACGTCGATGTGGCCCTTCCGCTTGATGAAGAAGTCGGCCAGGATCACTCCGGCCCAGGGGCTCATCCACAGGAGCAGGCTGATCATCCAGTTGTCGAAGGCCTTGGCGAACGAGGGCTGGAAGACGAAGTAGATCGTGACCAGATAGCCGACGACGCCCGCGATCAGCGCCACGGCCGTCCGGGAGAGGCGAAGGCCCATGCTCAACGCGGCCAGCGCCGCCGAGTAGACATTCAGGATGTTCGTGGCGATGGGGCCGTGCAGCACCATCAAGAGCACCAGGATGCTCGTGACACCGCCGAACACCGCGCTGACCATCTTGGCCGGATCGGTGTCCTTGGTCACGCTGGCGACGGTCGCGCCGAGAATGGCGAGCCAGACCGTGGGGACGAACATCCCCACGTAGCTGTACCAGAAGACGGCGCGCGAGGACACGGTTCGCGGGACGAAGCGGGAATAGTCCGAGGCCCAGGTGACCCAGGAGATCCCCCAGCCGACCCCGATCGCGGTCATGAGCAGGGTGATCATCGCCAGATGGAGCGCCGGTGGGAGCGTGCTGGTGAGGCCCCAGTCGACCACTCCCGGCCGGGTCCAGGCGAGGATGCTCATCAGCGCCATGATGGCGGCGGTGACCGGCACCGTGTACTTCTCAAAGGTGCGGATCGCGTAGAAGCCGTAGATACCGATGAGCACCTGGATCACCATCACGACGGTCACGACGATGAAATTGGTCAGCCACGTGTCGCCGATCCCGAACTGGCTGAGGATCGCGACGGCGATCTTGACGGGGAAGTAGGTGTTGACTCCGATCCAGCCCAGGGTCATGAGGAACATCAACGCGCTCGGCAGGTACGCCCCTCGGCGACCGAACGCGGAGCGACAGAGGACCATCTGGTTGACACCGGTCTTGTGGCCCATCACGGTGAAGGCCGCGAAGATCGCGCACCCCACGAGGTTGCCCAGCACGATGACCGCGATCGTCTCCCAGAGTCCGAGCTTGAGGACGATGCCGAGCGCGCCGAGGGCCCAGTTGATGGGCGCGATGTTCGCCCCGGCCCAGATCCACATCTGCTGCGGTCCGGTGGAGTCCTTGTCCGCCTCTGGGATGGGCTCGATGGTATGGACGTCGACCCTGAGCTCGGCTCCGGCGGCAGTCGCCATGATGGCCCCCCTTTGTTTTCGGCGCGATACTGCGCCGCCGATGCAGACGCTGTCAAGACGGGCGTTCGGGCGCTACGTGCCGTAGAGGTACTCCCCGGCGCGGCAGAAACGGGACATGGAGTACGCTATCGCCAGCCCATGGCCCGCAACATGACGGACTACGCGGCGACCTGCCGGAGCTTCCAGCTCCCCACGCCCGCGCGCTTCAACTGGGCGTTCGACACGTTCGACGCCTGGGCGCGCGACCCCGCGAAGCTCGCCCTCCTGTGGGTGGCCGCCGACGGCCAGCCCCGGCGCTTCACGTACGCCGAGCTGGCGGAGCGCTCCCGGCGCTTCGCGAACGCCCTCGCCGGGCTCGGCGTCGCGGCCGGCGAGCGCGTGTTCGTCATGCTGCCGCGCGTCCACCAGTGGTGGGAGATCGTCCTGGGCTGTATCCGCGCTCGCGCGGTGTCCGTGCCGGGCACGACGCTGCTCACGCCCAAGGACATCGAGTACCGGCTCAACATCGCCGAGGCGTCGGTGGTCGTCACCGACGAGGACAACCAGGAGAAGATCGAGCGCGTCATCGCCCGATGCCCGACGGTCAAGCACCGGATCGTCGTCGGGCGGGGCGCCGGCTGGCACGCGTACGAGCCGCTGCTGGCGCGCGCGTCGGCGCAGATGGCGCACCCGCGGAACGCGAGCGGCGACCCGATGATGATCTATTTCACCTCGGGCACCACCGGCTATCCGAAGATGGTGCTCCACACCCACGCCTCCTATCCCATCGGCCACGTCATCACGGGGAAGTTCTGGCTCGACAACACGCCGGACGACCTCCACTGGACGATCTCCGACACCGGCTGGGCCCAGGCGGCGTGGACGTGTCTCTTCGCGCCGTGGAACATGGGCGCCGCGATCTTCGTCTGGGACGCGCGCGGCAAGCGGTTCGAGCCCGAGGAGACGCTCACGATGTTCGAGCGCTTCCCGATCACGACCTTCTTCGCTCCCCCGACGGCCTACCGCATGCTCGTCCAGGAGCCGTTGAGAAAGTACACCTTCCCCGCGCTCCGTCACTGCCTCGGCGCGGGCGAGGCGGTGAACCCCGAGGTCATCGCCGCGTGGAAGGAGGGCACGGGGCACCACATCCACGAGGGCTACGGCCAGACCGAGACCGTGCTCGTGGCCGCCACGTTTCCAGCGACGCCGTGGAAGCCGGGCTCGATGGGCCCGGCCGCCCCGGGCCATCGGCTCGCGATCGTCGACGAGGACGGCCGGGAGCTGCCCCGCGGCACCGAGGGGGACATCGCGATCGCCGTCCGGCCGGAGCGCCCGGTCGGCATGTTCAGTGAGTACTGGAAGAACCCCGAGGCGACGGCGAAGTGCCACCGCGGCGACTGGTACGTCACCGGCGACCGCGCGTCCATGGACGAGGACGGCTACATCTGGTTCGTGGGTCGCGCCGACGACGTGATCAACAGCGCGTCCTATCGCATCGGCCCGTTCGAGGTGGAATCGGCGCTCGTCGAGCATCCGGCCGTGCTGGAAGCGGCGGTCATCGGCAAGGCCGACGCGCTGCGCGGCGAGATCGTGAAGGCGTTCGTCGTGCTGGCGCCCGGGTACCCGCCGACCGACGCGCTCGCGGGCGAGCTGCAAGCGCACGTGAAGACCGTGACCGCGCCCTACAAGTACCCGCGCGAGATCGAGTTCGTCCTCGACCTGCCGAAGACCATCTCGGGCAAGATCCGGCGCACGGAGCTGCGGCAGCTGGAACGGGCCAGGGCGACGAAGGGCTGAGCGGTGGGACGGCGCATCTTCTCCGATGAGCACGAGATGCTGCGCAAGAGCATCCGCGCCTTCGTCGAGAAGGAGGTGACGCCCCACGTCCGCGAGTGGGAGGACGCCGGCCGGATCCCGCGCTCGCTCTGGCGGCGCCTCGGCGAGCTCGGCTTCCTCGGCCTCGAGTTCCCGACGGAGCACGGCGGCGGCGGCGGCGACTTCCTCTCGAGCGTCGTCCTCGGCGAGGAGATGGCGCGGTGCCGCTCGGGCGGGGTCGCCTTCAGCGTCCTCGTGCACACGGACATGTCCTCGCCGTGGTTGACCCGCTTCGGCACGGAGGCCCAGAAGCGGCGGTACCTCCCGCGGATCATCGCCGGCGAGCTGGTCTGCGCGCTGGCGATCACCGAGCCCGGGACCGGGTCCGACATGGCGGCGCTCTCGACGCGCGCCGAGCGGCGCGGCGCCCACTACGTCCTGACGGGCGGCAAGCTGTTCATCACGAACGGCGTCTACGGCGATCTCTACTTCGTCGCGGCGCGCACGGCGCCGGGCACCCCCGGCCGCCGCCACGACGGCATCTCGATGTTCCTGGTCGAGCGCGGGCTCCCGGGCTTCTCCGTGAGCCGCAAGCTCGACAAAATGGGCATGCGGGCCTCCGACACCGCCGAGCTCGCGTTCGAGGAGTGCGCGGTCCCGGCGGAGAACCTGCTCGGCGTCGAGGGGCAGGGCTTCCAGCAGCTCGCGGCCGGCCTCCAGCGCGAGCGCCTCATGGCGGCCGTGCTCGCGCTCTCCGGGGCCACGCAGGCGCTCGAGGACACGCTCGCGTACCTGCGCGAGCGGACGGCCTTCGGCGAGCCGCTCGCCGCCAGGCAGGCGCTGCGCCACCGCGTGGCCGACCTCGCGACCGACCTCGAGGCCGCGCGCGCGCTCGTCGACCACGCCGCGTCGCTCTACGCCGGCGGCGAGGAGTGCGTGACCGAGGTCTCCATGGCGAAGCTCTTCGCCACGGAGGTCGCGAACAAGGTCGCCTACGAGGCCGTGCAGCTGCACGGAGGCTACGGCTACATGCGCGAGTTCCCGGTGGAGGGATTCTTCCGCGACGTCCGGCTCTGGACCATCGCCTCCGGCACGTCCGAGATCATGCGCGAGATCATCGCGAAGCGTGTGCTGGGCTGAGACGCGCCCGTGAGCCCCACGCTGCCGCCCATCCCGACGCACGTCATCGGAAGCCACGGCTTCCCCGGCTGGTTCTGGACCGCGCTCGACAAGATCAAGGCCGGCGAGTACGGCCAGACGGATGCCCGGGAGACGTTCGACGACGCCACCCAGCTCGCCATCCGGGACCAGGAGCGCGCGGGCGTGGACATCGTGTGCGACGGCGAGATGCGCCGCTTCTTCTTCGTGCAGACCTTCTACGGACGGATGGACGGGCTCGACGTGATCGAGCCGCTGCGCAAGACCGGCCTCTACGCCTATGACTCGACGCCGCGCTACCGGCCTCGCCAGCGGATCGAGGTGCCGAAAGGGCTGGGCGTCGTGGACGAGTTCCGCTACCTCAAGACGCAGACGGCGAAGCCGGTGAAGGCGACGTGTCCGGGTCCGGTCACGCTGTCGATCCACGTCCAGCTCCGGCCCGGCGACGCGTACGGCGGCGATCGCCTCGCGCTCTGCTGGGATCTGGTGCCGGCCGTCAACGCCGAGCTTCGCGCGCTCGTCGAGGCGGGCGCGGACTACATCCAGATCGACGAGCCGTCGGCGGCGATCGTGCCGGGGCAGCTCGGGGAATACGTGAAGATGTTCAACGCCTGCGTCGAGGGCGTGCGCGCGCGGATCGCCTACCACATCTGCTTCGGCAACCTCCTGTCCCGGCCGCGCGGCAAGCGGTCGTACCGCTGGATGTTTCCCGCGCTCCTCGACGCCAAGTGCCAGCAGTTCGTGTTCGAGTACGCCAACCGTGAGATGGCCGAGATCGAGCACTGGAAGGAGATCGGCGTCGACCGCGACGTCGCGTGTGGCGTCGTGGACGTGAAGTCATTCTATCTGGAGACCGCGGAGGACGTGGCCGAGCGGCTCGTGCTCTGCGCGAAGAGCATCCCCGTCGAGCGGCTCTCGGCGGTACCCGACTGCGGTTTCTTCCCGGTGCCCCGGTGGGTCGCGGTCGAGAAGCTCACGCGCCTGGTCGCCGGCACGCGGCTCGCCCGCACGCGGCTGGGCCTCGCATGACCGCCTCAGGGTTGAGGGAGCGGGAAACCGTCCTGGAAGTCGCCGGTCGCGAGGTGGTGATCACGAACCCGGACAAGGTGTTCTTTCCGCAGGCCGGTCACACGAAGCTCGACCTGGCGAAGTACTACGTGGCGGTCGCCGAGGGGGCGCTGCGTGGGATCGCGGGGCGGCCGATCGTGCTCAAGCGCTACGTGGACGGCGCGGAGGGCGAGCCGTTCTTCCAGAAGCGGGCCCCCGCGCAGCACCCCGACTGGATCGAGACGGTGGAGCTGCGCTTTCCGTCGGGCCGGACGGCGCGAGAGATCGTCGTGCGCGACGCGGCGCAGCTGCTGTGGATCGTCAATCTGGGATCCATCGATCTGAACCCGCACCCGGTACGCGCCGACGACCTCGAGCATCCCGACGAGCTGCGCGTCGATTTCGACCCCGGCCCGGGCGTGCGCTGGGACGACGTGAGGCGCGCGGCGCTGATCGTCCGTGACGTGCTGGACGAACACGGCCTGCGCGGCTGGCCGAAGACGTCGGGATCCCGCGGCATGCACGTCAACGTGCGGATCGAGCGCCGCTGGAGCTTCGACCAGGTGCGGCGCGCGGCGCTGGCCCTCGCGCGGGAGGTCGAGCGGCGCGCGCCCGAGCTGGCGACCAGCCAATGGTGGAAGGAGGAGCGGCACGGCGTCTTCCTCGACTACAACCAGAACGCCAAGGACCGCACGGTGGCGTCGGCCTGGTCGGTGCGCCCGACCCCCGACGCGCGCGTCTCGATGCCGCTCGCCTGGGACGAGGTCGCCGACTGCGATCCGGCGGCGTTCACGCTGGTCACCGCACCGGCGCGCATGGCCGAACGCGGCGACGCATCGGCAGGGATCGACGCCGCGGCGGGATCGCTCGACAGCCTGCTCGAACTGTCCGCCGCCCAGGAAGCCGCGGGGCTCGGCGATGCGCCCTGGCCGCCGCACTATAAGAAGCAAAACGACGAGCCTCCGCGCGTTGCGCCGTCGAGACGGAAGCACGCAGCGAGCGCGCTCGTCACCGTCGCGAAGGCGGAGCACAAGGAGGATGCGCTCGCGGGCCTCGAACGCTGGAAGGCGCGTCATCCGGAGGCCGCGGGGCGGCTGCAGGTGGACGATGTCCTCGTCGACTCGATGCGCGGCCGCTCGAGCACGTGGACGCGCATCCGAGTCAACCTGCGTCACGTTCCCGAGGGCGAACGACCCGCCGAGGAACCGCCCGATCCCGACTACGATCCCTGGTCGCGCGCGCCGAAGACGCGCTCCAGCTCGTAGGCCG
This sequence comes from Candidatus Rokuibacteriota bacterium, assembly GCA_003220595.1. GTDB lineage: Bacteria > Methylomirabilota > Methylomirabilia > Rokubacteriales > CSP1-6 > AR19. The sequence continues at coordinate 546 of QHSZ01000227.1, read as the reverse complement.
GCGTGACCTCCAGCTGAGCGTAACGGCAGTCGTGCGGGCGCTTGTCGGGGCGCCAGCGCACGAAGTGCGCGGCATGGCGGAAGCGGGTCCCCTGCATGTGGTCGTACGCGACCTCGCAGACGCGCTCGGGCCGGAGCGGCTCCCAGCTCAGGTCCTTGCCGCGGTTCCAGCGGCTGCTCGCGCCGGGCAGGCGTTGCCCCGTGGCGTTCGCCTCGTCCTGCGCCTCGGCCCAGTCACGCCAGGGATGGCCCTCGAGCGCGTTGTCTCGCAGGGGCGCCAGGTCGGCGACGAGCTGCTTGCGTACCGCGTTGGTGAATGCCGCGGTGACGCCGACGTGGTGCAGCGTGCCATCCTCGTCGTAGAGGCCGAGCAGGAGCGAGCCGAGCAGCGTGCCGGCGCTGTGCTTGTGCCAGCGGAAGCCGGCGACCACGCAGTCGGCTGAGCGCACGTGTTTGACCTTGATCATCGTGCGCTCGCCGGCGTTGTAAGGCGCGTCCAGACGCTTCGCCATGACGCCGTCGAGCCCGGCGCCCTCGAAGCGACGGA
>QHSZ01000226.1 GCA_003220595.1 Candidatus Rokuibacteriota bacterium | reverse complement strand
CAGGAACGCGCTGACCATCAGGAAGCCGAGGACGCCGATGGGAAGGTTGATGTAGAAGATCCAGCGCCAGGACCAGTTGTCGGCGATCCAGCCGCCCACGGTCGGGCCCAGGATCGGCGCCAGCATGATCCCGATCCCCCACACGGCCATGGCCGTCCCCCGCTGCCGCAGCGGGAAGATCTCCCACATGATCGCCTGCGCCATCGGGATGACTGGCCCGCCGCCGAGCCCCTGGAGCACCCGCATGGCCACGAGGAACGGCAGGGTCGGCGCGATCCCCGACAGGAACGAGCTGGCGGTGAAGAGCACCGTGCAGATCAGGAAGAACCGCCGGCGCCCGAAGCGGGCCGAGAGCCAGCCCGTCGCGGGGATCGCGACCGCGTTGGCGGCCAGATAGGACGTGAGGACCCACGACATCTCCTCGATGCCGGCCGACAGCGAGCCCTGCATGTGGGGAAGCGCGACGTTGGTCACGCTGGTGTCCAGGACCTGCATGACCGTGACCATCATCACGGAGAGCGTGATGGCCCAGCGGCGCGCCGGCGTGATCTGGAAATCGTTCATGGCGGTGGCGTGGCCCGCCCCGCGGCGCCGAGGCTAGAGCCGCGGGGCGTTGTTGTCGGCGTACTCTTTACGATGGAAGTAGTTGGCGTTGTAGAAGTCGAGCACGAGATCGCGGTACACGGCGGGCGCATAGCGCGGCGGATTGTCCGAGCCGAGGCAGCTCGGCAGACACTCGATGACCGAATCCACGTTCGGACTGTAGAAGAACGCGATCGAGTAGCGGTCCTGGCCCGAGTCGTTGAGCACCCCGTGCGGCGTGGAGAGGAAGCGATCGTTCGACCATCGCTTCATGATGTTGCCGAGGTTCACCAGAAACGTCCCCGGGATCACGGGCGGAGCCAGCCACTCCCCGCTCGGCAGACGGACGGCGAGGCCCGGGGCGTCCTCGCGCGCGAGTATCGTGAGGAACGAGTTGTCCGTGTGCGGGCCCTGGCCGAACTGCTCGTCGTCGTCCCAGTCCTGGGGCGGGTAATGCAGGAAGCGTAGATTGATGTGGGCCTCGTTCTGGAAGAACGGGGTGAAATAGCCGGCCGGCATGTCGAGGGCCCGGGCGAGCACCGGCAGCATTTTCTCGCCCGCGGACTCCAGCAGCTTGAAGTATCCGACCATCGTGGCCCGCATCCCGTCGCGGCCCTCGGGCCACTGGTTCCGGCCGCGGAGCGGCGTGCCGGCGACGACGTCGGGGTGCTCGCGGCCCCGGTCGTGGCTGATGAAGAAGCTCTCGTTGTAGTTCGGGCGGGTGGCCTTGTGGACGGTCGAGGCGCGCTGCATGCTCTGGTTGACCGCCAGGTAGCCGATGTTGTTCTCGTTGAGCGTGAGCGCGAGTTTTTCCCCGACCGGCAGCCCATGGAACTCGCGTGCGGCCTGGAACGCCGCATCGATCACGGGCTGGGGCACCCCGTGCCCGGCGAGGTAGAAGAAGCCCACGCGCTCGCTGGCGCCCTGCACCGCACGCGCGACCCCGGCGAGCCCGCCGGGCTCGCCACGGAACGCGGGGCCGAAGTCGATCACGGGGATCGCCTTCACCGCGTCCTCGACGCTCCTCACCGCCCTGGCCTTGAAGATGTTCATCGGGCCGGTCCTCCGCTGCGGGTCACCGTACCACAGGGACCGGCGCGCCGCGAAGCGGTGGTACGATACGGGCGGCGCGACGCACGCCATCCCGTTCGAGTCAAGGAGAGTGGACGATGCCCTACGACCTGCTGATCAAGAACGGCGTGGTGATCGACGGGTCGGGCCTGCCCCGCTATCGGGCCGACGTCGGCGTCCGGCACGGGCGCATCGCCGCCATCGGCCGCATCCGCGAGCGCGCGCGCGAGGTGCTCGACGCGGACGGCCGCGTCGTGACGCCCGGCTTCGTCGACGGGCACACCCACATGGACGCGCAGGTCTTCTGGGATCCCCTCGGCACCTGCTCGTGCTGGCACGGCGTGACGAGCGTGGTGATGGGCAACTGCGGCTTCACGCTCGCCCCCTGCGGCAAGGCCGAGCGGCACCTCGTCGTGCGCAACCTGGAACGGGCCGAGGACATCGCCGCCGAGGCGATGGACGCCGGCATCGACTGGACGTGGACCACCTTCCCCGAGTTCCTCGATCGCGTGGAGACCCTGCCCAAGGGGATCAACTACGCCTGCTACATCGGCCACTCCGCCCTCCGCACCTACGCCATGGGCGAGCGGGCGTTCGAGCAGCCGGCCGGCGAGGAGGATCTGCGGGCGATGGAGCGCGAGCTGCGCGACGCCATCCGCGCCGGCGCCGTCGGCTTCACGACGTCGCGCTCGCCGAGCCACGAGACGCCCGACCGGCGCCCGGTGGCGAGCCGGCTCGCCACCTGGGACGAGGTCCGGCGGCTGGTCTCCGTGATGGGCGACATGAACGCCGGCATCTTCGAGCTCGCGGGCGAGCGGTTCGGCGGCGAGCCGAAGAGCCTGCGCGAGTACCACGTCCGGCTGCGCGACCTCGCTGTGGAGACCGGCGTGCCCGTGACGTGGGGCCTGTTCAGCCGGCGGGACGACCCCGAGACTTGGCGCGTCTACCTCGCCCTGCTCGAGGAGACCGCCGCGGCCGGTGGCCGCATGTTCGCGCAGGTGCACAGCCGCGCGCTCAGCGTGGTGCTCTCGTTCAGGACCAGCCTGCCGTTCGACCGGCTGCCGGTGTGGAAGGAGCTACGCGCGCTCCCCCTCGCCGAGCAGCGGCAGCGCCTGCGGGATCCGGCGCTGCGCCGCCGCCTGGTCGACGCCGCGCGCGAGCGCGACGAGCGGCGCGCGATCGGCGCCGAGCCCCGGCCCGCGGCCTACGAGTGGATCTTCTTGTTCGACAGAGTCGACGGGCCGCGCCGCTCGGTGGCGGAGGTCGCGCGCGAGCGCGGCATCGACCCGGTCGAGGCGATGATCGACCTGGCACTCGAGAAGGACCTGGAGCGGTTCTTCCTCCAGCCCATCGCGAACGAGAACCAGGATCACGCGCTCGAACTGATGCAGCACCCGCGGACGGTCGTCACCTTCTCGGATTCCGGCGCCCACGTCTCCCAGATCATGGACGCCTCGCTCCAGACGCACGTGCTGAGCCACTGGGTGCGCGAGAAGCAGGCGTTCACGCTCGAGCAGGCGGTGCGCATGCTGAGCTTCGACACGGCCACGCACTGGGGCTTCGCGGATCGGGGTCTGATCCGCGAGGGCATGGCGGCCGACCTCCTGGTCTTCGATCCCGAGACGGTCGGCCCGGAGATGCCCGAGGTCGTGCACGATCTGCCCGCGGGCGCCCGACGCCTCGTCCAGCGCGCGCGCGGCATCGCCGCGACCGTCGTGAACGGCGACATCGTGCTCCGCGACGGCAAACCCACGGGGGCGCTCCCGGGACAGCTCTTGCGCGGCCCTCTGGTGCGGAGGTCCTGAGAGCCTAGCGTCTCACCAGGGCCCAGCCCGACGACTCGAGGTCCTTGGTGGTATCGCGCTGACGCCGCTCGGTGCGGCGCCTCTCGGACCCGGCGCGCTCGTGCCGGGGCGTGCGTCGCTCCTGCGCTCGACGATCGACGATCACCTCTGCAGCCTCACCGAAGACGTGCTTCAGGTAGGTGTAGCGTGCGGGCTCGGCGCGAGAAACGATCAGGAGCATCCCAGCCACACGGCGCCTCCACGAGGGACTCCTGTCCCCGCCCCTGGTCTACATTGAAACCGAGACTCCTTGACGATGATCCCGAGCGTAAGCTTCTTGCCCGCTCGCTGACAATCGGGGAAATCCTTCATCCAGCCGGAAGGAAAAACCTGGTATCTTGCAGTCATACGCGGGTTTCTTCCAGTATCGCGCTCCTGGGGGATGGGTCTTCAGGCCAGGGAGGGGCACGATGGTCAAGCAGGTGGCGCTCGGTCCCGAGGCTGCAGCCGCGCTGCAGTTCCTGGATCGGCGTCAGGGCGAGTGGTACTGCACTGATTGCTGGGCGGACGCGATCGGTATCGAGGGCCGAGTCCTGCACCTCTTGGCGGTATCGATGTCCATGCAGGAGGCGCTCGCGGCCGGGTACCGGTCCAAGGTCGACGGCCCTTGTCGGATCTGCGATGGGAGCCGCCTCAGGGCGGCCGGCTTCAAGGGCTACCGATCCGTTCAGAGTCTCGGCAGGACGAGCAAGACCTAGAGCATCACGCTCGCGCATCAGCGCGCGAGGCGCAGCGTGAAGCGGCGTCCCTCCTCGCTCAGCACCACGCCCTCCTCCTGAATCTCCTCGACCCGTAGCCGACCTTCGATCGAGTCACCTTCGACGTACTTCCGGCCATTGATGAAGATCGTTCGCTCCGCCGGAGCCTCGGCGTAGATCAACACCTCGAGCTTCAGTCCGGCGGCCTTGGGCTCCGCCGGCGGCCTGCCAGGCGTGACGGGCGCAGTGACGGCCGGCGCCTGCGCTTTTGGCGCCGGCGGCGTGGGCGGCCGTCGCGGAGCCTGGGACGATGCTGGAGGCTCGGTCCGCATGACGGCCGAGCGCTGAGGGAGCCCTGCCGGCATCGTCGCCTCGCGTTCGCGCGGTCCCGTCTTCTCTCGAGGCACCTCGGGGGACGGCCGGGCCAGTGACTCGGGCGGTGCTACGACGGGAACGGGGCGCAGCCACGACACGAGCAGGATCGTCAAGAGGATCGCGTTCAGCAGCACCGCCGCGATGAGGCGGCCCGACCAGCGACTCCCGGCCGGGCTCGTCGCCGTCGCGGGGCCGAGCAGCCGCCGTAGCACCGGCGCGTGCCGGTCTCGCTGCTTCGCGGCCTTCGTGAGGGCGTCGAGGATATAGGACATGACTACGGCCGGGCCCGGGACAGCGAGGGCCCGTTCGAGCCAGGCGCCGCCCCGGCGAGGCGGACGAGTGTCTCCTCCCCCGCGATTCCGTCGGGCATCAATGATCGGGCCTGCTGGAAGGCCGCGACGCGCCGCCTCAGCTCCTCGTCGTAGACCTGACCGGGGCTCGCCGGCGCGGGCTGACCCTCGATCTGGGCGAGGCGCTGGCGGAGCCACCCGACGTCCTTGCCGCTCATCCCCGGCCTGAGCGGCAGAGGCCCGACGACCGGCGGCTTCCAGAGCGCCACGAAGGGCCCGTCCCAGAAGCGTTCGATCTCGGACGTCGGCACCACGATCCGGCGCTCGCCGAGCTCGAGCGTCGCCCGCTCGCCGTCGAGAGAAATCAGGACGACGTAGCGCCTCTCGCCTTCGGGCGTGACGAGCGGGAGGATCGCGGGAACGTCGAGGCGGCGCAGCACCGACCAGGTGCCGGTTCGAAGCAGGCAACGAAGGCCGGCCTCGCGACCGTACTCGCAGTCCAGATCCGAGGCGCTGGCGGGAACGTCGAGATCCCAGAGGGCATACAGCTTCACGAATGCGCTGGCCCGGTCGATGGTTAGGGCTGGGTCCTTCAGGATATCGACGAGCGTCGACTCGCGGCGCGGCGGCTCGGCCGCCGTTGCCGCGACGACCGGCGTGGTCGCCGGGGCCGGCATCGAGTGTGCTGCGCCCTTGCCGGGCGCCAGGGCTGGGAGGCGGAGGATGCCCGTCGGGCCGAGCAGCGCGAGCGTCCCGCCTCCGGCGGCGAGCAGAATCCCCAGCGCCGTCCCCGCGATCCAGCGGTGACGGCCGAAGGACCGGCCGAGCACCTCGCGCGCCGCGCGGCGCACGATCGCCGCCGTGACGCGCACCTGCCCGGTCGCGTAGGCCCCGAGCAAGGCGCGATCGCAGATGATGTTGAGCAAGCGAGGGACGCCGCGCGAGAAGCGATGGGCGAGGCGCACGGCGGGTGTCATGAAGATCGTTTGCCGCTGGCCCGCGACCTCCATCCGATGCTGGACGTACGCGCGCGTCTCCCCTTCGGTGAACGAGCGCAAGTGGTAGCGGGCCGTCACCCGCTGGGCGAGCTGGCGCAGCTCCTGGCGCGCCAGGAGTCGGGCGAGCTCGGGTTGGCCGATCAGCATGACCTGGAGGAGCTTCTCGCGCGTCGTCTCGAGGTTCGTCAGCAGCCGGATCTCCTCGAGTACCTCAGGAGCCAGATTCTGGGCCTCGTCGATGATCAGCACGGTTCGGCGACCGCGCCCGTGCGCGTCGAGCAGCGCGTGGGACAGCGCGTCGACGAGGACCTTGAGGCTGCCCGTTCCCCTCGGATAGGTCACCCCGAGCTCATCGCACACGGTGGCGAGTAGCTCGACCGACGTGAGGCGGGGATTGAAGATCATGGCGATGTCGACGTCTGGGGGCAGCTGCTCCAGGAGGGCGCGACAGACCGTGGTCTTCCCCGTGCCGACCTCGCCCGTCAGCACGACGAAGCTCCCACCTTCGCCGATGCCGTAGAGCAGATGGGCAAGGGCCTCGCGGTGAGCGTCGCCGAGATAGAAGTAGCGCGGGTCAGGTGCCAGGGAAAACGGCCGCTCGGCGAGCCCGAAGTATGTGGCGTACATGGTTTGGCTGCCCCCGAAGCTAGAGAAAGACCGAGCCCGCGTCAAGGGCATCGAGGGCGGCGTCCGTAAACGCCCGGAGGGGCGCCTGGGGACTTTCCGCCTGGTGATTGCAGGCCCTGCCTGATACCCGAGCCGGGGCCTTCGGCCCTAGCGTGTGAAGGCGTCGGTCGCCCGACGACAGGAGGAGGCCTCGAATGAAGTATTCGGTCTACGGCGCTGAAGGCATTGACCGCGACGAGCAGTTCAGTGAGCGGTTCGCCCCGAAACCGGAGCGCGCGACGCGGGACACGGACCGCCCTTCGCCGCCCCGCGATTCCCGCCCGCCGCAGGAACCCGCCCGTCGCTGAGCGCGCGCATTACAGGTACTGGCCGGTGTTGACGACCTTCTCGACGCTGCGCTGTTTTTCTTTGGCCTCGCCCATGAGCGGTTTGACGTAGACGATCCGCTCGCCCTTCTTGCCGGCGATCTTGGCCCAGTCGTCGGGGTTGGTGGTGTTGGGCAGGTCCTCGTTCTCCTTGAACTCCTCGCGGACGGCCGTG
>QHSZ01000019.1 GCA_003220595.1 Candidatus Rokuibacteriota bacterium | reverse complement strand
CGCATCGTCAGGAACACGCCCGCGATCACCAGCGCCGCGCCGATCAGGTGGTAGGCGTGGATCGCCTCGCCCACGAGCAGCCACGCGAGCCCGAGCACGACGAACGGCATCAGGTTCAGGAAGCCGGCGGCGCGCCCGGGGCCGAGCGTCCGCACGATCGCGTAGTACCAGACGTGCGCGAGCGTCACGAGCACCGCGCCGTAGAGGATGACCCCCCAGCCGAGCGGCGCCGCGCGCGGCGAGCGCCAGGGCTCGACGGCCGCCGCGAGCGGGATCAGCACGAGCGCGCTCACGACGTTGGCGCCCGCCATCACCCAGACGGGCGGGAGCGCGGAGGCCGACGCGCGGGTGAACAGCGAATACGCGACCCAGAGGACCTGGGAACACAGGATGACCAGGTCCCCGCGGTTGACGGCGAGGGTCCGGAGCGTCTCGAGCGATCCCTTCGCCACGGTGACGAGGACCGCGGCGACCGTCAGGGCGATGCCGAGCCAGTTGAGCGGACCGAGCCGGTCGCCGAGCAGCAGGGCCGCCGTGAGGGCCACGAAGATCGGCGAGGCCGCACCCAGGATGCCCGCGTTCAGGGCGGTCGTGTGCTTGAGCCCCCAGTACCAGAGCGTCGTGTTCCCGACGAGGCCCGTCAGCCCGAGGACGACGAAGGCGAGGTAATCGCGCCGGGCGAGCGGGTGCGCGAGCGGCGCCGTGAACCGCGCGACGAGCAGCAAGAGCGGCGCCGCGACGAGGGCGCGGCCGGCGGTCAGCGCGACGGGGCCGAGCTCGTCGAGCGCGAGCTTGCCGAGCGGGAAGTTTCCGGCCCAGAAGAGGATGACCAGGAGCAGGAGAAGAAAGGCGCGCCGCTCGGTCACGCAGGACCCGCCAGGATGTGGGGGTCGGGGCAACCCGGGATGCCCAAGATATGGGGCCGGAGCCGCGTGGCAGGAACATTGACTTCCAGCGACCAGCGATGTAGCGTTGAACCCGTCACGGCTCTCCCATTGCCACGCCAAAACCCAGCTTGCTTGAGGAGACCTCGTCGATGAGACGCCAGCTCAAGAAGCTCGTCTTCGTCGAGCCCAAGTCGACGCACCTCCACATCTACAGCCGCGTGTGCATCCCGCGCCTCGGCTCGGTCCTCCTGGCCACGCTCATGCGGGCCAAGGGCTACGACGTCCGCGTCTACATCGAGGACATCCATCCGATCGACATGGCAGAGGTCCTGTCGGCGGACCTCGTCGCGATCTCGGCGATCACCTCGACGGCCCCCCAGTCCTATCACCTCGCCGACACGGTGCGCGAGGCGGGTGCGATCACGGTGATCGGCGGCACCCACACGAGCTTCCTTCCCGAGGAGGGGCTCCAGCACGCCGATTTCGTCGTCCGCGGCGAGGGCGAGTTCGCCTTCCAGGAGCTCGTGGACGCGATCCAGGCGGGCGCGGGTCTCGAGAAGATCCAGAACCTGTCCTACCTCGCGGACGGCCGCCCCGTGCACAACCCCGAGCGGGGCAAGATCCCGAACCTCGACGTGAACCCGATCCCCGACTACCGCCTGATCACGGGCTGGAAGCCGGGGGGCGTCGTCTCGGTCGCGACCTCGCGCGGCTGCCCGTTCTCCTGCACCTTCTGCTCGGTGCCGGGGATGTACGGCCACGCCTTCCGCACGCACTCGATCGGACGCGTGCTCGAAGAGCTCGAGGTGCACAAGGGGAACATGTACACGTTCTTCGCGGACGACATCTTCACCGCGAACAAGAAGCGGGTGAAGGAGCTCCTGCGGGGGATGATCCAGCGCGGGCTCACGCCGGAGTGGGGCGCCCAGGTCCGGACCGAGACGGTGGACGACCCCGAGCTGCTCCAGATGATGCGCGACTCGAATTGCTTCAACGTCTACGTCGGGTTCGAGTCGATCAATCCGCGGACGCTCAAGCTCTTCAACAAGAAGCAGGACCTGGCCAAGATCGAGCGCTCGATCGAGCGGTTCCACGCCCACAAGATCCGGATCCACGGCATGTTCGTCGTGGGGTCGGACGAGGACGACCTCGAGACCATCGACGCCACCGCCGAGTTCGCGCTCAAGCACGACATCGACTCGGTCCAGTTTATGATCCTGACGCCGATCCCGGGCTCGCCCGACTACGAGACGCTCTACGACCACGGCGAGAAGTACGTGATCAGCAAGAACTGGCAGTTCTACGACGGCCACCACGTCGTCCACCAGCCGCGCCGGCTCAGCCCGTACGAGCTGCAGATCGGCGCGATCAGCGCGATGGAGAAGTTCTACTCGTGGCGCGGCATCGCGCAGAAGCTCCTGAAGCGCGACGTCTACTCCGCGACGATCCGCTACTGGGGCAAGAAGATGCTGCGCGAATGGTGGAAGGACACCGAGAACCGCGCCCACGTCGAGTGGCTCCGCGGGCAGCTCTACGCGGACGCGCGCGAGCTCGGCCACGGCGCCGTCCGCACGGTGGGCCTCCCCGCGCTCCTCCTCCAGGACTCGGTCGGCCGGCTGCTGGGGCGCTTCCTCGGCGAGCTGGGGGTCACGGTCGTGCCGCTCGCGGAGGCCGCGGCGGAGGGTGCGGCGAAGGCGCGGGAGACCCTGGACTGCCTGATCACGCCGATCGTCAAGCGCGCGGCCAAGGAGCGGGAGGAGTTCCACGCGAGCCTCCAGGCCGTGACCGAGACGCTCCGCACGCAGTGGGAGAAGCTGCCGAAGGTGAGCTTCCCGCTCGTCGACGGGCAGGGACCGGTGTTCGAGCCGTTCGCGAAGATCGGGCTCCTGTTCACCCAGAACCTGGACCGGATCCGCGACGCCTATCGGACCGCCGGCGTCGCCGAGGGACTCTGGGAAGCCGCGTAGCGCCGCGGGCCCCGACGGGCTAGGGCGCCTTCGGCTCCTGGACGGACGAGGGCCTGCGGGCGTGGCGCCGCCGCACGAACTCCTCGTTGAGCGGCACGCCCTTCTTGCAGAGCGGGCAGTCCCCGGGGTCGTACGTCGGGAAGTCCCGGTTCACCAGGCTGAACACCGGCCTCGTGCCCAGCTCGACCGAGGTCCGCCGCCAGAGGCATCCGATCCCCACCACCTGCGCGCTGAGCTGCTCGACGAGATTGATCAGGAGATTCAGCGTCGAGCCCGTGCTGACGAGGTCCTCGACGAGCAGAACCTTCCCGCCCGGCCGCACGAGACGCTGGAACTCCACCGGCAGCGTGACCCGGCGCTTGCCCCCCGACAGCCCCTTGGTGCCGTAGATCACGATCGGCCGCGACGGGTGGGCGCGGGCCACGCAGTGGGAGAGAATCAGCGCGCCGGGGCCCGTGGACAGGACGACGTCGATCGGCCACGGGGCGAAGTGCTTGGCGATGACCGCGCCGAGGCCCTCGGTGAACGAGGGCTCGGTCGTCACGAGCGTCTTCTCGATGTACTCCATCGTGTGCTGGCCCGAGGGCAGCAGCACGTGGTCGTTGGCGTGGTAGGCGCCGGTGCGCTTGAGGATCTCGAGGTGGATCTTCTCGCGGACCTCGGCCTCCACGGCGACCGGGTCCTTCCTGGGCGACGCGCTCATCCGGTTCCTCCCGGCGCATTATCGCATTTTATTGCTACACTCGGCGTATGCGAGTGCTCGCCGTGGAGACTTCCACACTCGCCGGTGGCGCGGCGCTCGTGGACGGCGATCGCGTGCTCGGGCACTACCTCCTCGACGTGAGCGTCACCCACTCGGAGCGCCTGATGGTCGCGGTGGACCGCCTCCTCAGCGACGCCAGCCTCAGGCCGCGTGACCTCGACGGCCTCGCCGTCGCCGTCGGCCCGGGGTCGTTCACCGGTCTCAGGGTCGGGATCAGCGCGGTGAAGGGGCTCGCGCTGGCCCTCGGCATCCCGATCGCGGCGGTGCCGACGCTCGACGCGATGGCGGCGTCGCTCCCGTTCGCCGCGCTGCCCGTCTGCCCCGTCCTCGACGCGCGCAAGAACGAGGTCTACACCTCGCGCTACCGCTGGGACGGGAGCGCGATGCGGCGCGAGTGGGAGTACCTCGCCGTGGCGCCCGCGGAGCTTGCGCGTCGGCTCGACGAGCCCACGGTGCTCCTGGGCGATGCCGCCGGCGTGATCGCCTCGCCGCACGCGCGCCTGGCGCCGGCGACCCATCGGGCGCCCTCGCCGGCGACCGTCGGGCTCCTGGGGCACGCCCGCCTGACCGCCGGGGAGACCGTTACCGCCGCCGACCTCGTGCCGATCTACCTCCGGCCCTCCGAGGCCGAGCTCAAGCGCCGTGCCGTCGCGCTCCGCTGACCGGATGGGTCCGGAGGACCTCGACGAGGTCCTCGCCATCGAGCGCGCGTCCTTCTCGATGCCCTGGTCGCGCGGCGCATTCCTCTACGAGATGCAGCAGAACCGCGTCGCCCGCTGCTGGGTCATGCGAGAGGAGGGCCGCGTCATCGGCTACCTCTGCCTCTGGGAGATCGCCGACGAGCTGCACATCACCAACATCGCGGTCCACCCGGCGCACCGCCGGCAGGGGGTCGGCCGGCTGCTGCTGCAGGGCGTCCTCGAGGACGCGCGCGAGCGGCGGCTCCGGCTGGTCGTGCTCGAGGTGCGGCCGAGCAACACCGAGGCCCGCACGCTCTACGAAGGCTTCGGCTTCCGTGTGATCGGGCTCCGGCGCGGCTACTACTACGACACCGGCGAGGACGCCCTCGTCATGGAGGCCCATCTCGACCGGCCGAGCGGCGAAGCCGCCTCGGCCGGGAACCCCCAGAAGGCATAAGGAGTTTACTCGCTGCGGCGAAGCGGGCGCCGATCACGGCAAGCCGCCGTTCGCGGCGATGAAGAAAGGGGACGCGCAATGACACGGGTGAAGCGACTGGTCAGCATTGTCGGGCTGGTGACTCTCCTGGAGCCGATGGTCGGAGCCGCCGTCGACGGCTACGCGGGCGGGCCGCTACGCAGCGTCACGGACCTTGCGCCCACCTGCGCGGGTTGCCACTCGTCCTTCTCGAAGGACCAACTCCGGAACGAGCCGGAGGCCTTTGCCGCCAGCCAGATCAAGGAGACCAAGCACTACAAGGCCATCGAGGAGGGTACCGGCCCCTACAAGGAGATGGCGCCCGCCGATCGCCAGAAGCTGCTCGCCGACGTGAAGCTCATGGACGAGAACGCGTCGGCCACGCTCAACGCCCCGACGAGCCTGAGACCCGGCCAGGAGGCGCAGGTCACGGTCAGCGTGAAGGGCGGCTCTGGCGTTGTCGGCGTCTTCCTGGTCGACACCGATCTCCGGTTCCAGGCACGGCCGCTCCAGGGCGACGGCTGGGTCATCGTGGGCGCGCCGAAAGTCTGGGGAAGCGATGGTCAGGAGCAGACCAAGTGGGTCGACGGCCGCGCGCCCGGGCTTCGGAAGAACCTCAACAGCGCACTCATCTTCGACCAAAAGTCCGACCTTGCCGCGAAGAAGTTTGCCGAGGGTAAGGTCGTCTGGACGGTCAAGGCGCCCCAGGAAGCAGGCACGTATACGATCAGCGCCGCGTTCCACTTCGGTTCCGAGCGCGCGTCGTCCGTCGGGACGGTGACGACGCCGACTGGCCAGGTGTTCCCACGTGGAGGCCCCGCCGGCCCTTCGGCGCGCGTCATATTCGCCAAGCCGGTGACCGTCACGGTCCACTAGGCGGCCCTCGGCGGGGTTCCGCCATCGCTCGCCCGCTCGTCCGGCGGCTCGCGCTGTGGGCAGGGGGCAGTGTCGGCGCCCTCGTGATCACCGGCCTCTTTCTGGCGGGCCTCGTCGTCAAGGAGCGCGACGACCGCTTCTGCGTCGCCTGCCATCTCCACGAAGAGAAGTTCAAGCGCTTCACGACACGAGCGTCCAGCGACCTCGCCGGGTTCCATCATCGGAAGGATACGACCGTGGGCTGCATCGCCTGTCACGGCGGCGCCACCGCGCTCACGCGCGCGACGGTGTGGACCGTCGCCGGCTTCGACACATTGCGGTTCCTCGTGGGCGCCTACGACGAACCGACCCGCATGCGGGTCGCGCTGGGCGACGCAGACTGTGCCCGGTGCCATACGCCCATCCTGGCGCCCCGAGTCCGAGCGTCGATGGGCGCCTCCGATCCGAGCACCGAGGCGAGTCGCGGCGTCGAGCCGCAGGACGAGGGAAACAGTGAGACCAACTATCACGCGATCCGCGACCACGGTCCGGTGAACGTACGATGCGTCCGCTGCCACACCTCGCACACCACGGACAGCGACGAGCAGAGCCGCTTCATCTCCCGCTCGACGGTCCAGCCCGTCTGCCGCGAATGCCACAAGGAGATGTGATGCTCGTCAGGTGAGGACGCCGAGCGCGATCGCGAGGGCCAGGGTCGCGCCGCCGAGCCAGCGGGGCCTGCAGAACAGCAGAGCCGTCGCCCCGACCACCAGATGGAACAGCGCGAGACCCAGGAAGAAGTCGTTGAGCAGCATGGCCAGGACGTTCAGCCCGAGGAGGCCTGCGCCGACTGCGACCGGGACGGCGATGCGGCGTGCTCGCACGGCGAGACCGAGAGCCACCAGACACACGAGATCAGCGATCAGGAGCCACCGCGTGGCCGCCGGGCCCGGCACGAGCAGCGCGAAGCGCTCCAGCCAGATGCGCGCCGGGATGTCCACCGGCACAGCATACTCTCGCGCGATCGCTCGTGCTATCCTCCGCGCGGCCTCCCAGCCCGTCCTCGTGCGGGCGGATCAACGACTCGAATGAGCGGGGCGCGGATCTCAGCCTGACGCGCTCGCGCTCGCCCGTGGTGATTTCGCCTGTGCTAAGGTTGGAATCCTCATGAGCGCGTCCGTGCCCTTCCGCGACACGTTCTGGAACGTTCCCGCATGGGCGCAGGTCGGCCTCTACGTTGGCGGCGCCATCGCGGTCGCGATCTTCGCCTGGGGCCTCTGGGAGCGCGCGCGTCTCTGGCGGCGCGGACTTCCTGAGGACCGCTTCGACCGCATCCCCGCGCGCCTCGGGCTCGTCGCCCGGCACGCGCTCGGCCAGGCGCGCGTGCTCACGCAGGCGTACCCGGGCGTCATGCACGCGATCATGTTCTGGGGGTTCCTCGCCCTCTTCATGGGCACCGTGCTCGCGACCATCGACTGGGACATCACGCTGCCGCTGTTCGGCGTGAAGCTCCTCAAGGGCGGCTTCTACCTCTTCTACGAGACGACGCTCGACCTCTTCGGCCTCTTCTTCGTGATCGGCCTCGGGATGGCGGTCTGGCGCCGGTTCGTCGCGCGCCCCGACCGCTTGGACCCGACGGCGCGCTTCGCGGCGGCGCTGGCGCTGCTGTTCGTGATCAACGTCTCGGGCTTCGTGCTCGAGGCGTGCCGCCTGGCGGTGGTGCGGCCCGCGTGGGGCCCGTGGTCGCCGGTCGGATGGGCCCTCGGGCAGGCGCTGCTGGCGCTCGGCACGTCGGACGGCGCGCTGCGCGGCGTCCATCTCTCGGTGTGGCTGTTCCACGCCGTACTCTCGCTGGCGTTCGTCGCCCTCGTCCCGTTCTCGTACTTCATGCACCTCGTCACCACGCCCCTGAACGTCTTCTTCGCGAAGCTCGGCCCGCGGGGCGCGCTCCGGAAGATCGAGAACATCGAGGAGGCCGAGAGCCTCGGCGTCTCGAGGCTCGAGGAGTTCTCCTGGAAGCGGCGGCTCGACTTCGACGCCTGCGTCGAGTGCGGGCGCTGCCAGGCCGCCTGCCCCGCGCACATGGCGGGCTCGGCGCTCTCGCCCAAGCAGATCATCGTCAAGCTCAAGCGCCACATGCACGGCGAGCTCCCCGGGCCGATCCATGGCGAGCTGATCAAGCCCGAGGAGCTGTGGGCCTGCACCACCTGCATGGCGTGCGTCGAGGAGTGCCCGGCGTTCATCGACATCGTGGACACGATCGTCGACCTGCGGCGCTACCTGGCGCTCTCGGAAGGGGCGCTCCCGTCCACCGCGCCGCAATCGCTCCAGAACATCCAGCGCGCCGGGAACCCGTGGGGCCTGCCGGCGGGCGAGCGGCTCGCCTGGGCCCAGGGCCTCGACGTCCCGATCCTCGAGCCCGGCAAGGAGGTCGAGTACCTCTACTGGGTCGGCTGCTCGGCCTCGTACGACAAGCGCAATCAGGCGATCGCGCGGGCCGTCGTGAAAATTCTGAAATCCGCGGGTGTCTCCTTCGCGGTCATGCAGGAGGAGCGCTGCCACGGCGAGGTCGCACGCCGCCTCGGCGAGGAGTACCTCTACCAGACGCTCCAGCAGGAGAACGTCGCGGCGCTCGGCCGGTACCGCTTCAAGAAGGTCGTCACGCACTGCCCGCATTGCTTCAACACGATCAAGAACGAGTTCCCGCAGTTCGGGGGGAACCACGAGGTCGTCCACCACTCGCAGCTTATCGAGGAGCTGCTGCGCGCCGGGCGCATCCGGCCGACGAAGCCGCTCGACGCCACGCTCGCCTTCCACGACTCGTGCTACCTCGGGCGCTACAATGGCATCACCGAGGCGCCGCGGAACGTCGCCCGCGCGGTGCCGGGGCTCCGCGTGGTCGAGCTTCCCAGGAACCGCGCCCGCGGCCTCTGCTGCGGCGGGGGCGGCGGCCACATGTGGATGGAGGTCAAGGCGAAGCGGCGCGTCAACCTGATTCGGGTCGAGGAGGCGCTCGAGGCCAAGGTGGACATGGTCGGCACCGGCTGTCCGTTCTGCCTGGCCATGGTGGACCTGGGCCGGAAGGTGAAGGAAGCCGAGCAGACACTGCAGGTGAAGGACGTGAGCGAGCTGGTGGCCGAGAGTCTGTCCTGATGCGGACGCTGTTTCGCGCGCTCCCCGACATCGCGCGCACGGTTGCGCGGCTCGCCACGGATCCCGTGCTGCCGACGGCGGCGAAGGTCGCGATCGCGGCCGCCGTGCTCTACCTCGTGTCGCCGGTGGACCTGATCCCGGACTTCATCCCGATCCTCGGCGCGCTCGACGACGTGCTCGTCGCGGCGATCCTCGTGGACGGGATCCTCAACGTCGTGGACCGCGGGCTCGTGCTGAAGTACTGGCCCGGCAGCCCCGAGTCGCTCGAGCGCGTCGCCGGCGCGGCGCGGCTCGTGGCCGCCTGGGTGCCGCGCCGCCTCAAGACGAGGATCTTCGCCCCGCGCGGCGCCCGCTGATGCGACCCGATAGGACCGCGACGCCGTCGTCCCCATAGCGATGGCCGGCCCCGCGCCGTCCGCCCAACCGGAGGCACGATCCATCCTGGTCGTCGACGACGACCCGGTCTTCGCCGGCGTCGTCGAGGACATCCTGAAGGCCGAGGGGTACCGCGTGTCGACCGCGACCAGCGGCCTCACGGCGCTCGAGCGCGTGGGCGCCGCGCCGTTCGACCTCATCCTCATCGACATCCGGATGCCGGAGCTCGACGGCCCCGGGTTCTTCCGCGAGCTCCAGCGCCGCGACCCCGAGCTCGCGCGGCGCGTGATGTTCATGACGGGCGGCGCCGTGGAGCCGGACGTCGCGGAGCTCCTCTTCTCGTTGCGCGTCCCCTATCTCCGGAAGCCGCTCGCGGTCGACGAGCTCCGCAACACCGTCCGGCGCTTCTTCCTGGCCGCGCGGAGCTTCCCGGGCTTCCGCAAGCCCGGCGAGCGGGGTTGACCCTCCGCGCCCGCCTGGCGGCGCTGCACCCGGGCGCGTCCCGGCGCCAGCTCAAGCGGTGGCTCGAGGGCTCGCGCGTCCGCGTCAACGGCGCGGTCGTCCGCCGCGGCGACGTTCCCGTCCGGCCCGGCGATCGCGTCGAGCTCGCCGCGCCGCCGCCGCCCGCGTTTCCCGCGCCGCTCGCGCCCATCCACGAGGACGCGGCCATTCTCGTCGTCGATAAGCCCGCCGGGCTCCTCACGATCGCCACGGCGCGGGAGCGCGAGCGGACCGCCTACAGGCTCTTGATGGACTACGTGGCCGGCGGCCGGCCACCCGGCCGCGAGCGGGTCTTCATCGTCCACCGGCTCGACCGGGAGACGTCGGGGCTGCTGGTGTTCGCGAAGTCGCCCGTGGCGAAGCGGACGCTGCAGGCGCAGTTCGCGGCGCGGACGCCCGAGCGGGTCTACGTCGCGGTCGTCGAGGGCCGCGTGCGGGACGCCGAGGGCACGCTCCGCGCGCGGCTCGATCCGGCGCCCCGGGCGCGCGTCAGGGCGATGCGCGAGGGCCCGCGCGGCAAGGAGGCGATCACGCGCTACCGGGTCCTCGAGCGGCGCGCCGCGACGACCGCGCTCGAGCTCCTGCTCGTGACGGGCCGGCGCGGCCAGATCCGGGCCCAGCTCGCCGCCGCGGGGCATCCGATCGTGGGCGACGTGGTCTACGGGAGCCGGCGGAACCCGCTGCGGCGCGTGTGCCTGCACGCGACGCGGCTCGCCTTCGTCCATCCGGACGGGCGGCGCGTGAGCTTCGAGAGCCCGCCGCCGGCCGCCTTCGGCCGTGTCTAGGAGGGGATCAGGAGGGCCAGGCCGGTGAGCGCCGCGCCGGCGAGCGCAGCCTGCACGTGGATCTCACGGGCCTGGCGCCGGAGCTGCGCGACCGTGAACGGGTCCGCGATGGCCTCCTCGCCGGCGTCGGTCTCGCGCGCGCCGCGCGCAGCGAGGCGCACTCAGGTCCGGCCGCGCGCCTGGAAGACGCCGAGCGCGCCGAACCAGAACGGGAGGACGAGCAGGAGGCGCCAGCCGCGGTCTGCGCCCGCGAGCACCAGGACGGCGAGCGCGACCCCGCCCGCCACGAGGGCGCCCGCGCCGAGCAGCAGCCGGCGCCGGCGGCCCGAGGCCACGAGGTTCGTGGCGCGCGCGGCCACCGCGCTCATCCGTCGACGTGGGGGGCCCCGACATGGCCCCCCCAACCCCGCAACGCTCGGAGCGCCGCGGGGAACCCGTGGCGCTCCTCGACGACCCGCGCGTGGCTGCTCATCGGTGCGCCCGGCGGAGCGGCATGAGGCCGTTGAGCGCGAGACGGCCCCCGTCCACGTACACGGTGCTGCCGGTCATGTACGACGCCGCGTCGGAGGCGAGGAAGACCGCGACCTCCGCGATCTCGCGCGGCTCGGCCACGCGCTGGAGCGGCGTCCGCGCGTAGACGGCGGCGCGCCACGCGCGGCTCTTCAGGAGGTGGCGAGTCAGGCCCGTCACGACGGTGCCGGGGCCGATCGCGTTGACGCGAATACCGTGGGGCGCGAGCGCGACCGCCATTGCCTTGGTGAGCTGCCGCACGCCGCCCTTGGTGGCCGCGTACGCCGCGGACTCGGGGCGCGCGACCTCGGCGTTTACCGAGGAGAGCGTGATGATCACGCCGCGGCGGCGCCGGGCCATGCGCCGCCCCGCGGCCTGCGCCACGAGGAAGGTGCCCTTGAGGTTCACGTCGACGATGCGGTCCCACGTCGCCTCGGTGAGCTCGAGGAAGGGCACGATGGGCTCGACGGCCGCGTTCGTGACGGCGACGTCGATGCGCCCCCACGCTCGGTCGATCGCCTCGAAGCCGTCGCGGACCGACGCGGCGTCGGCGACGTCCATGTGGAGCGCCAGCGCGCGGCCGCGCCCGAGCCGCCGCGCCGTCGCCCGGGCCGTGTTCGGATCGACGTCGGCGACCGCGACCTTCGCGCCCTCGCGGGCGAACGCGAGCGCGATCGCCTCGCCGATGCCGCGCCCAGCGCCCGTGACGAGCGCCACCTGGCCCTTGAGCCTCATGGGGTCGAACCTCCTCCTAGTCCGTCGTCAGGACCAAGTCCAGCTGCAGGGTGGTCTGGCTCCGCTCCGGGTAGAGCTGGGTGACGAGCGCCCGGTGGCCGGGCGCGCTGACGCGCACGTGCAGGTGTGGCGGCCGGCCGGGATAGCGCCCGGGGACGCTCGTCTCGTAGCGAAAGCGGCCCGCGCCGTCGGCGGCCTGGGTCGCGCGGTGCTCGCGGTCGTACTCGCCGGCGGGGTTCGCGGACCACCACTCGAGCCGCGCCGCGGGCAGGGCGCCGCAGCCCTTCGCCGAGCGGACGACGCCGCTCACGACGAACCCTCGCCCCGTCACCGCGCGCTCGGGGGCGCCGGGCTCGTAGAACGGGCCGAGCATGTCGGCCTGCGTCGGCGCGCAGGCGGACTGCGCGGCGGCGACTTCGAGAGACGCGAGGAGCAGCGCGACAAGAGCCACGGCGCGGAGCACGCGCCAATGCTATCATTCCCCTCGCGCACACGCATGAGCGACCCCGATCGCACGCCGCCGGCCGCCGCCGACCTCGCCGCCGCCATCGCGCGGCTCGCGGGGGAGCTTCCGCTCACCGAGGAGCCGTCGGGCTTCGTCGCCGCCCTGGAGAACGATCCGGACGTCCGCGAGGCGCGCGAGCACAGTGGCTGACTGGACGATCGCGACCCTCTCCCGCGCGATCACCGCGCGCCAGGTGTCGCCGGTCGAGGTGACGCGCGAGTGCTTGGCGCGGGTCGGAAAGCTCGACCCGACGATCCGAAGCTTCATCACCGTGGACGCGGACGGCGCGCTCTCGGCCGCCCGGGAGCTGGAGGCCGAGCTCGGCGCGGGTCTCTCCCGCGGCCCGCTCCACGGGATCCCCGTCGCCTACAAGGACCTCTTCTGCGTGGGCGGGTTGCCGACCTCGTGCGGGACGAAGACGCGCGACTACTTCGCGGCGGACCGCGAGTGCACCGCGGTGGGCCGCCTCCGGGACGCCGGCGCCGTCACGCTCGGCAAGCTCAACATGACCGAGCTGGCGCTCGGCCCCTTCGGTGACAATCCCCACCACGGCGACGTCCAGAACCCGTGGAAGCGCGGCCACGCGGCCGGCGGCTCCTCGAGCGGCTCCGCGGCGGCGGTCGCGGCGGGCTTCGTCGTCGGCGCCCTCGGGAGCGACACGGGCGGCTCGATCCGGCTCCCGGCTGCCTGCTGCGGCGTCGTGGGACTCAAGCCCACGTATGGGCGGGTGAGTCGCGCCGGGGCGATGCCGCTCTCCTGGTCGATGGACCACCTCGGGCCCCTCACGCGCACCGTCATGGACGCGGCGCTGCTACTCGGCGCGATCGCCGGCTACGACGCGCTCGACGCCACGTCGAGCCGGCGGGGCGTGCCGTACTACGAGCGGGTGCTCGACACGCCGGTCGAGGGCCTGCGCGTCGGCCTGGCCGAGAACTACTACTTCGAGGGGCTGGACGCCGAGATGGCCGCGGGCGTCCGCGCCGCGGCGAAGGTGCTCGAGGACCTCGGCGCCGAGGTCGCACCGGTGCGCGTGCCCGACCCGGCGCCCCTCGTCGAGGTGTGCAACGTCGTCACGCGCGCCGAGTCCGCGGCGATCCACGCGAAGCTCGTACGCGAACGGCCGCACGAGCTCGGGCCGGCGGTGCGCGCGCGCCTCGAGGTCGGCTTGCACGTGTCCGCGCACGACTACCTCCAGGCGCTGCGCCTGCGCGCCCGGTACACGCGCGAGTTCGTCGCGCGCGCCTTCGCGGAGGCGGACGCGCTGGTGGTGCCGGTGATTCCCGAGCCCGCGCCGGTCCTCGACGCCGTGAAGGCGGGGACACCCGAGGAGGTTGTCGGCCGCATGGGGCGCTTCTCGCGCCTGACCCGACCGTTCAACGGGCTCGGCCTGCCCGCAGTCTCGGTGCCTTGCGGATTCTCCCGCGACGGCCGCCCGCTCGCGTTCCAGGTCGTGGGGCGCCCGTTCGACGAGGCCACGACGCTGAGGCTCGGTCACGCCTACGAGCGGGCAGCGGGCTGGGTCGCACGACGCCCGGCGCTCGACTGATCCCCGCCGAGCCGCTCGCCCCGCAGCCCGTCCTGCCGCCGCGCCTCTGGCCCGTCTTCGCGGCCTACGTGGTCGCGTTCGTCGCGATCGTGGCACTGTCCCTCGTGGCGGCGAGCGCCCTCAAGGGCCTCTACCCCGAGACGCCGGACCGGGCGCTCTTCGAGGGGTTGCCGGGGCTGATCGCCGGCGGGACCGCGTCCTCGGTGGCGCTCCTCCTCACGGTCCTCGTGTTCAATCGGCCATTCGAGCCGCTCCTGCTGCGGCTCACGCCGGGCTGGGAGAGCGGGCGCATGCTCTTCGTCATGGTCGTCGGCATGCTGACGCTCGGCCAGGCGCTCGACTCGCTGACCTTTCTCACGGGCCTCGGCCAGAGGAGCGCGATGGTCTCGATCCGCGCCGCCTTGAGCGGGGCCGCCGGGCTCGACCTGTTCCTGGCCGTGGTCGTCATCGGCGTGCTGGCCGGGACCGCGGAGGAGGTCTTCTTCCGCGGCTACATGCAGACGCGCCTCGGCCAGCGCCTCACCCCGGTGCCGGCGGTGCTTCTCACGAGCGTGGCCTTCGGGCTCCTGCACCTCGAGTGGGTCCACGCGGCACTCGCGTTCGTTCTCGGGCTCTACCTCGGCTGGATCACCGAGCTCGCGGGGAGCGCGCTCCCGGCGATCAGCTGCCACGTGCTCAGCAATGCCCTGTTCACCGTCGCCACGGCGATCCTCGGGACCGTGGAGGCCTCCGGGCCCAACGCCGTCCTCCTGGCGGCGTGTGCGCTCGTCTTCGCCTGGTCCATCCTGTGGTTGCGCCGTGCCCGACTCCGGCTGTAGGCTGGACGCCGCGCGTGAGCTTGACTGATCCCGTGAGCTTCAAGAACCACGCCGTCGTGATCACGGGCGCGGGCGGCGGCATCGGGCGCGCGATCGCCCTCGCGTTCGCCGCGGAGGGCGCGGGGCTCGTGCTGAACGACCTCGCCGACTCGCTCGAGGGCGTGGCCGACGAGGCGCGCCGCGCCGGCGGCCGGGCCGTGGCCCAGCGCGGTGACGTGACACGCCCGGCGGACATGGCGGCACTCGCCGAGCGCTGCGTGCGGGAGTTCGGCGGGCTCCACGTGCTCGTGACCTGCGCGGGCCTCGGCTCGGCCGGCCTCCTCGTGGAGCAGGACGAGGACGCCTGGACGCGCGTCGTCGACGTGAACCTGAACGGCACCTATCGCGCGATCCGCGCGGCGCTCCCGCCGATGATGGCGCAGACCCGCGGCCGTATCATCACGATCGGGTCGGTCCTGGGCCGGATGGGCGGCTACGGGTTTGTCACCGCCTACGCGGCCTCCAAGCACGGCGTGATCGGCCTCACGCGCGCGCTGGCGTACGAGCTCGGGACCCAGGGCTACCCGGGTATCACCGTCAACGCGATCTGTCCTGGCTACGTCCGCGCGGGAATGGGCGTCGCGATGCAGTCGACCAAGGCCGGGCCGATGTCGGGCGAGGAGATCTTCGAGCGGTACTACAAGCGGCAGGTGCCGCAGCGTCGCATGATGGAGGCCGGGGAGATCGCCCACGCCGCCGTGTTTCTGGCGCTCCCGGCCTCGGCCGGGATCACGGGCCAGGCGCTGAACGTGGACGGTGGCTTCGTCATGTCGTGATGACCTTCGACGCCCTGGTCAGCCTGAGCCGTGAGCGCCTGGCCGCGCGGCGGCGCCGGGTCGCGCCCCGCGGCCCGCTCGTCCAGGCGGCGGTGCTCGTGCCGTTGATCGACCGCGGCGGGCCCCGGCTCGTCTTCGCCAAGCGCACGGAGCGCGTCGGCACGCACAAGGGCCAGATCTCGTTCCCGGGCGGCACGCTCGAGCCCGCCGACGCGTCGCTCCTCGACGCCGCGCTGCGCGAGTGCGAGGAGGAGGTCGGGCTGCCACGGCGGGCCGTGGAGCCGCTCGGCGCCCTCGACGACACCGAGACCTCGACGCGCTTCGTCATCACGCCGTGGGTCGGCGTGGTCCGCGAGCCCATCGCGTGGCGGCCCGACGGTGAGGAGATCGAGAAGGTCATCGAGGTGCCATTCGCCGCGCTCGTGGACGCCGCCAACGTGCGAGTCGAGCACTGGGACCGCGGGGGCGAGGTGCGCGAGATGTACTTCTACGACTACGGGGGCGAGACGATCTGGGGCGCGACCGCGCGCATCCTGAAGGACTACCTCGACCTGCTGACGGGGGCGCCGCCGTGAGCGACGAGACCCTGGAACAGCGGGCCCCGGCGTGGAAGGGCCCGTAACGCCGCCGGCCCCGACGGCCGGGCTCTGCGCCGCGTGTCGCCACGCCAGGCCCGTGGCGTCCGCGCGAGGCTCGACGTTCGTCCGGTGCGAGCTGAGCGTCAGCGACGCGCGGTTCCCGAAGTATCCGCGCCTGCCGGTCGTTCGCTGCGGCGGCTTCGCCCCGCGGCCGAAGGCGTCGGACGCGTAGCGGAAGCCTCGCGACCGAGGCTCAGGGCCACCAGAGGTAGAGGAAGCGCGGTCCCGCGCCGAGCAGCGTCGCGAGCTCGAGGAGCGGCACGTCGGGCCCCGGCGCCGCGGCCTGGGCACTCGCGTAGTACGTCGCCCGGTAGTCGCGCGGCCGGTGGTAGACGACGACGCGCGCCTCGTCCACACCGGCGGCGCGCCGCGCGGCGTCGATCGCGTCGGGCATGTAGCCGACCCGGTCCACGAGCTTGAGCGCGAGCGCCTGCTGGGCGCTGTAGATGCGGCCGTCGGCGACCGACCGGGCCGTCTCCGGCGGGAGGCGCCGGCCCGCCACCAGCTTCGCAACGAACTGCGCGTACAGATCGTCGATGACCCCCTGGAAGATCTTTCGCTCCTCGTCGGTGAGCGTCCGGAACGGGCTTCCCATGTCCTTGCGCTCTCCGGATTTGATCGCGCCCGCCGACAGGCCGACCTTCTGCATGAGCCCCTCGGCGTTCAGGCTGAACATGATGACGCCGATCGAACCCGTCACCGAGGTCGGGTGGGCCACGATCGTGTCGGCGGCGAGGGCCACGTAGTAGCCGCCCGAGGCGGCGACGTCCAGCATGACGGCGACGACCGGGCGGCCGGTCTCGCGCTTCCAGCCGTCGAGCTCCTGGTGGATGATGTCGGCGGCGGTCACCGTGCCGCCGGGGCTGTTGATCCGAACGAGCAGGGCGCGGACGTCGGGATCCTCCGCCGCCTTCTTCAGCTCCTCGCGCAGCCGCACGAGCAGCGGCACGCGGGGCGGCGCCGTCCCGACGACGAGGCCCGGCGAGGCGCCCACCTCGGAGAGGAACCCCGAGACGTCGAGCAGGAGGATCTTCGCCCGGCCCGAGCCCTCGACCGTCTGCTCCTGGAGCGGGCGGATCCGGGGCGTGAGATCGAGCGTGACCAGCGAGCATCCGGCGATCATCACGGCCAGCACGGGCAGGGCGAGGAGCCTCGTCATGGCTTGAGTATATAATCTCTGCCGTCGTGTCAGCCGCCGCCTCGCTCACGCTCGACACCGTCAACGCGGCCGCGCGGCGCCTCGCCGGGCGCATCCACCGCACGCCCGTCGTGGCGTCGCAGTCGTTCGACGACGCCAGCGGATACCGCGTGTTCTTCAAGTGCGAAGGGCTCCAGCGCGCGGGCGCGTTCAAGATCCGCGGCGCGCTCAACAAGCTCCTCACGCTCTCGCCCGGGGAGCGCGCCCGGGGGGTCGTCGCCTTCTCGTCGGGCAACCATGCCCAGGGCGTCGCGCTCGCGGCGCGGATGACGGGGACGACCGCGATCATCTGCATGCCCAAGGACGCGCCGCCGCTCAAGCTCGAGGCCACGCGCAACTACGGGGCCGAGGTCGTCTTCTACGATCGCCTGCGCGACGACCGCGCCGCCGTCGCGCAGAAGGTCGTGGAGGAGACGGGGCGCATCCTGGTGCCGCCCTACGACGACTACGAGGTCATGGCCGGGCAGGGCACGGCCGCCCTCGAGCTCTTCGGGGAGGTGCCATCGCTCGACGCGCTCGTCACGCCCGTGGGGGGCGGCGGGCTCATGGCGGGCTGCAGCACGGTCGCGCGGGCCCTCTTCCCCGGCATCGCCGTGTTCGGCGTCGAGGCGGACACGGCGAACGACGTCTACCTGTCGCTCCGCAAGGGCGAGCGGGTCACGATCCCGCCGCCGCCGACGATCGCCGACGGCATCCGCGTCACGAGCCCGGGCGCGCTCACGTTCCCGATCCTCCAGAAGCACCTGACCGACGTGTGCCTCGTGACCGACCCCGAGATCCTCGCCACCGTTCGCTTCCTGGTGCTGCGGGCGCGGCTCGTCGTGGAGCCCACGGGCGCAGTGGGCGCCGCGGCGGTGCTCCACGGGAGGCTCCCGCTGCCGCGTGGTGCGCGCGTGGGTGTCGTGCTCTCCGGGGGCAACATCGACCCGGCGCTCCTGGGCGAGATCCTCCGCGCGACGTAGGGCGGGCGCCGCCCTCAGCGGCGGTGGAAGGGCGGGATGACCTCGGCGGCCAGGCGCTCGAGCTGCTCCAGCATCCGCTCGGATGGTCCCATTGGCCGCAGGACGAACTTCGACCCGCCGCCGGCGACGTACTGCTCGAGCCGCTCGCGCACGACCTCGGCGGGGCCGAACGCGGTGCACGCGGCCAGCGTCGCCTCGTCGACGCGGCCGCGCGGGATGAAGGGCGCGGAGAGCGCGCGCGCCCGCGCGGGATCGTCGTCGAGCCAGAAGTTCAGCAGCGCGCCGAAGTGGTCGCCCGGCACCTCGCGCCCCGCCTCGGCCGCGAAGGCGCACGT
>QHSZ01000225.1 GCA_003220595.1 Candidatus Rokuibacteriota bacterium | reverse complement strand
TTCTCGCCGCAGGCCCGCGGAGGCCCGGCCGCGGTCCGGACAGCGGGCGAGGGCTAGGCACCGCTTCCCGCCACCCGCACGCCGACACCTCACTCGGCGCGGCGCGCTCGGCTCGTGATCTCAAGCTCGATGAGGCCGCAGCCGGCTCACGCTGTCCTCGCCGGGCAGCGGGCGAAAGCCGATCGCGCGACGGCCTGCAGCGGGTGGGGACATGAGGCGGCGGATCGCGTCGAAGACAGCTCTGAACCGAGCGTCGTATTTTTTCTCGAGCGCATCCAGCCTGCGGGCGAGCGCTTCATTCGAGGCGAGCATCCCGCGAAGTCTCACGAACACTCGCATGATGGCGATGTTGACCTGAACCGCGCGGGAGCTTCTGAGAACGCTCGACAACATGGCGACGCCTTCCTGGGTGAACGCGTACGGCAGGTACTTCCGATGCTTCCCGCGGCCTCTCTCTAAGTTCACGGTTTGTGATCTTAAAGCGACGGCTTCCGCCCGGGTCAGTTGGAACATGAAATCGCTGGGGAAGCGAACGAGGTTGCGCTTGACGGCCTGTATGAGAGCTCCCGTCGGCACGCCGTAGAGCACAGCGAGATCGGCATCGAGGATGACCTTCTGGCCGCGGATCAGAAGTATCGCGCGCTCGATGCGCTGAGCCGCGACCATAACGTTCCGAGCGGACATCGAAGGCCATCGTAACTCGCGCCAAGAGCGGAGGGAATGTCCAGCTTTGGATACACCGTACTACCGCGTGGGCCTCCCAGCACGTGTCGCCGGCTCAGACGAGCCGCGCGAGGTACTTCGAGAGCGCGGCACCTTCACGCTCGCGCAGGGCGACCGCGATGCGCAGCTGCTCGAGGTACTGCTCGAGCGTCTTGCCGCCGAACTCGATCTTGCGCTCGCGGAAGAACGCGTGGACGTCGCGCTCGAGCTCGGGCGTCGTGAGGCCCGTGACGCCCTCGGCCAGGCGCCGGAGCCCATGCTTCGGGTACTGGCGGTCCATCACGTCCCAGTGCGACTTGACGAACGCCCAGGCGAGCTCGCGCGCATGGACGCTCTGGAGGAGCGCGCGCGCCACGAAGGGCGCGTCCTGCGTGCGGATCTCGCCGTTCACGGTGCGCTCGAGCGTCCCGGCGAGCAGCGGCGCCTGGCGGAAGCTGGCCAGCGCGTAGAGATAGCGCTGCTCCTCCTGGGGCGTCGCAGCCGACTTGAAGCGCCTCAGGAACTCGTCGTAGCGGAGCGCGTCGCCCGCGTGGGCGAGGATCGCGATGAGGGCGGGCAGGACGTTCGGGTCTGTCTCGCGTCCGGCCAGGTGCCCCGCGTAGAGCTGAGCCGCCTCCGCCTGGACGCCGCGGTCGTCGCCGAGCACGCCGAGCGCCCGCGCGAGGTCGGCGCGGAGCTGGCGCGTCAGCTCGTCCTCGCCGGGCCGTGGCGCCCAGCCGAGCGTGGTGAAGGCCGGCGCCAGGCGGTCGCGCACGAGCGCCGCGAGCCGCGGCCGATCGGCCGGCTCGGCGATGCGGTTGAGCAGGCCGAACGACGCGATCAGGATCGACCACACGTTGCGGTCGCGCTCGGTCTTGAACCGCGCCGTGAGCTCGAGATAGTCGGTGAGCCGCATGAGGCCGGCGAGGGCCACCGCCCACGCGTCGTTCACGAGGTTGAAGCGCTCGATCGGCGCGAGGCCGTCGAGTCGCGCGAGGAGCAGCTGGAGGAGATCGTCAGCGTAGCGGACGCGGTAGAAGCCGTGGCCGCCGTCGTTGACGACGACCGCGTCGAAGCGCTCGGGCAGGGGGAGCCGCGTCTCGCCCCCCGCGAGGAGGAGCCGCGTCACCGGGTGCCGGCCGCCCGCGAGCACGCGCACCTGGACGGGCACCTGCCAGCGCTGGTTGCGCTCGCCCGCGGCCGCTGCACCGGGCAGGGGCTCGGCCAGATACGTGAAGCGCTGCTGGCCCAGCACGAGCTCGCGCCCCTCGAGGCGGGCGCTGACGAGCGGATAGCCCGGCGTGAAGATCCAGGCGTCCATCACCTCGGGGATCGGCTGGCGGGACGCCGTGCCGAGCGCCGCCCAGAGGTCACCCGTGTCGGCGTTGGCGTAGGCGTGGCGGCGGAGATAGTCGCGGACACCGTCGCGGAAGACGTCGGGGCCGAGGAACTGCTCGAGCATCCGGAGGACGGACGCGCCCTTCTCGTAGGTGAGCACGTCGAACATCGCGTCGGCGTCGCGCGGCGCCCGCACCGGGAACTCGATGGGACGCGTCGAGTGCAGGCCGTCCACCGAGAGGGCGGCAGCGCGGGAGACGCCGAACGTGACCCAGCGCTTCCACTCGGGCTTCCAGGCGTCGACGGCGAGGATCTCCATGAAGGTGGCGAAGGCCTCGTTGAGCCAGATGCCGTTCCACCAGGTCATGGTGACGAGGTCGCCGAACCACATGTGCGCGTTCTCGTGCGCGACCACGTCGGCGACGCGCTCGAGCTCGGCGTGGGACGCCGCGCGCTCGTCCACCAGCAGCGCGGTCTCCCGAAACGTGATCGCGCCGAAGTTCTCCATCGCGCCCGCCGCGAAGTCGGGGATCGCGAGGAGGTCGAGCTTGTCGCCCGCGTACGGCAGGCCGTAGTACTCCTCGAAGAAGCGGAGCGAGGCGACGGCGATCTCGTGGCCGAACGCGGCGAGGCGCCGCTTGCCGGGAACGCACCAGACGCGGACGGGCGTCCGGCCGACAGGGGTCGGCTCCGTGGCCTCGAGCTCGCCGACGACGAACGCCACGAGGTACGTGGACATCGTGATCGTATCGGCGAAGGTGAGGACCTTCCGGGCGCCCTCGCGGCGCTCGGCGACCACGCGCGTGTTGGAGACGGCGGTGAGCGCCGGGTCGATCGCGAGCGTGACGGCGAAGACCGCCTTGAACGCCGGCTCGTCCCAGCACGGGAACGCGCGCCGCGCGTCCGTCGCCTCGAACTGCGTGGCGGCCAGGAGGCGCGTGACGCCGCTCTGGTCCTTGTAGCTCGAGCGGTAAAAGCCGCGGAGCTTGTCGTTCAGCGTGCCGCGGAAGGCCAGGCGCAGGCGCCAGGGGCCCGGCGCCGCGGGTTCCGCCAGCGCGAGCCGGCACCGCTCGGCGGCCTCGTCCAGGGCAACGCTCGCGCGGATCGTCTGGCCGCGGTCGTTCTCGAGGCTGGCGGCCTCGATCACCAGCTCCACCGCGTTCAGCACGAGCTCGTCGACAGCCTCGCGCACGTCGAGCGTGACGGTCTGCTCGCCGCGGAAGGTCAGCGTCGCAAGATCAGGCTCGAGCCGGATGTCGTACCGGGACGGAACCGCCGTACGGGGCAGACGATGGGGATCCACGACGTCCTCCGGACCAGGATGAGCGCTGCCCGGGTACTGTACCGCGACACGGCGTCGTCGCCAACCCTCACGCCGCGGCGCCGGCCACGAAGCCCGCCAGCAGGTCCCAGCCCGACGAGTGCCCGAGCCGCGTGAGACGGCGGGCCGCCTCGCGCGCGGTCGCCTCCGGGGCGTCCGTCGCCAGCGCGCTCGCCAGGTCGTGGAGGGGCGCCCAGCCCTCACCGTCGAGCAGATCGCCGAGGAGCGCCGCGCTGATCGGATGCGTGCGCCGCGGCGCGGCGGCGCGGACCGCCTCCGCGGCGCTGCGCCACCGCGCGGCGTCGCCCGCCCCGGCGCGCGCGAGCAACGCGCGGGCGAAGAACGCGCCGCCGACGTAGTCGTCGCCCGAGGGCGTGAGCCCGGCGCCCAGGCCGAGGAGCGCCCACGCCGCCTGCGCGGCCTCGTCCGGCCGATCGGCCGCGCACGCCGACGCCAGCGCGCGCGCCCGATCCGCGGCCGCGTCGAGCGGAAAGCCGGGCCGCGCGCCGACGAGGAGCGCGCCGAAGCCGTCAGGGGCGCCGAGGGCCCGCGCGGCGGCGCCGAGGCGCGCGGCGCCCCGGCAGAGCGCGGCCGCGGCGTCGCGGGTGGCGGGCACCCCTGCGGGCCGCCAGGGCGCCACGCCCGTCGCGTCGACGCGCACGAGCTCGCCCGGCTCGATCGCGCCCGGAGGCTCGATCGCATCGGCGCATAGGATCGCGCGCGGGTGGGGTGTCGCGCCGGCCGGCCCGAGCCAGAGGATGTCGGCGTCGACCGTCATATATATGGATGCCGACAGGGGGGCCAGGACGCGCGCGACGCCGCCGGCGTCGAGCGCCGCGCGAGCCTTCCAGCCGATCCCCGTCACGCGGGCGACGTCCACGCCGGTATTGTAGCGGGGCTGCTATGGTGAAGGCATGCGGTCGCGCCTCTGGCTCGCGCTGGCGCTCGCCCTCGCCGGCTGCGCCGCAGCGACGTCGCGCGCGGGTCTGGCGCCCGTGGAGACCTTCCTGGCGCGTCACTGGCGGGCACCGCTCGCGCCGCAGGGGCCGCCGCCCGCGCGCTTCTCGCCGCTCGAGGCGTCGCTGGCGCCGGAGGCCTGCGGCACCTGCCATCCTTCGCAGCTGGCCGACTGGACGACGAGCCTCCACTCGCGATCCATGGGGCCGGGCGTCGCGGGCCAGCTGGTCGAGATGCTCGAGAGCGATCCAGGCTCGGCGCTGAGCTGCCTCACTTGCCACGCGCCGCTGGCCGAGCAGGCGCCGCGCGCGCCCGCGGCGCTTGAGCCGAACCCGGCGTTCGATCCCGCGCTGGCCCGGCGCGGCATCCCGTGCGCGGCCTGTCACGTGCGCGGTCACCAACGCTTCGGCCCGCCGCGCCGCGACGGGTCGCTCGCCAGCACCGCGCCGCGCGAGACACTGCCGCACGGGGGCGTGACGCGCACGCCCGCATATCTCGCCTCGGAGTTCTGCCGCGGCTGCCACCAGTTCGGCCGGGACGGCTTCGCGCTCGGCGGCAAGCTCCTCGAGGACACCTACAACGAGTGGAAGGCGAATCGCTTCGCGCGCGAGGGCGTCCAGTGCCAGGACTGCCACATGCCCGACCGCCGCCACCTCTGGCGCGGCATTCACGACCCCGAGATGGTGCGCTCGGGCCTCACGATCACGACGGAGGCGGGCGCCGAGCGCTACCGGGCCGGGGACACGATCTCCGTCACGCTCACCGTCGAGAGCACGCGCGTCGGCCACGCCTTCCCGACGTATGTCACGCCCCGCGTCGTGCTGAGCGCCGAGCTCGTGGATCGGGCGGGCGAGGTCGTTGCAGGGAGCCGCGAAGAGCACGTGATCGCGCGGGAGGTGACGCTCGACCTCGAGCGCGAGATCGCGGACACGCGGCTCATGCCAGGACAGAAGGCCGTGTTGGACTACCGCCGACGCGTCGATCGCGCAGGCCTGCGCGTGCGGCTCTCTGTGGTGGTCTACCCGGATGAGTTCTACACGCGCTTCTTCGAGGCGCTCCTGGCCCAGGGCGCCGGGCGCGGTGAGGCCCAGATCCGCGAGGCGCTCGAGGCGACCCGGCGCTCGACATTCACCGTGTTCGAGCGCGACATCCCGCTGACCTGATCGAAGGCCTCGGCCGGACGAGAGAAGCCTCGCGGCCGGGAGTCCCCGGCCGCGAGGTTCTTGCGCGCCCTACGGGCAGGTCTGCCGGCGCACCTGGATGTTGCCACCGCCGAGGGTTCCGGATTGGAAGTCCCCGACCGCGCCTGATACCTCGATCGTGAAGGTATCGCTGCTCCCCGGTTCCCCAGCGTCCGTCACGGTGACCGTGAAACCCACCGGGCCGAAATTGCTGTTACCGGAGCCTACGATCTGAGACTGCGGGACCGAGCCCTGGCAACTCGGGGTAACGCTCTCGATCGAGGTGCTCTGCACTCTGAA
>QHSZ01000244.1 GCA_003220595.1 Candidatus Rokuibacteriota bacterium | reverse complement strand
AGCGCGAGCACGGGCTGACCGCGGTTCATGGCGCCGGGCCGAGCCGCTCTACGTGCCGTGGGTCCAGGAGGCGAGATAGGTCCGCTGCGCGCTCGTGAGCTCGTCGATGTGCACGCCGAGTGCCGCGAGCTTCAGCCGCGCGATCTCGAGGTCGATCTCGCGCGGCACGACGTACACCCGCTTCTCGAGCGTCCGCCCGTGCCGCACCATGTACTCGGCTGAGAGCGCCTGGTTGGCGAAGCTCATGTCCATCACGGCGGCCGGGTGACCCTCCGCGGCGGCGAGGTTGATGAGCCGCCCGTCACCGAGCACGTAGATCCGCCGGCCGTTCTGCAGCGTGTACGCCTCCACGAAGGGGCGCACCTCGCGCTTGTCGCGCGACATCGCCTGGAGCGTCGCCAGATCGATCTCGACGTTGAAGTGCCCCGCGTTCGCGAGGATCGCGCCGTCCTTCAGCCGGCCGAAGTGATCGCTCGACATGACCGACGTGTTCCCCGTGACGGTCACGAACACGTCGCCCACCTCCGCCGCCCGGGCCATCGGCATCACCGGGAAGCCGTCCATCACGGCCTCGAGCGCGCGCATCGGCTCGACCTCGGTGACGATGACGTGCGCCCCCATCCCCTTGGCGCGCGCCGCCACGCCGCGGCCACACATGCCGTAGCCCGCGACCACCAGAGTGCGTCCCGCGAGTAGCAGGTTCGTCGCGCGCAGGATGCCGTCGATCGTGGACTGACCGGTGCCGTAGCGGTTGTCGAAGAGGTGCTTCGTGTCCGCGTCGTTGACGGCGATGACGGGGAACGCGAGCACCCGCTCCTTCTCCATCGCGCGGAGGCGGACCACACCCGTCGTCGTCTCCTCGGTCCCGCCGATGACGTCCCCGAGGAGGGCCTTGCGCTCGCCGTGGAGCTGCGAGATGAGGTCGGCGCCGTCGTCCATCGTGAGCTGGGGCCGCGTGGCGAGCACCGCTTCGATGTGCCGGTAATAGCGCTGGTTGTCCTCGCCCTTGTGGGCGTAGACGGGGATCTCGTAGGCGTCCACGAGCGCCGCCGCCGTCTCGTCCTGGGTCGAGAGGGGGTTCGAGGCGCAGAGCGCGACCTGGGCGCCACCGGCCTTGAGCGTGAGCATCAGCACGGCCGTCTCGGTCGTCACGTGCAGGCACGCGCCGAGGCGGATCCCCTTCAGGGGCTGCTCCTTCGTGAACCGCTCGCGGATCTGGCGCAGGACCGGCATGGACTGCTCGGCCCACTCGATGCGCAGGCGGCCCGCTGCTGCCAGCGAGAGGTTCTTCACGTCGTGCATTGCCATCGGGTGCGTTCCTTTCGGGTGGACGGGACACGCGCGCGGGCGCCCGGCGACGTCCGACCGGACGCTTCCGGGGCCCGGGGATTGGCCGCGGCGGCTACACTCCGGCGTCGTCGCGGAGGTCCTTCACCCGGTCCGTGCGCTCCCAGGTGAAGTCGGGCTCCGAGCGTCCGAAGTGGCCGTAGGCTGCCGTCTTCTGGTAGATCGGCCGGCGCAGGTCGAGGTACTTGATGATGCCCGCCGGCGTGAAGTCGAAGTGCCGGCGCACGAGCGCTTCGAGTGCGCTGTTCGCGATCTTCCCCGTGCCGAAGGTCTCCACCATGATCGAAACGGGATCGGCCACGCCGATAGCGTATGCGACCTGGACCTGGGCGCGCTCGGCCAGACCCGCCGCAACCACGTTCTTCGCCACGTGGCGTGCCATGTAGCAGGCCGAGCGGTCCACCTTCGTCGGGTCCTTTCCGGAAAACGCGCCGCCGCCGTGCGGGCAGGAGCCCCCGTAGGTGTCCACGATGATCTTGCGTCCCGTGAGCCCGGTGTCCCCCATCGGACCGCCGGTCACGAACCGACCCGTCGGATTCACGTGGAAGACGCACTTCTTCCGGTCGAGGAGCTCGGCGGGGATCGTCGGGACGATGACCTGCTCGATGAGCTCCGCCCGGAGCTGCTCCGTGGTCACGTCGGGGCCGTGCTGCGAGGAGATGACGACCGTCTCGACCGCGCGAGGCTTGCCGTCCACGTAGCGGATGGTCACCTGCGACTTGCCGTCGGGCCGGAGGTAGTCGAGCGCACCCGACT
This sequence comes from Candidatus Rokuibacteriota bacterium, assembly GCA_003220595.1. Taxonomy (GTDB): domain Bacteria; phylum Methylomirabilota; class Methylomirabilia; order Rokubacteriales; family CSP1-6; genus AR19. Next base: position 3,744 of record QHSZ01000244.1, on the reverse strand, counting down.
TCCGGCGCTCGGCTAGGCGCATGACGAGCTTGTGGGCGAGCATGATGGGCAGCGGCATGAGCTCGGCCGTTTCGGTGCACGCGTAGCCGAACATGAGACCCTGGTCGCCCGCGCCGAGCTTGTCGACCCCCATCGCGATGTCGCTCGACTGCTCGTCGATAGCCGCGATGACGCCGCACGTCTCGTGGTCGAACCCGTACTTCGCGCGGGTGTACCCGACCTGCTTGATGGTGTCCCGCGCGATGCGCGGGATGTCGACGTAGCAGGACGTGGTGATCTCGCCGGCGACGACGACGAGGCCCGTCGTCAGGAGGGATTCGCAGGCCACGCGCCCCGTCGGATCCTGGCTGATGATCGCGTCCAGGACCGCGTCGGAGATCTGGTCGGCGATCTTGTCGGGATGACCCTCGGTGACCGACTCCGACGTAAACAGGTACTCGTCACGCGCCATCGGCATCCTCCGCTTCGTCGTCGCCTCGCTCGAGACGATTCAAGTTTCGCCTACTGTAACACGGCCGCGCACGAGGCCTCAAGGCACCAGGGGAAACCCTCAGGCGAGGCGCCGCTTGACCTCGTCGAGGAGGGGGATCGGCCAGGGATCCACCCCGCGCGCGAGGGCGAGGTAGTAGCTCGCCCACATCCCGACGTAGACGAGCGACAGAAGGCGCGCTGGTCGCCCCACGCCGCGGGCGCGGCACTCGCTCACGCCGCCCGCGGCCGGCGCCGCGAGGTCGCGAAGCACGGCGAAGCGCCGCGCGATCTCCGGCGGCTCGCCGTCGTCGCGCAGGAGCGTCAGGTGCAGCGTCTGCGCCGCGGGCGGTCGCCACGCCTCGAGCTCGTTGTGGTTCATCTCCGGGAGCGCCCCGGCGAGCGCCATGACCTTGGCGTTCTCCTCGAGGTCGGTCTTCCAGCGGTACGCGACACCGGCGGTCGTCGGACCGCCGTAGATCGCGGGCATGCGTCCGTCGAGCGCCTGGGCCAGGCGCTTGGCTTCGTTGTCGGCCTGCGGGCGCTCCGGCCCGAGCTCTGAGGCCAAGACGCGCAAGACCTCGACGGCCTCGGCCAGCTCCGCGTCGCTCGCGACCGGCAGACCGACCCGGGCGAGGATCCGCACCGTCGGCAGGAACAGGTACCCGAGGGCCATGCGGGGCATGAGCCCGGCCGGCAGCTTCACGAGCGGCAGCCGCCGCGTCAGCGCCAGCTCCGCCAGCCGCCCGCCCGACGTGAGCGCCGCCACGGCGGCCCCCCGCGCCAGGGCGGTCTCGACCGCCGAGAGCACCTCGGCGGTCTCACCGGAGTAGGACGACGCGAGGACGAGCGACTGCTTCGAGACCGCGGCCGGCAGGCCGTACCCGCGGTGGACGATCACCGGAACACCGAGGTGCTCGGCGGCGCACGCGGCGAGCAGATCGCCTCCCACGGCCGAGCCGCCCATGCCCGCGATTACGACGAGCGTCGGCCGCGCGCGGCGAACGGGCGGCTCGGGGACGAGCGCCAGCGCCTCCCGGCACTGGGTGGAGAAGGCCGCGAGGACCTCCCGCACACGGTGCGGATCGCGCTCCTCGTACAGCCGGGGATCGTCGAGCGTCATCTGGGTCCCACCGTGAGCTCGACGCTCAGCTCCAGTCCCTCCCCCGGTGCCAAGGCGACGGGCCACGCCAGGAGGAGGGCGGTGCCCTGGTAGATCCGCTCGAAGCCCGCTTCGGAGACCGAGACCGTCTGGACCGGCGCCCACGCGAGCTCCGCGGCCGGCCGCCACGCAAGGCGCGCTGTGACGCCGATCCATTCGTCGACGAGCGACACGCTGGTCAGCCCCCGCGCACGGCCCGCGCTGCCGAGCGAGGGCCGGCCCGGCAGCGTGAGATAGCGGCCCTCGGCGTCGCCGGCCGTGAGCGCCAGGTTCCACTGGACCGCGAAGCGTCCGTTGACGCCTCCGCTCTCGACCGAGCGAAGGCGATAGCGCGCCCGGAGGGACGCGCCCGCGACGGTCACGAGCTTCTCGACGCCGACGGGGCCCGACGCCGCGCCCGCGCGCGTGAGGGAGACTGCGACGCCGCCCTCGACCGCGCGCCCGGCGCAGTCGAGCCGCTCACCGAAGAGCCGCAGCCGCGCGCCCTCCCAGGGCGTCAACGGGTCGAGCGGCGTCTCCGGGCCGTCGAACCAGGCCTCCAGGAGCGAGGCACGGCGCAGCTCGTCGTAGACGAGGCTCGTCTCGAGCCCGGCCACCTTGGGCGCCGGCGTATCGTGAATCGTCCGGACCTGCGTCCCCTCGGGGGAGCGCGAGGCGGCGCGGACCTGGTCGTGATAGGCCTCCGGCCGCCGGGCGAGCACGTCGGCCACGTCGAGGGGCGCCGGCAGGTAGCCGATCTCCGTCACGGCGCCGCCGAGCTCCGGGTTGAGCGTCACGGCGAGGGCGCGCGTCCGGACGAAGACCTCCCGGCGGCCGTCGCCGTTGCCGTCCTCGCTCGACCACGTGGGGTCGGCGCCGCCCTGCGCCTCGGCGAGGCGCCGCTCGCAGTCCAGGAGCGCGCTCTTCACCGCGCGGCGCAGGTGTGGCAGGTAGCAGCCCCCGAAGACGCCGTGCCAATAGGCGTCGTTCGCCTGCCCGCGCCAGAGCGCCTCGCGCGCGGCGAGCAGGCGCGCGTCGCCGGGTGTCGCCGCCAGAGCGGCGTGGACCTCGCGCGAGAGCCTTAGCATCTTCCAGTAGGTGTCGGCGACCTCCGGGTACTTGACGAGAAAGCTCCGCCAGAAGCCGCCCCGCAGGAGCGCCGTGAACCGCTCGCCGTCGGGAAGCTCGGCGAGCGCGTGCTTGGCCCGCTCGAGGAGCTGGCCCGCATCAGGGGGCAGCGCCCACTCCCCCATCTCTCGATAGGACGCCGTCGGCAGGTAGACACGGCCGGTCGCCGGCATGCGGTCGCACACCTCCCCCAGCGTCACGAGCTCGAGCCATTCGGTCGCCAGGAGCCGGTCGAAGAACCGGTCGAGCCAGCCCTTCTCGTAGACGTGCGCGTGGGTGCCCGGCCAGGCGCCGAACTTCTCGCCGTCGTCCACCATCGTGACCGCGGGCACGCGGCCGCGCCTCTGCGCCAGGTGCTCGAGCACCGCCTCGACCTCGGCGAACGGGATCAGGTAGCGGAGCCGCTGGCTGATCGGGAACACGCGCACGACCGCGCCCTGCTCCTCGGTCAGGTAGTAGCCGCCGAGCGCGTCGACGTCGAGCCCCGTCAGCGCGAAGTGGCTGTCGTCGAGCAGGACGTACTCGACGCCGGCGTCGACCAGGACCCGCGGCAGGTGCGGCTCCCACACGCGCTCGGCCAGCCACATGCCGCGCGGGCGGACGCCGAAGTGCGTCTTGAGGAACGCGCTCAGCCGCTCGATCTGGCCGCGCTTGTCGGGGTCGGGCAGGCTCGCGAGGATGGGCTCGTAGAAGCCGCCGGTGAGCAGCTCGACCTGGCCGCGGGCCGCCAGGGCGCCGAGCAGATCGAAGCTCCCGGGCGCGTGCGCGCGCAGCCACTCGAGGAGGCTGCCCGTGCAGTGCACCGAGAGCCGGACCTCGGGGCGGGCGTGGAGCCGATCGAGGAAGGGCCGGTACGCGCGCTCCGTCGCGTCGACCAGGACGTGGTCAAAGTTCCCGATCGGCTGGTGGTCGTGCACGCCGAAGCAGAAGCAGAGCCGCTCGCGCCCCACGGCCCGCTACTCGCGCTCCAGATCCCGGTGCACCACGCTCGGCGCATAGCCCAGGTC
>QHSZ01000243.1 GCA_003220595.1 Candidatus Rokuibacteriota bacterium | reverse complement strand
TGATGATAAAGTCCGCCGGCTGGAGTCCCGACGTCTCGAGGTCGAGCTTCTCGAACCCGGTCGCGACGCCAGTGACGTGCTCCTTCCGCTCGTACAGCCGCTCGATGTACTCGAAGGTGTTCTTGAGGATCTTGCCGACGGGGAGCGCGCTCCCCTCGAGGCGCCGCTCGGCGAGGCTGAAGATGCGGCGCTCGGCGTCGTCCACGAGCGTCTGGACGTCCTCCTTCGCGTCGAAGGCCTGCGTGATGATCTGGGTCGAGGTGTGGATGAGCTCGCGCAGGACGGCCATGTCCCGCACGATCTGCGCGTAGGAATGCAGGTGGGCCGAGATCGACGCCTGTTCGACCAGGAGCGCCAGCGCCGCCGGCCCGCCCACGAACTCGAGCTGATCGCGCCGGCGGAGCTCCTCCTGGAGCGTCAGCACGTCGACCGGCTCGCCCCGGTCGAAGAGGCGGAGCATGACGTCGTACATCGACCGGTGGGCCTCGGTGTAGAAATCGGAGGGCCGCAGGACCTCGATGACGCGCGGGAGCGTCTCACGCCCTTCCAGCAGCACGGCGCCGAGCACCGCGCGCTCGGCGTCCAGGTTGTGGGGCGGGATCTTCGTCGGGACTTCGATGGGGCTCATCGACGCGTCTCACCGCGCGTGGATATCATTCGATCCGATGTTGAGCGCTGCGCTTCGATCGGGTCAAGAAAAATCTTCGCGGAACGCCGCGGCGGTGAACAAACGGTGGATACGCGGTGGGTATCGCGTGCGGATGACGTGCATACGGGACGCGACCGCGCGCCGCCGCGCGCTCGCCTCGCTACTCGCGGACGATGTTGACGCGGAGCCGGGCCGTGACGTCCTGGTGCAGCCGGATCGTGACGAGCGTCTCACCGAGCGTCTTGATCGGCTCGTCCAGCGTCACCCGGCGGCGCTCCACCTGGATCGTGTGCTGCGTCAGGAAATCGACGATGTCCTGCGCGGTCACCGAGCCGAAGAGCTTGCCTTCCTCCGAGGCCTGACGCCGCTCTTCGTAGACCAGCGCCTCGATCCGATCACGCAGGGCCTCGGCGTCCGCCTTGATGCGGCTGGCCTTGGCGTCCTGCTGCGTCTTGATGTGGTCGAGGTTCTTCAGATTGCCGGCGGTGGCGGAGAGGGCGAGCTTCTTCGGGATCAGATAGTTGCGCGCGTAGCCGTCCGAGACCTCACGGACATCGCCGCGACGGCCGACCTTGGTGACGTCGTCCAGCAGGATGATCTTCATCGGGGTTCGTCCTACTCCGTCGCCAGGTACGGCAGCAGGGCCACCGTGCGCGCGCGTTTGATCGCGTGCGTGAGCTGGCGCTGGTGCCGGGCGCAGCTCCCCGAGATGCGCCGGGGAATGATCTTGCCGCGCTCGCTGACGAGCGTCCGGAGCCGGCGGACGTCCTTGTAGTCCACCAGGTCGACCTTGTCCGCGCAGAACTTACACACCTTCCGCCGGCCGAACCGGCGGCGCTTCATCGGCTTCTGGGCTTGCGGAATGGCTCGCTCCTCCTTAGAACGGGACGTCGTCGTCGCCGCCCGGCTTCGACTCCTCGCTGAACGCCGGCTCGGCGGCCGGCACGGTGGCGGGCGCCGCCGCCGTCTTGCCGCGCCCCAGGAACTGGACCCGCTCGGCCACGACCTCGATGACGGTGCGCTTCTGGCCGTCCTTGCCTTCCCACTCGCGCGTCTGGAGCCGGCCCTCGACGAGGATCGGGCTGCCCTTGTCGAGATACTCGCCGCAGGCCTCCGCCTGCTTGCCCCACACCACCACCGTGAGGAAGCACGTCTCTTCGCGCTTCTCGCCCCCCTGCGTGGTGTAGTTGCGGTTCACCGCCAGCCGCACGTCGGCCACCGCCGTACCGCTCGGCGTGTAGCGCAGCTCCGGGGGCCGGGTCAAGTTGCCGATGAGGAAGACCTTGTTGAGGCTCGCCATCAAACGACCTCCTCGAGCACCTCAGGAGTTTTGGCCGGCCGAGCCTTCTTCCGGATGGGCACCCGCGTGCTCAGGAAGCGCAGGACGTTTTCGTTGAGGCGCAGCTGCCGCTCGAATTCCTTCACCATGGAGGGTTCGGCGGAGACCTCGAACACCGCGTACGTACCTTCACGCTGCTTCTTGATGTCGTAGGCCAGCCGGCGCTTTCCCCAGTTGTCGACCTTCTGGACCTCCGCGCCGAGCGTCTTGACCTGCTCGCCGAGCTGCGTGAGCAGCGCGGTGACTTCTTCGTCCGTCGGACGCGGATCGACGATTACGAGAATTTCGTATGGCCGCAGTTCACTCACCTCCCAAGGACTGAGCTAAACGCCTAACCGTATCAAACACCGGGAGACCCCGCAACGTCAACGCCGAGAAACAGATACGGCCCGGGCCGTCACCGACCCGGGCCGTCGCCCGCGCATCGCGCGGACTGCAACGTGCGGAGCTTCGCGCCCCTACCGAATCTTAGTACATGTCTCCGTGGGGCATCGGCGGAGCCGCGGCCGCCTTTTCTTCAGGGATGTCGGTGATCAACGCCTCGGTCGTGAGCAGCAGCGAGGCGATCGACGCCGCGTTCTGCAGCGCCACGCGCTCGACCTTGGCCGGATCGATGATGCCGGCCTGCAGCATGTCCACGAACTCCATGCTGTCCGCGTCGAACCCGCGGGTGGCCACCGTCTCGTGCTTCACCTTCTCGACGATCACGCTGCCCTCGGCCCCGGCGTTCTCGACGATCTGCCGGATGGGCTCCTCGAGCGCCCGCCGGACGATCAGGGCGCCCACCTTCTCGTCGCCCTCGAGCTTCTTGAGGCCGTCGACCGCCTTGGCGGCGCGCAGCAGCGCCACGCCGCCACCCGGCACGATGCCTTCCTCGACCGCCGCGCGGGTCGCGTTGAGCGCGTCCTCGACGCGGGCCTTCTTCTCCTTCATCGCGGTCTCGGTCGCGGCGCCGACCTTGATCACCGCCACGCCGCCCGCCAGCTTCGCCAGCCGCTCCTGCAGCTTCTCGCGGTCGTAGTCGCTGGTCGTCTCCTCGATCTGGGCACGGATCTGCTTGATGCGGCCCTCGATCGCGCTGGCCTTGCCCGCGCCCTCGACGATCGTGGTGTTGTCCTTGTCCACGACCACCTTCTTGGCCCTCCCGAGATCCTCGAGCTTGATGTTCTCGAGCTTGATCCCGAGATCCTCGGTGATCGCCTTGCCGCCGGTCAGGGTCGCGACGTCCTCGAGCATGGCCTTGCGGCGGTCGCCGAAGCCCGGCGCCTTGACGGCGCAGGTGTGCAGCGTGCCGCGGAGCTTGTTGACGACGAGCGTGGCGAGCGCCTCGCCCTCGATGTCCTCGGCGATGATCAGGAACGGCTTGCCGGCGCGCGCGACCTGCTCGAGCAGCGGCAGCATGTCCTTCATGACGCTGATCTTCTTCTCGTGGATGAGGACGAGCGCATCCTCGAGCACGCACTCCATGCGCTCGGCGTCCGTGACGAAGTAGGGCGACAGATACCCGCGGTCGAACTGCATGCCCTCGACCACGTCCAGGATCGTGTCGGCCGACTTGGACTCCTCGACCGTGATGACCCCGTCCTTGCCGACCTTCTCCATCGCCTCGGCGATCAGGTTGCCGATCGTCTTGTCGTTGTTCGAGGCGATCGTCGCGACCTGGGCGATCTCCTTCTTGTCCTTCGTGGACTTCGAGACCTTCTTCAGCTCCTCGACGACGGCCTCGACGGCCGCCTCGATACCGCGCTTGAGGGCCATCGGGTTCGCGCCCGCGGTCACGTTGCGGAGCCCCTCGCGGAAGATCGCCTGCGCGAGGACCGTGGCGGTCGTCGTGCCGTCACCCGCGATGTCCGAGGTCTTGGAGGCGACCTCCTTCAGCATCTGCGCGCCCATGTCCTCGTAGGGATCCTTGAGCTCGATCTCCTTGGCGACCGTGACGCCGTCCTTGGTGATCGTCGGGCTCCCGAACTTCTTGTCGATGACGACGTTGCGGCCCTTGGGCCCGAGCGTCGCCTTGACGGCCTCGGCCATGATGTTGATGCCTCGGAGCAGGGACGCCCTGGCGTCCTCCTCGAATTTCAGCTGCTTCGGCATGGGTCCGGTTCCTCCTTACTCGAGAATGGCGAGGACGTCTTCCTCGCGCAGGATGAGGTACTCTTTGTCGTCGATCTTGACTTCCGAGCCCGAGTACTTCCCGAACAGGATCTTGTCGCCCGTCTTCACGTCAAGCGGGATCTTCTTGCCGTCATCGCCGACCTTGCCGTTGCCGACGGCGATCACCTTGGCCTCTTGCGGCTTCTCCTTGGCCGTGTCGGGAATGATGATCCCGCCCTTCTTGACCTCTTTCTCCTCGAGCCGCTCGACGAGGATGCGGTCATGCAGCGGACGAATCTTCATGGCTGCTCTGCCTCCTTGCGTGTGGTGTTGAACTTTGAACTCCGGCCTACTCCGGCCTTCTTGTCCGTCGGCTGGGTCCACGACGCCGCGCTATGTATGTACTCGCTTGTTAGCACTCTGTCAAGGCGAGTGCTAGCATTACCGGCGCCAGGGGTGGGGTCTAACCCTGCGCCGAATCTGGAGGGGCAATGGCTAAAAAGATATTGATTTCCAACGTCTTACCAAAGGAAGCCCTGGACCTGATCCCCAAGGAGATCACCGTCGACTACCACAGCGCGGATGCCCCGCTCCCCAAGGCCGAGCTCCTGGCGAGGCTCAAGGGCAAGGACGGGCTCGTCTGTCACATCGTCAGCGCGATCGACGAGGAGGTTCTCGCGGCGGCGCCCACCCTCAAGGTCGTGGCGAACGTCGCGGTCGGCTACAACAACATCGACGTCGCGGTCGCCCGGCGCCGCGGCGTCGTCGTGACCAACACGCCCGACGTCCTCACCGAGACCACCGCCGACTTCGCGTGGGCGCTCCTGATGGCGGCCGCCCGGCGCGTCGTCGAGGCCGACCACTTCGCGCGCTCGGGCCAGTGGCAGCGCTGGCAGTGGGATCTCCTCTGGGGCGCCGACGTGCACGGCAAGACGCTCGGCATCCTGGGCTTCGGGCGGATCGGCCGCGCCGTCGCGCGGCGCGCCTCGGGATTCGACATGCGCGTCCTCTACCACGACGCCGTACGTCCGGAACCCGCGGTGGAGCGCGAGCTGCGCGTCACCTACGCGGAGCCGGAGACGATCCTCCGGGAGGCCGACTTCGTCAGCCTGCACACGCCGCTCCTGCCGAAGACCCGGCACCTCATCAACGAGCGCACCCTCCGGCTCATGAAGAAGACGGCGATCCTCGTCAACGCGGCGCGGGGGCCGATCGTCGACGAGGCCGCGCTCGTGCGAGCGCTCAAGGAGGGCTGGATCGCCGGCGCCGGGATCGACGTCTTCGAGGAAGAGCCCACGATCCACCCAGGGCTCGCGCCCCTCCCCAACGTCGTGCTGGCGCCGCACATCGCGAGCGCCTCACGCGACACCCGCATCGCCATGGCCACGCTCGCGGTGCGGAATTGCCTGGCGGTGCTCGACGGCAAGCCCCCGCTCACGCCCGTGCCATGAGCCGGGCGCCGGGCGCCGGCGTCACGCCGGCGCGAGGTCGTGGCGCATCCA
>QHSZ01000242.1 GCA_003220595.1 Candidatus Rokuibacteriota bacterium | reverse complement strand
GATCCGCGGCACGAACGTGTTCCCCATGGCGTGCGTCCGGGCGGTGACCTCCGACGACCGCACCACGGGCGAGTGGCTGTGCGTCGTCGAGCGGAGGGGCGCCGGGCTCGAGATCCGCGAGGACATGATGGTGCAGGTCGAGGTGAAGGACGGGATCGAGGCCCGGGCGGAGGAGCTGATCCGCATTCTCGAGGAACGGCTCAAGTCGGATCTCGGCATCCGCGTCACCGTCGAGCTGGTGGCGGCGGGCAGTCTGCGCGACTACACGTACGGGCGCGAGGGCAAGGCTCGGCGGCTGCTCGACAAGAGCCGTGCGACATAGCTGGAGGACCCGATGATCCAGTTCGGGGTGATGGCCAACACGCATCCGGCGCCGGGCGCGGACCTCACGCAGATGGTCGACGAGGTGATCGCCGAGGCCCAGCAGGCCGAGCGGTGCGGCTTCGACTCGTTCTTCCTGACCGAGCATCACCAGGAGCCGAGCGGCTACTTTCCCTCGCCGCTGCCGCTCGCGGCCGCCATCGCGGCGCGGACGTCGCGGATAAGGATCGGCACCGGGATCGCGATCCTGCCCCTCTATCACCCGACCCGCCTCGCCGAGGACTGCGCGGTCGTGGACATCATCTCCAAGGGACGCCTCATCCTCGGGGTGGGGCAGGGGTACCAGGAGGGCGACTTCGCCGCCTTCGGCCTCAAGGTGAGCGACCGCGTGTCGCTGTTCGAGGAGGGCATCGAGATCCTGCGCCGGGCCTGGACGGAGGAGAAGGTCTACTTCGTCGGCAAGCGCCACACACTGCAGAACATCATGGTGACACCCAAGCCCGTGCAGAAGCCCCACCCGCCGATCTGGGTGGCAGCGCTCGGCGACGAGCCGATGAAGCGCGCGGGCCGCCTGGGCGACGCCCTGCTCGCCGACTCCTTCCAGCTGCCCGAGCGCCTCAAGCGGCGGGCGGCGCTGTACCGGGCGACGGCGGAGAGCCGCGGGCGGCCGCACAAGGTGGTCGTGTTCCGCGAGGGCTACGTGGCGCCGACCCGCGAGCAGGCGATCGCGGAGTACGAGGCGGGACTGCTGAGCACGCACCGGTACTACTGGCGACACGGCTCCTACTACCAGGACATCAAGAAGGAGGAGGACCTCGACCTCAAGCGCATCTCGCTCGAGCGCCTCATTCTCGGCTCGCCGGAGGACTGCGTCGAGCGGGTGCAGACGTGGCATCGCGAGGTGGGAGCGGATTACTTCCTGATCCGCTTCCGGCATCCCGGCGGCCCGGCGCACGAGCGGGTCCTGCGCGCGCTGCAGCTCTTCGGCGAGACGGTCATTCCCAGATTCCGCTGAGCGCCGTTCCCTCGACAGAAGGAGGAGATCCATGACCCCACGACGCAGCCTCGCGATCCTCATCGTCCTCGCCTTCGCTGTCGCGGGGCCTGGCCCGGCGCCGGCGGCCGAGAAGACGCTCACGATCGGCCTGCTCGGCCCGCTGTCGGGCGGCGCGGCGTCGTACGGCGTCGAGCTGCAGCGCGGCGCCGAGATGCGGACCGACGAGATCAACAAGGCGGGCGGCCTGAAGGTCGGCGGCGACGTCTACAAGATCAAGCTCGTCGCCTACGACCACAAGGCACAGGCGGCGGAGGCGGCGACCGCGACGAACAAGCTCGTGTTCCAGGACAAGGTCAAGTACATCATCGGGAACGCCGTCGGAGCGACGTGCAACGCCGCCCAGACGATCACCGAGCCGAACAAGGTGATGTTCAGCTTCGTGTGCTGGGGCACGGCCAACCTGGCGCCCGAGAAGCCCTACTCCTTCCGGTCGATGCTGAGTCAGTGGGAGCTCGCCGAGCCGTTCTACCGCTGGGTCAAGGAGAACCATCCGAAGGTCAAGCGGGTCGCGGTGATCTCCCCGAACGACACGAGCGGCAAGGACACCAATACCGCGGTCGTGAAGGCGCTCAAGGGGCTCGCGTTCGAGGTGACGGCGGACGAGTACTACGAGCGCGGCACGAAGGACTTCTACCCGGTGCTGACCAAGCTGCTGGCCCAGAAGCCGGACATGATCGACGTCGCCGCGGCCCCGGCCGGTGAGGCCGGGCTCATCCTCAAGCAGGCGATGGAGCTCGGCTTCAAGGGCGCCAAGGGCTGGACCGCGGGGACCAATCCCTTCACCATCATCGGCGTCGCGGGGCGCGAGGCGGCGGAAGGCGTGTGGAGCCCGGCGAACATCAACGTCAAGAGCGAGCACGTCAACAGCGCCGTCCGCAAGTTCGGCGAGGCCTACGAGAAGCGGTACGGCGAGGTGCCCGGCGTCATCGCCGTGGCGAACTTCGCGGCCTTCGACGTCTTCACCCAGGCCATGCAGCGCGCCGGCAGCGTGGAGACCGACCGCGTCCTGGAGGTGCTCACCAAGGAGCGGTTCGAGACGGTGTGGGGGCCGCTGGTGATCGGCGGCAAGGAGACCTACGGCATCGACCGGCAGTTCCTGTACCCGCTCGTCATCAGCGAAGTGCGGGAGGGCAAGATCGTGGACATCACCCAGGTGCTGCCCGCGGCACTGAAGAAGAAGTAGGGCCATCGAACTGCTCGTCCAGGCGGCGCTCAACGGCTTCGGCCTGGCCGTCGTCTACATCCTCGTGGCGCTCGGCCTGACGCTGATCTTCTCGATCCTCGACATCATCAACTTCGCCCACGGCGAGTTCTACATGCTGGGCGGCTTCGTCACGTACTACGCCTTCGCCGTCTTCGGCGTGAACTACTTCCTGACGCTGGTGCTGGCCGTGCTGGTGGTGGGAGGCGCCGGCGTGCTCGCCGAGCGCGTCGTGTTCCGGCACCTGCGCGGCAAGACGCTCAACGCCTTCATCGTCTCGCTCGGCCTGCTCTGGGTCCTGCAGGCGTCCGCCCAGCTCTCCTTCGGCGTGCTCGACAAATCGGTGCCGTCGGCGGTCTCCGGCATCGTCCGCGTCTTCGGGCTGGTCATCTCGCGCGAGCGGCTCGTCGTCATCGTGACCGCCTCGGCGCTCATCACGGCGCTCTACCTCTTCCTCAAGTTCGCGCGCACCGGCCAGGCGATGCGCGCGGTCGCCCAGGATCCCGACGCCGCCGCCCTGCAAGGCGTCAACATCGAGGCGGTGTCGGCGCTCGGCTTCGGCGTCGGCTGCGCGCTGGCCGGCGCGGCCGGCGCGCTCCTGGCGCCGGTCTTCGCGGTCAGCCCGACGATGGGCGCGCTGCCGGTGGTGAAGGCCTTCATCATCATCATCGTCGGCGGCATGGGCAGCCTGCCCGGCGCCGTCCTGGGCGGCCTGCTGCTCGGCGCCGTCGAGGGCATCGGCACGCTCTTCATGACCAGCGCCGCCGTCAACATGCTCGGCTTCCTCGTCGTCATCGCGATCCTGCTCGTTCGACCCCGGGGCCTGCTCGGTGTCGCGTAGGCCGGGGCTGTCGCCGGCGCTCGGCTTCGGTCTCCTGGCGGCGGCCGGCGTCGCCGTCCCCGTCCTCACGCGCGACTCGTACTACCTCGACGTCGCGACGACGCTGCTGATGAACCTCGTGCTGACCCTCAGCCTGCGGCTCGAGATGAGCACGGGCCAGCTCAACATGGCGCATATCTCGTTCATGGGCGTCGGCGCGTACGCCTCGGCGCTCCTCGTGACGCGCGCGGGATGGTCCTTCTGGGGGTCGCTGGCGGTGGCGCCGCTCGTGGCGGCGCTCGTCGCGGTGCCCGTCGGCCGCATCGCCTTGCGGGTCAGCGGACCCTACTATTTCCTGATCACGTTCGCCTTCCTCGAGGTCCTGCGCCTGTTCTTCAACAACTTCTTCGTCGACTACCTCGGCGGCCCCTCGGGCCTCGTCGAGATTCCGCGCCCGCACCCGCTGCCGCTCAGCGGCGGCGCGATCGGGTTCGCGGGGAAGCTCCCGCAGTACTGGCTGATGTACGCGCTGTTTCTGCTCGCGGCCGCCGTGCTGATCCGGCTCGAGTACTCGCGCTTCGGCCTGGTGGCGAGCGCCATCCGCCAGCGTGACCTGCTCGCCGAGACGCTCGGCGTCGACATCATCCGCTACAAGCTCGGGGTGTTCGTGCTCGGCAGCTTCTTCGCCGGCCTGGTCGGCGTCTTCTTCGCGCACTCGCACCAGGTGCTGCACTCGAGCGACTTCGGCCTGGAGCCGATGGTGCTGCTCGTCGTCTTCACGGTCATCGGCGGCGCGCAGTCGGTGTGGGGCCCGGTCGTCGGCACGCTCGTGCTCGCAGTCACCTCCGAGCTCCTCCGCGAGCTGCACCACTACGAGATCCTCGTGTACGGCGCGGTGCTCATGGTTGTCATGCTCGTGTGCCCGGAGGGGCTGGTGTCGCTGCCGGGCCGCATCGCGCACGCGCTCACGCGGCGCCGCGACGCCAAGGCCGCGGCGGTCGGAGCGCGCGTTGCTCCTTGAGCTGCGGGACGTCAGCAAGCGCTTCGGCGGCCTGCACGCCGTGACGGGGCTCTCGATGACGGTCGCGCCACGGACGATCCACGGCCTGATCGGGCCGAACGGCGCCGGGAAGAGCACGGTCTTCAACCTGCTCACGGGCGTGCTGCCGCTGTCCTCGGGCGAAATCGTCTTCAAGGGCGCGCGTGTGTCGGGCCTCCGGCCCTCCGAGATCTGCCGGCGCGGGATCGCGCGCACGTTCCAGGCGACGACGCTGTTCCGCGAGTCGACGGTGCTGGACAACGTCCTCCTCGCGCTCCAGCTGCACGCGGCGACGGCATTCGTCTCGACGCTCCTCGGGACCGCCGCCTACCGGGACAGGGAACGGTCGGCCCGCGCCCGTGCCCGCGCGCTGCTGGCGTCGCTGCGTCTGCTGGACCTGGCGGACGAGCGCGCCGGGAACCTGCCGCACCGGGACCAGAAGGCGCTCTGCCTCGCCATGGTGCTCGCGACGGCGGCCGAGCTCGTGATCCTCGATGAGCCACTCGCCGGGCTGACCGCCCAGGAGAGCACGGACACCATGGCGGTGCTCCGGACCCTTCGCGCCGAGGGCAAGACCATCCTCCTCGTCGAGCACGACATGCGCGCGGTGATGGGGCTCTGCGACGTCATCACCGTGCTGGACCACGGCGTCCTGATCGCCGAGGGAACGCCGCGAGACATCCAGGCGAATCCCGTCGTGATCGAGGCGTACCTGGGCGCCGAGGAATCCCGTGCTTGAGGTGAGCGACCTCGACGTCCGCTACGGCAACGTCGCCGCGGTGAAAGGCGTGTCGCTGCGGGTGGGGGAGGGCGAGGTCGTCGCCGTCATCGGCCCCAATGGCGCCGGCAAGACCTCGACGCTCCGCGCGATCTCCGGTCTCGTCCCGAGCGCCGGCGGCCGCATCCTGCTCGGCGGTCGCGACATCTCGCGCTGGAAGGCCCATCGCGTCGTGGCGCTCGGGCTGGCGCACGCGCCGGAGGGCCGCCGGCTCTTCCCGCAGATGACGGTCTTCGAGAACCTCACGATGGGCGCGTATCGTCGCCGGTCCGCCGGCGAGATCCGCCGCACGCTCCAGGCGGTGGAGCGCCGCTTCCCGCGCCTGGCCGAGCGGCGGACGCAGCTGGCGGGCACGCTGAGCGGCGGCGAGCAGCAGATGCTGGCCATCGGTCGGGCGCTCATGGCCGAGCCGCGGCTCCTGCTCCTCGACGAGCCCTCGTTCGGGCTGGCGCCGATGGTCGTGCGCGAGATCGCACGGATCGTGCAGGCCATCAACCGGGAGCAAGGCGTGTCGGTGCTGCTCGTC
>QHSZ01000241.1 GCA_003220595.1 Candidatus Rokuibacteriota bacterium | reverse complement strand
TTCCTTTCTTCAACGAGCCCGTCAGCTATCACGAGGCGATGGAGACGCGGCTCGTGCGCGGGGACTGGGGCAGCGGCCGCGTGGCCGCCTGGATGCGGCAGCGCGTGCCGCTCGTGGCCGGAACGCCGACCTCGCCGCTCGAGCGCGTGCTCGTCGCCGCCGACTCCGGCAGCGGCGTGAGCGCGGCCATCGAGCACAAGCGCTTCACCGCGATCAACGCCGACCTCACGGTGAGCGTGCATCGCCCGCTGGAAGGCGAGTGGGTCGGGATGGACTGTCTGTCGATCTACGAGCCGCACGGCGTCGGCCTCGCCGACACGCGCCTGCACGACGTGCGCGGCCCGATCGGCCGCGCGCTCCAGAGCCTGGTGGTGGAGGCGCGGTCCGAGTAGGGCGGCGCGTCGCCAGAGGGGGCGACGCGCGATGGTACAATGAGCCTTCCCATGACCGGGAACGAGCTCCGCGAGAGGTTCCTCAAGTACTTCGAGACGCGCGGCCACGTCCGCGTGCGCTCGTCGTCGCTCGTGCCCGGCGACGATCCGACGCTCCTCTTCACGAATGCGGGCATGGTCCAGTTCAAGTCCGTCTTCCTCGGCGAGGAGCGGCGCGACTACGCGCGCGCCACGACCTGTCAGAAGTGCGTGCGCGCCGGCGGCAAGCACAACGACCTCGAGAACGTCGGGCGCACCGCGCGCCACCACACGTTCTTCGAGATGCTGGGGAACTTCTCGTTCGGCGACTACTTCAAGGCCGACGCGGTCGCGTTCGCCTGGGAGTTCCTCACGCGGGACCTCGGCCTCGACGGGCGGAGGCTCAAGGCGACCGTCTTCACCGACGACGATGACGCGTTCGGGCTCTGGAAGAAGGTCGCCGGCCTCGCGGACGACCGGATCTTGCGCCTGGGCGAGGAGGACAACTTCTGGGCCATGGGCGACACGGGGCCGTGCGGCCCGTGCTCCGAGATCCACTTCCACCAGGGCGACCACCTGCCGTGCGCGGAGGCCGCCGCCGGGCGCCCGTGCCTCGGGCCCGCGTGCGAGTGCGACCGCTGGCTCGAGATCTGGAACCTGGTCTTCATGCAGTGGAACCGCGACGCGAGCGGCGCCATGACGCCGCTGCCGCGGCCGTCCATCGACACGGGCATGGGGCTCGAGCGCATGGCCGCGGTCCTGCAGGGCAAGATGTCGGACTACGACACGGACCTGTTCGCCCCGCTCATCGAGCGTGTCTCGGCCCTCGCGCGCAAGCCCTACCGGGCGCGCGAGCAGGACGACGTCTCCATGCAGGTGATCGCCGATCACGCGCGGACGACGGCGTTCCTCATCGCCGACGGCGTCACGCCCTCGAACGAGTGGCGCGGTTACGTGCTCCGGCGCATCATGCGCCGCGCGATGCGCCACGGCCGCCTGCTCGGCCTGACGGAGCCGTTCCTCTGGCGCACGGTGGAGTGGGTCGCCGAGCTCATGCGGGAGGCGTATCCCGAGCTCGCGACCGAGCATGGGCGGATCGAGGCCGCCGTCCGCGACGAGGAGGAGCGCTTCGCCGAGACGCTCGACACCGGCATGCAGCTGATCGAGGAGTATGACGAGGCGCGGCGGCGCCGGGCGGCGCGAGGCGTCACGAGCCCCCCGGTCCTCGACGGGAGCTTCCTCTTCAAGCTCTACGACACGCACGGGTTCCCCAGGGACCTGGCCGAGGAGATCTTCCGCGACAAGGGGTGGCAGGTCACCGACGAGACGAACGCGGCGTACGAGGCCGAGATGCAGACGCAGCGTGAGCGGGCGCGGGCGGGCGCGACGTTCGGCGCCGGCGACGCCACCGCCGAGGCGACGGCGATCTACCAGCGGCTCGGCGCCGAGCTGCCGGCGATCGAGTTCGTCGGCTACGACACGCTCACCGCGCCAGCGCGTATCCTCGCGATCGTGGACCCGGCGGAGGGCGGCGCCCGGCGCGTGCGCGAGGCCGGCGAGGGCGCCGAGGTCGAGATGATCCTCGACCGCACGCCGGCGTACGCCGAGTCGGGCGGCCAGGTGGGCGACACCGGCACCCTCGCCGGGCGCGCCGGCCGCGGGCGGATCCTCGACACGTACTACCGGGGTCCGAAGCTGATCGTCCACCGGGTTCGCGTCGTCCACGGCGGCTTCCACGAGAACGAGGACGTCGCGGTGAGCATCGAGACGCCGCGGCGCCAGGGGCTCCGCCAGCACCACACGGCGACGCATCTGCTCCATGCGGCGCTCCGCAAGGTGCTCGGGACCCACGTGACCCAGGCCGGCTCGCTCGTCGCGCCCGACCACCTGCGCTTCGACTTCGCGCACGGGGGCCAGGTGAAGGACCGCGAGCTCGGGCAGGTCGAGGAGCTGGTGAACGAGCAGGTCCAGGCGAACACGCCGGTCACGCGGCTCGAGCTCGACCTCGACGAGGCGCTCCGGATGGGCGCGCTGGCCCTCTTCGGCGAGAAGTACGGCGACCGCGTGCGCGTCATCAAGATCGGCGATTTCTCGACCGAGCTCTGCGGGGGCACCCACCTCGACCAGACGGGCGAGATCGGGCTCCTGAAGGTCCAGATGGAGGGCGCCGTGGCCGCGGGCGTTCGGCGTATCGAGGCCGTCGCGGGCACGGCGGCGCTCGAGGCCGTGGCGCGCAAGGAGGCGGCCCTGCGCGAGGCGGCCGAGATCTTGAAAATCGCCCCGCTCGAGGTGCCGCGGCGCCTCCAGAAGCTCCTCGAGGAGCAGAAGACGCTCGAGAAGCAGCTCGAGACGCTCCAGGCGAAGCTCGCCCGCTCGCGCGCCGAGGAGCTCGTGGCGGCCGCCCGCCAGGTCAACGGCGTCGCCGTGATCGCCGCGCGCGTGGACGAGCTCGACGCCGAGGGGCTCCGCGCCGTCGCCGACACACTCCGCGACCGCCTGGGCTCGGGCGTCGTCTGCGTCGGCAGCGTCACGGACGGCAAGGTGAGCCTGATCGCGGCGGTCACGACGGACCTCACCAAGCGGTTTCAGGCGGGCCGCATCATCCAGGCGGTCGCGCAGGCCGTCGGCGGCCGCGGCGGTGGCCGGCCCGACCTCGCCCAGGGGGGCGGCGCCGAGCCCGACAAGCTCGACGGCGCGCTCAACCTCGTCTACGACCTCATCGCCCGTGTCCCCGCCTAGGCAGTAGAATAGGGGGCGATGAGCGACGCGCGCCTGCCTCAGGCCACCCACGGGTCGCGCCGGCCTCGCGGACCCCGTTACCAATGACCGACGCGCGCCTGCCTCAGGCCACCCACGGGTTGCGCCGGCCTCGCGGACCCCGTTACCAATGACCGACGCGCGCCTGCCTCAGGCCACCCACGGGTCGCGCCGGCCTCGCGGACCCCGTTATCAATGACCAGCTCCCTCGGCCATATTTTGATCGTGGACGACGAGGCCCAGGTGCGCGAGGTGCTGACCGAGTTTCTCGCCGGTGAAGGCTACACGGTCGAGGAGGCCGCGAGCGGCAACGACGCCCTCGCGGCGGTCACGCGCGAGCGGCCCGACCTCGTGCTCCTCGACATCCACATGCCCGGCGTCGACGGGGTCGAGACCCTGCGCCGGATCCGTGCACTCGACGACGAGATCGCCGTCATCATGGTCACGGCCAACGAGGACGTCGCCGTCGCGCGCGAGACCCTCAAGCTCGGCGCCGTCGACTACGTCGCCAAGCCGTTCGACTTCATGTACCTGGAGCGCGCCGTGACGGCCGGGCTCTCACGAGTCGGCGCGCGCGCCGCCGGCGAGGCGAAGCCCGGCGCGGCGCCCACGGATCCCTGCCGGCACCTGGCGCGGGCCGTCTTCGGCGTGACGCGCGCCATGCCGGCGGGCGCGCGCGCGTCCACGGGCGCGCGCCTCGAAGACGCGGCGCTCGCCGCCGCGCGTGAGGCGGCCGCGGGGCGGCCGGAGCGCGCCGCCACCCACCTCGCCGAGATCGCGCTGCTGCTCACGATCGCCGCCGACCTGTCGGACCTCCCCGGCTCCGACCGATCGCTGATCGAGGCCGCGCTTGAAGCGGCGCGCAACGCGCTCCCGGCCGCGGACTGACGGTCGCCGGCGGTCGGGAAGCGGCTCCGACGCCGGCTCGCACCTCGAGATCCTCCATGCGGTCGCCGAGACGGTCAGCCGCACGCTCGACGTCCGCGACGTGCTCCGGACCGCGCTGGAGGCCCTCACGCACGTCACCGGCCACGAGATCGCGAGCCTCCACATGCTCTCGGCCGACGGCAAGACGCTGAAACTCGAGGGCGAGCGCGGGATGTCCGCGCGGCTGCGCGAGGTCAACCGGCTCCTGCCCGTGGGCAAGGGGCTGATCGGACGGGTCGCCAAGACCGGGCGGCCCCTGCAGTCGGTGAACGTCGTCAAGGACCCGCACCTCTTCCCGGGGGCGAAGGCCGCGGTCCGGCTCGACCAGATCCGCGGCTTCGTCTGCGTCCCGATCCGCTGCCGCGGCCGGATCCTCGGCACCCTCTCGCTCGGCCGGCAGATCCCCGACCGCTTCGACGCCCGTGAGATCGCGCTCGTCCAGGCGACGGCCTACCAGATCGGTCTGGCGCTCGACAACGCGCGGCTCTACCAGGAGACGCTGCGCCAGCTCGAGGAGCTGAAGCGCGCGCAGGCGCAGCTCATCCACGCCGAGAAGCTCTCGGCGGTCGGCGAGCTCGCCTCCGGTGTCGCCCACGAGATCAACAACCCGCTCACGACGATCCTCGGCCAGGCGCACCTCCTGCTCACGAACCCGGAGGTGACGGCGCACGTGAACGAGCGACTGACGATCGTCGCCGAGGAGGCCTCGCGCGCGGCGCGGATCGTCCAGAACCTGCTCCTCTTCGCGCGCCAGTACAAGCCCGAGCGGCGGCCGTGCTCGCTCGTCGACCAGGCGCGCCGCGTGCTCGACCTCAAGGCCTACCAGCTCAAGCAGGACGACATCCGCGTGGTGACCGAGTTCGCGCAGAGCCCCTACGTGCTCGGTGACGAGAACCAGCTCCAGCAGGTGCTGCTGAACCTGCTCCAGAACGCGCACTACGTGATGGCGCGGCATCCGGGTCCGCGCGTGCTGACCGTCACGACCTGGTCCAACGGGGCCGCCGTCTGCCTCGAGATGCGCGACACCGGCCCCGGCATCGCCGCGGAGATCATGCCGCGGATCTTCGACCCCTTCTTCACGACCAAGCCCCCTGGCGAGGGCAGCGGGCTCGGGCTCTCCGTGTCGTACGGGATCGTGACCGAGCTCGGCGGCACGCTCCGCGCGGAGAACCGACCCGAGGGCGGCGCCGCGTTCATCCTCGAGCTGCCGTCGGCCGAACGAAGAGCGTGACGCCGTCCCGATGTCCGTGAGGCCGACGCGCACCGCGAGTGGCCCGCGAAGGGCGCTCGCCGCCTCTGCCCTCGCGCTCGTGGCACTGCTCGGGACCGCCTGCGAGGGGGTCGGGAATGCCGTGCCCGGCGCGCCCCCACACCACCGGGTGCGCGGCTTCGCGAACACGAGTGCCGCGTTTGCGCCGGCGGGCACCTGGACGCGCCTCACGTTCTTCGGCGCGCGCGTGTGGTCCAGCACCGTGAGCCCGCGAACCGCCAACCTCCCGGTCGTCGCGAGCGACCTCGCGACGCTCCGCGGCACCCCGGCCGCGGACAGCGTGACCTGGGTCGGTCACTCGACCCTGCTGGTCCAGCTCGACGGGGTGAACGTCCTCACCGACCCGCAGTGGTCGCAGCGGGCGAGTCCGTTCGGCTTCGCCGGGCCGAAGCGCGTGACGCCGCCCGGGCTTCCCTTCGAGGACCTGCCGCCCATCCACGTCGTCCTTATCTCGCACGACCACTACGACCACCTCGATGAG
>QHSZ01000183.1 GCA_003220595.1 Candidatus Rokuibacteriota bacterium | reverse complement strand
TGGCGATCTCGGTGACCGATGGGTGCTTCGGCGTCACCACGGCGAAGAGGACGTCGGCGCGCCCGTCCTTGAAGGCGTCCACGATGACGTTGTAGCCGGCGTGCTGCATGGAGCCGCCCCAGCCCTTGAGGTCCGCGTAGCTCATCTCCGCGGAGCGCAGGAGCTGGCGCGCCGAGAACTCGCCGAGCGCGCCGACGGGCTGCGTGGTGGCCTTGACGGCGAGCTTCTTCTCCTTGATCTCGCGCACCGAGGTGAGGCCGAGCGCCTTCGCGGCGACCGCCACCATGTAGTAGGTGTCGAGGCCGCCGACGAGCGCGCGCAGGTTGTCGAGCTTCTGGTCGTAGGCCTCCTTACCCTCGTAGGCCCAGCGGTTCGTCACGGTGAAGCCGAAGCCGAGCGGCGTCTCGTTCTTCGCCACGAGCCTCGGGTTGCCGACGCCGCCGGCGCGCGGCTTCACGTCGACGTTGGAGCCCGGCGGCAACGCGCGGCGCAGCACCTCGGCCATGGTCGCGCCGTAGATGTACCAGGCGCTGCCGCTGTCGAGCGTCGCGAAGGCGAGCGTCACCGGCGGCTGCTGGGCGCGGGCGCCGACGGCGCCCGACGCCAGGACGGCGCTTGCGGCCAGCACGGCCGCCCATCGTTGCGTGCGCGTCATGGGACTCTCTCTCTCAGGCTCAGATGAGGGCGAGCTTCGCCCCGAGGGTTTTCGTCGGATCGAGCGGGATCGCTCGCCCGGCGGCGAGCGTTGCGGCGTACGGTGAGGCGCCACGCGTCTGGAGCCACTCGCGCAGCGGCCCCCCGGCGCCGCGCGGCGTGACGAACTCGAGCGTGTGAGGGCCGACGGTGAACGCGACCCCCTCGGCGTCGAGGTCCTGCCGCCCGACGTCCCGGCCGGGCCGGCCCAGGACGTCGGCGTACCACGTTCGGACGGGTGCGACGTCGGGGACGGCGACGGTCACGGCGCCGATCCCGGTCACGCCGTTCGCATGGGTCGTCTGGCGCGGAATGCGCTCCTCGCGCGGCGTCTCGTCCTGGATGAGGAACGGGGCGACCCCGCGCTGGCCCGCGCGCGGGATCGAGAGCACCCACGCGAGCCGGTAGCCGTCGGGGCGCACGCGCGAGAGCGGCGACGGGTCGTCGATGGCGACGCCGGCCCGCCGGAAGGCCGCGGTGTCGCCGGCAAGGTCGTCGGTCTGCATGCAGAAGTCCACGAGGCCGCCCCCCTTCTGGAGCGGCGCCCACCACTTGTGGGACGGGTTCGCCTCGTAGAACGCGATCAGCTCGACGTACGCACCGTCCGCGAAGGCGATCAGCGCGTTGTGGGTGCCGACCGGATGCCGCCCGCCCGGCACGACGGTGAAGCCGAGCGCCTCGTAGCTCTTCCGGGCGACGTCGAGGTCCGGGACGGCGACGACGAGGTGGTCGATGCCCTTGAGCATCAGCGGCCTCCGAAGGCGGGCGCGACGTCGTCGAGGAACCGCTTGAGCTGTCCCCGCTGGTCCCAGGACGTGAGCCGGAGCGCCATGTGGCCGACGCCGGCGTCGAAGTACGCGCGCAGCTCCGCGACGCACTGCTTCGGGCTCCCGGCGACGGTCCACTGCTCGACGAACCGGGGTGTGAACTTCGCCGTGTAGTACGTGTCGAGGAAGGCGCGCGACTCCTCCAGGGCCTTGGCGCGGTCCTCGTTGATGTTGATGTTGTGGTAGAGCGCGCTGCCGAGCGCCGCGGGATCGCGCCCCTCCTCGCCCGCCATCGCCCGGATGCGCGCGAACTGCGCCCGGAACTCCGTCGGCGAGAGCTTGTTGGTCATCCAGCCGTCGGCGAAGCGCGCCACGCGGCGGTAGGAGCGCTCGACCGCAGCCTCGGACGCCGATGCGCCGCCCTTCCACGTGAGCCCCGTCGGGTTCGACGCGATCCAGATCGGGCAGGGCTGCTGCACCGGCCGGGGCTCAAGCGTCACGCCCTCGAACGTGTAGAAGCGGCCCCGGTGCGAGACGCTCTTCTCGGCGAAGAGCCGCCGGAGGATGCCGACGCCCTCCTCGAGGCGCTCCGGCCGCTCGGCCGACGCGACGCCCATGACCCTGTGCTCGGCCGCCTGCGCCGCGTTCGCGTCGCTGGGCCCGCCGAGGCAGGCGACGAGCCAGGCGCGCCCGTTCGAGATCACGTCGAGGCTCGCCCACTGGTGGGCGAGCATGACGGGGTGGCGGTGGACGAACGTCGCCATGCAGCCGACCGCGAGCCGTACCCGGCTCGTCACCGTGGCCAGGCTCGACAGCAGCGTCACCGACTCGAGGCGCGGCTTGGCGAGGAGGCTGTCGCCCACCCAGACGGCGTCGAAGGCGCCCGCGCGCTCCGCCTCCACCGTCTGGTCGATGAGGTCCGCCACCTTCACGACGCCGAGGACGACGGCGCGGTTCGCTAGGATCAAGCCGAACGAGTGGGCCACGGGCTATCTCCCTGTGTACTTCGGCGGGCGCTTCTCCAGGAACGCGGTCACGCCCTCCGCGTAGTCGTGCGTGGACCGGAGCCACGCGTACGCCTTGCGCTCGAGCTCCAGCGCCGTCTCGAGCGGCGCCTCGGCGCCCCGGTTCAGCACCATCTTCAGCGTGCGGAGCGCCAGCGGCGCCTTCTCGGCGAGCTCGGTCGCGAGCGCCCCCACCGCCTCGCCCAGCGTCTCGTTCGGCACGGCCTGCGTGATCAGGCCCCAGGCCTCGGCCTCGGCGGCCGAGATCCGCCGGCCCGTCATCATGAAGAGCTTGCCGCGCGTCATGCCCATGAGGCGAAGCGCCCGCTGCGTCCCGCCGCTCCCGGGGATCATGCCGAGCCTCACTTCCGGGAACGCGAACTCGGAGCGGAGCGTCGCGATCCGGAAGTCGCACGCGACCGCCAGCTCGAGGCCGGCCCCCATCGTATACCCGTCGATCGCGGCGATCACCGCCTTCCGGCACCGCTCGGCCGCGGTCAGCGTGTCACCCCAGCTCTCGAGATCCGCGGGCGCGAGCGTGAGGAACTCGGAGACGTCGCCGCCGGCGCTGAAGGCCTTGCCCCCGGC
The DNA here is from genome assembly GCA_003220595.1 of Candidatus Rokuibacteriota bacterium. Lineage (GTDB taxonomy): Bacteria > Methylomirabilota > Methylomirabilia > Rokubacteriales > CSP1-6 > AR19. The sequence continues at coordinate 2,736 of QHSZ01000183.1, read as the reverse complement.
GCCGCGAATGACGACGACGCGTACCGCGTCGTCGGCCTCGAGCGCCTGGAAGATCCCCGGAAACTCGTTCCGCATCGCGACGGTCAGCGTGTTCATCTTCGGCTGGCGGTCGATCCAGATCGTCGCGACGGCGCCCGATCGTTCGACCCTCAGGAACTCGCTCATGGAGGCCCCTCCGTGTACCGGCCGTCTCGGAGCAGCCGGCGCAGGATCTTGCCCGACGCGGTCTTGGGGATCTCGCGGACGAAGACGAAGCGGCGCGGGCGCTTCCAGCGCGCGAGGTCGCCGCTGGCGCGACAGTGCGCGTCGAGCTCGTGGGCACTCACGTCGGGCGCCGCGGGCACGACGAACGCGACGACGCGCTCGCCCCACTTCGCGTCGGGCTCGCCGATCACCGCGACGTCGCGGACGCGCGGGTGGCGCGCGAGCACGTCCTCCACCTCCACCGGGTGGATGTTCTCGCCGCCGCTGATGATCATGTCGTCGACGCGGCCGGCGACCCAGAGGTCGCCGTCGGCGTCCACGTAGCCCATGTCGCCCGTGAAGTACCAGCCGTCCCGGAGCGCGCGCGCGTCGGCGTCGGGGCGGTTCCAGTAGCCGGCGAACGCCTCGTCGCCGTCGAGGCTCGCGATGATCTCGCCCTTCGTCCCGGCCGGCACGACCTCGTCGGGTCCGACCCGCCGCTCGGTGCTCGCGGTGACCACGCGGAGCTTGCCGTGCAGGCCGGCCCGGCCCGCGCAGCCGGGCTTCGCGCGCACGTCCGAGAAGATCGAGAACGTGTAAATCTCCGTGGAGCCGTAGTGGTTGACGAAGGCGTCGGGCACGAAGGCCTTCGCGCACGCCTCGGTGAGCGGCACGAGCATCGGCGCGCCCGCGTAGGCGAGCTTCCGCACGGAGGTGACGTCCGCCTGGGCGAGCTCCCCCGCGTGCACCAGCTCGTAGAAGAGCGTCGGGATCAGGTAGAGCGCGGTCAGGCGCTCGCGGGCGATGAGCGCGAGCGCGCCGGCCGGCGACCAGTCGGGCTGGCACACGAAGCAGCCGTTGACGGCCGCCATGCTCGTCAACGAGTGGATCCCCATCGTGTGGTAGAGGGGCATCACGCCGAGCGTGCGCTCGCCCCAGGTGTAGCCGCACTGGAGCGCGTGCGCCAGCGCGCCGGCGTAGTGATTCTTGTGGGTGCGCGGGACGCCCTTCGGCCGTCCGGTGGTGCCCGACGTGTAGAGGATCAGGGAGAGATCGCCCTCCCCGGGGGGCGCCGCGCCGAGCCCGCCCCCGCCCTCGAGCGCCTCGAAGGCGATCGTTCCCGCGGGGGCGTCGGCGCCCACGAAGACCAGCGGAAGGCGCCGTCCACCGGCGGCCTCCAGCACGGCAGGGGCGGTCGCGGACTCGAAGAGCGCGAGCGTCGCGCCCGAGTCCTCGAGCACGTACCGCAGCTCGCCGGCCGGCAGCCGGAAGTTGACGGGCGTCGGCACGCCCCCGAGCTTCTGGAGCGCCCAGTAGACGACGACGTGCTCGAGCCGGTTCTTGAGCGCGATCAGGACGCGGTCGCCCCGGCCGACGGAGAGCCGCGCGAGGCCGCGCGCGACCGCGGCCGCGCGCGCGTCGAGGGCCGCGTACGTGAGGCGCCGGTCGCCGTCCACGACGGCCTCGGCGTCGGGACGGCGCAGCGCCGCGCGATCGAGGAGCCCGGCGAGCGTCACGAGACCAGGAGGACCTTCCCTTTGTTCTTCCGGTCGAGCACGTACTGGACGGCCGCGCGCGCGTTCGACAGCGGAAAGCTGCGGTCGATCACCGGCTTCAGCGTGCCCTGCGCCACGTAATCCAGGATCGTCCGGAGCTCCCCGATCGAGCCCAGGTTAGTCCCGACGATCCGGAGGTTCTTTCCGTACACGTGGCGGAGGTCGAGGCGGCCCCAGTGGGTGTCGTGGGAGCCGATCGTGACGAGCGTGCCGAGCCGGGTCAGCGCGTAGACGGACTTCTCGAGCGTCTCGCCGCCGATGTGCTCGATGACGACGTCCACGCCGCGCTTGTTCGTCCACGTCTTCGCCGCCTCGACGAAGTCCTCCCGGCGATAGTTCACGACGCGCTCGGCGCCGAGCGCCTTGGCGAACTCGACCTTGTCGTCGGCGCCGACCGTGGCGATGACGCGCGCGCCCATGAGCCGCGCGATCTGGATCGCGGCGCTGCCGACGCCGCTGCCCGCCGCCTGGACGAGCACGGTCTGGCCCGGCCGGAGCTCGGCCCGAGCCACGAGTGCGTGCCACGACGTGAGGAACGCGAGCGGGAGCGCCGCGCCCGCCTCGAAGCCGATCGCCTCCGGCAGCGGCAGGACGTTCGCCGCGGGGGCCTTCACGAGCTCCGCGTAGCCGCCGTCCTTGTGGGCCCCGAGGTAGCCGTAGCGCACGCACACGGTGCGCTCGCCGCGCAAGCAGTACTCGCAGGTCCCGCACGAGAAGCCCGGGAAGACGATCACCCGCTGGCCGCGCGCGAGCCCCTGCACCGCCGCGCCGAGCGTCTCGACCGTGCCCGTGACCTCGCAGCCGTTGACGTGGGGCAGCCCCTCGGGCGGCGGGAAGCGGCCGTCGAGGAGCAGCATGTCGACGTGGTTGAGCGCGCAGGCCCTGACGCGGACGACGACCTCGCCCGCCGCGGGCGCCGGGTCGGGATAATCGCCGTAGAGGATCTTGTCGGCGCCGCCGTGCTCCTTGAAGTACGCCGCTCTCAAAACGGCACCTC
>QHSZ01000182.1 GCA_003220595.1 Candidatus Rokuibacteriota bacterium | reverse complement strand
GATGTCGAACGGCATCCTGATCGGGCTCATGTACTCCCTGATCGCGCTCGGCTTCGTCCTCGTCTACAAGGCGACCGACGCGATCAATTTCGCGCAGGGGGAGTTCGTCATGATCGCCGGCCTCGTCGTGGCGGGGAGCCTCGGCGCCTGGGGGGCGCCGCTGTGGCTGGCCGTCGCGCTCGGCCTCGTCTGCATGATCGTCTTCGGCTTCGCCCTCGAGCGCGTCATGCTGCGCAAGCTCATCGGCCGGCCGGCCATCGCGGTGGTCATGGCCACCATCGGCCTCGCCTCGATCCTACGCGGCATCGGGCCGTCGACGCTCGGCGCCGGGACCAGGGCCCTGCCGCTCCCCATCCCCGACGAGCCCTTCGTCCTCGGCCCGCTGCTGGTCCCCCCCATCCAGGTGCTCGGCGCCGTGGTGAGTCTGATGTTCCTCACCGGCTTCGGGTGGTTCTTCCTGAAGTCCCGAAATGGCATCGCCATGCGCGCAGTCGCCGACAACCAGCAGGTGGCCATGGCCATGGGCATCAACGTCGAGCGCTACTTCGGGCTGGCCTGGGCTATGACCGGCGTGGTGTCGACGCTGGGCGGCGTCCTCTGGGGGAACCTGCTCGGGGTGGACGTGAACCTCTCGCTGGTCGGCTTCAAGGTGTTCCCGGTGGTGATCCTGGGAGGACTCGACTCCATCCCCGGCGCGATCGTCGGAGGTCTCATCGTCGGGATCGTGGAGAACGTGGCGGCGGGCTACGTCGACCCCTACGTGGGCGGCGGTACCAAAGACTTCGCGCCCTACGTCCTGATGATCGCGGCCCTGATGATTCGGCCCTACGGGATGTTCGGCAAGAGGATCATCGAGCGCGTATGAAAGGCCCATGCATCGGCCGCAGACCGGGTGAGTGGAGGCGTGCGTGATTCATCGAGAGTGCGGCGTGTTGAAGACGACGTACCAGGCGGACATGGCGCTGTACCCGCTGCCCATCGCCCGGTGGACGGTGGCGGTCCTCGCCGTGCTCTTTTTCACGCTCATCCCGCTCACCCTCCACGAGTACTATCTGTCCGTGGCCAACCTCGTGTGGGTGGCCGTGGTCGGCGCCCTCGGCCTCAACATTTTGGTGGGCTACACCGGGCAAGTGTCCATCGGCCACGGGGCGTTCATGTCCGTGGGGGCCTACACCGCGGCGAACCTCGCCACGCGCCTCGGCTCGCCGTGGCCGGTGAACCTCCTCGCCGGCGGGCTCATGGCCGCGCTCGTGGGCGCCGTGGTGGGCATCCCGTCTCTACGGATCAAGGGCCTGTACCTGGCCATTGCGACCCTCGCCGGCCAGCTCATCATCGAGTGGACCATCAACCATGTCACGTTCATCAGCGGCGGTGTGCAGGCGTCCATCGAAGTGCCGCGACCGCGCCTGGGCTCCATGGTGCTGACGAGCCAGCGCGACATGTACTATTTCTTGCTCGTCTTCGTCGTCCTCGCCGTCGTGGGGAGCATGAACCTGGTGCGCAGCCGGGTGGGACGGGCCTTCATCGCCATCCGCGACCACGACATCGCTGCCGAGATCATTGGTATCAACATCTTCGGCTACAAGGTTCTGGCCTTCGCCATCTCGTCCTTCTACGCCGGGGTGACAGGCGTTCTCTACACGTATTTCCTGGGTATCGCGAATTACGAGCAGTTCCAGATCACGGTGTCCATCGACTACCTGGCGATGATCATCATCGGCGGGCTCGGCTCGGTCCTGGGCTCGATCTTCGGCGCCATCTTCGTCACCCTGCTGCCCATCGTCATTCGCTACGCCATGGAGGCCTTCGGCGGCATCTTCTTCTCGCAGCAAACCGTGCTCAACCTCATCCCCAACCTCCGCCTGATGCTCTTCGGCGCCCTCATCATCTTCTTCCTGATCGTGGAGCCGGAGGGCTTGAACCGCTTGTGGCGCAACATCCGAAACTACTTCCGCGTCTGGCCATTCGCGTACTGAGGTACGCGATGAAAGGGGAACTCATGCGGCACTATCTGGTCATCGTAACAGCGCTGATCGTGGCGGCGGGCGGTCTGCTCTCGGGCGCTCCCGCCCACGCCCAGTCGAAGGGCGAGATCGTCGTAGGCGTGCAGTGCGACCGGACCGGAGCGACGCAGATCGTCGGAACGGTCCTGTGCCCCGGCTTCCACGACTACATCGCCCTCGTGAACAGCAAGGGCGGGGTCGAGGGCTACAAGATCAGGGCTCTGGAGATCGACCACGAATACAAGGTACCGCCGGCCGTGGAGTCCTACGAGCGCCACAAGAAGGAAGGCGCCGTGACCATCGCCGTCTACGGCACGCCCCAGATCTACGCGCTCGCCCAGCGGCTGACAGAGGATCGGATTCCCGGCACCTCTCCGGGCTTCGGGAGCGCCGCCGCCGCCGACGGTCAACGGTACCCGTATATCTTCCCGATTGCCGCCACCTACTGGTCGCAGGGCACGGCGGCGGTGGACTTCGTGAAGAAGCAGCTCGGCGGGAGCCTCAAGGGCAAGAAGATCGCGTACATCTTCTACGACAACCCCGCCGGGCGCGAGCCCATCGAGGTGCTCGAGGACCTCTCGGCGAAAGAAGGGTTTCAGCTCAAGACGTTCGCCGTCCCGCCGCCGGGCGTGGAGATGGGCGCCCAGGTGCTCGACATCGCCCAGCGCTACCGCGCGGACTTCGTGATCGCCCATCTGTTCGGCGGCGCCCCCGCGGTGTCGATCAAGGAGTTGAAGCGTGTCGGCTATCCGCTGCGCAAGGTCGTGTCGTTCGTGTGGGGCTCGGCTGAGGCGAACATCGACGCCGCCGGCGGCTTCGCCGTCGCCGAGGGCTACTACACGATGCAGTTCGCGGGCGTCGGAACTGACTACCCCGTGCTGAACGAGATCCGGGAGATGTACAAGAAGGAGGGAAAGCCCGCGCCGAAGGAGATGGACTCGACCGTCTTCTACAATCGCGGCGTGCTCATCGCCGCGCTCCACGTCGAGGCTATCCGCAACGCGCTGAAGGCGAAGCCCGACGGCAAGATCACCGGCGCCGACGCGAAGGCCGGCTTCGAGAAGATCTCCAACTTTACTCTCGGCGGTCTGGTGCCGCCGCTCAAGATCACTCCGGCCGACCACGAGGGTGGCGGGCTCGTCCAGATCTGGCAGGTCAAGGGGGGCAAGTTCGTCAAGGTCACCGACTGGTACGCGGCCTACACGGACGTGGTGGCCAAGCACATCAAGGAGGCGGCCGCGAAGAAGTAGCGTTGGCGGCGGCGCGCGGCGGGGCCCCGTCTCGACTACGGGAACGACTACGGTTCTCGGAGGGGCACCCGCTCCGGCCGTACGCCGATGCGGCGCGCAGCCGTGAGCACCGACGGGCATGCTGAGTCTCAACAACATCGAGGTCATCTACGACGGCGTCATCCTCGTCCTCAAGGGCGTGTCGCTCAACGTCCGCGAGGGCGGCATCACGACCCTGCTCGGCGCCAACGGGGCCGGCAAGACGACGACGCTCAAGGCGGTCTCCGGGCTCCTGCGCTCCGAGCGCGGCGAGGTCACGAAGGGCTCCGTCGAGTTCGGCGGCACGCGGATCGACCGGCTGGCGCCGCACGACATCGTCAGGCGCGGCATCGTCCAGGTGTTCGAGGGGCGCCGCGTGTTCGAGCACCTCACGACCGAGGAGAACCTGATCGCCGGCGCCCACATCCAGGCGGACCGCCGCCGGATGGCAGAGGGGATCGCCCGCGTCTACGAGTACTTCCCCCGGCTCGGGGAGCGCCGCGCGGTGCAGGCCGGCTATCTCTCGGGGGGCGAGCAGCAGATGCTCGTCATCGGCCGCGCGCTGATGGCGAGCCCGCACGTCATGCTCCTCGACGAGCCCTCGCTCGGCCTGGCGCCGATGCTCGTCGAGGAGATCTTCGGGATCGTCCAGCAGCTCAACCGCCAGGAGAAGCTGACGGTGCTGCTGGTCGAGCAGAACGCCGCCCTCGCGCTCACCATCGCCGAGCACGGCTACGTGATGGAGAACGGACGCATCGTGCTGGAGGGCAGTGCGAGTGCGCTCCGCGGGAACGCGGACATCAAGGAGTTCTATCTAGGCCTGACCGAAGTCGGGGCGCGCAAGTCGTACCGGGACGTCAAGCATTACAAGCGACGCAAACGGTGGCTTTCCTAGGAGGGTCGCGATGAGGAGACTCGGTGTCGTTGCCCTGCTGGCGGTGGGGCTCCGCGGCTGCGCCACGCTGGGGGAGCCGGAGCCGTCCCTCTACCAGCGGCTCGGCGGGCGCGAGGGCATTGCGCTGGTCGTCGGCGACTTCGTCGCGAACATGGCCGGCGATGCGCGGGTCAACGCGCGCTTCAAGGACATGAAGGGGCCGGAGCTCGAGAAGCTGAAGTCGCACCTCGCGGACCAGATCTGCGACGCGACCGGCGGGCCCTGCGCCTACCTGGGGCGCGACATGAAGACGGCGCACCAGGGCATGGGCGTCTCCGAGGCGGAGTGGACCGCGACCGTGGAGAACCTCGTCAAGGCGCTCGACAAGCGCGGGGTCCCCGCCAAGGAGAAGAGTGAGCTGCTCGGATTCCTCGGCCCGATGAAGGGCGACATCGTCGGGCGGTGACGGCCGTGGGGGTCCACGGATTCACGGTCTACGACATGATCGCGCGCGGCGCGTCGGTGTACGGCGACGCGCCGGCCGTCATCCAGGGCGAGCGGCAGGTGTCGTTCCGGGACTTCGGACGCCGGGTCGATACGCTCGCCGGCGGGCTCCTCCGCCTGGGCATCGGCCAGGGCGACCGCATCTGCGTCCTGGCCCAGAACGATCCCGCCTACCTCGAGCTCTACGGCGCGTGCGCGCGGCAGGGGATCATCGCCTACCCCATCAACTGGCGGCTGACCGCGCAGGAAGTCGAGCGCGTGGTGGAGCGCGCCGCGCCCCGGATGATGGTGGTCGACGCCTCCACGCTCCCCGTCGTGGCCGGGTGGCCGGAACGCAAGCGCGCGGTCGCTCACTGGTATCAGTTCGGCGAGCCCGCGGGCCCGGGCTTCACGCCCTTCGCCGCGCTGTACACGGATGCGCCCGAGCCGGCCGCAGTCGACGTGGCGCCCGACGCGCCCTTCGCCGTCATCTCCACCGCGGCCGTGGACGTCGTCCCGCGCGGCGCGGTGCTCACGCACGCCAACGTGCTCACGGCCAACCTGACGCTCATGGCGTGCATCGGCGTGACCGCGGCGGACCGCTACCTCCTGGCGCTGCCGCTGTTCCACGTCACCGCGCTGGGAAACGCCCTGGCCCACATGCACGCGGGCGGCGCCAGCGTGCTCGTGTCGCGCTTCGACGCGGAGGAGGCGGTGCGGCTCATCGACCGTCACCGCGTCACCCACGTCTCGGACTTTCCCCCCGTGCTGAGCAGTCTGCTGGATGCGGCCGAGAAGCTGGGGAGCGGGCTGCCGAGCCTCAGGCACGTCTCCGGTCTCGATGCGCCCCCGACCATCCAGCGCCTGCACGAGCGGACCCAGGCGCGGTTCTGGACCGGCTTTGGGCAGTCGGAGACGAGCGGGTTCGTCACCCTGCAACGCGTGGTGGACAAGCCCGGCGCGGCCGGCAAGCCCGTCCCCCCGTGCCAGGTGAGGCTGGTGGACGACGACGACCGCGAGGTGCCCGTGGGCACGCCGGGGGAGATCGTCGTGCGCGGCCCGCTCGTGTTCCAGGGGTACTTCGGCCAGCCGGACGTGACGGCCCACACCCTCCGCAACGGCTGGCACCACACCGGAGACGTGGGGCGCTTCGATGCCGACGGCTACCTCTATTACGTCAGGCGCAAGCCAGAGAAGGAGCTGATCAAGCCCGGTGGCGAGAACGTGTACCCGGCGGAGGTGGAGACGGTCATCGTGCAGATGGACGGCGTGAGCGGAGTGTGCGTCTACGGCATCCCCGACGCCAAGTGGGGCGAGGCCATCAAGGCCGTGGTCGAGCTCCGGGCCGACGCCCGGTACACCGCCCAGCAGGTGGCGGACTACGTGGCCTCGAAGATCGCCCGCTTCAAGCGACCCCACGTGGTCGTATTCGCCGACGCCCTCCCGCGCACCGCGGAGGGCGCGGTGGACCGGGAGGCCGTCAAGACCACGTGGGGCCAGACGGCGTAGCCGCGACGCGCGTCGAGGACGAGCCCATGAAGATCTTCAACGAGCAGCACGAGATGTTCCGGCAGACGCTGCGGAGCTTCGTCGAGAAGGACGTGATGCCCCACGTCGAGGAGTGGGAGGCCGCCGGGCGCATCCCGAAGTCCATCTGGCCGCGCATGGGCGCGCTCGGCCTCCTGGGCGTCGAGTACGACGAGAAGTACGGGGGCGGCGGCGCCGACCTCCTGACGACGGCGGTGCTCCACGAGGAGTGCGCGCGCTCGCGCTCGGGCTCCTTCGCGATGGCCGTGGGCGTCCACACCGACATGGCCTCGCCCCACCTCTACTGGACGGGCAGCGAGCCGCTCAAGGCGAAGTACCTGCCCGCGATCTGCCGCGGCGAGAAGCTCTGCGCGATCGCGGTGACCGAGCCCGGCGGCGGCAGCGACGTCGCCGCCATCCGGACGCGGGCCGTCCGCGAGGGCGACCACTACGTCCTGAACGGCTCGAAGATGTTCATCACCAACGGTGCCTTGGCCGATCTCTACTTCGTCGCCGCCCGGGTCGAGCGGGGGGAGGTGCTAAGGCGGCACGAGGGCATCTCGATGTTCCTCGTCGAGCGCGAGACGCCCGGGTTCGCCGTCGGCCGGACGCTGGACAAGATGGGCATGCGCGCCTCGGACACCGCCGAGCTCGCCTTCCAGGACATGCGCGTGCCGGCCGAGAACCTGCTGGGCCGCGAGGGCGTCGGCTTCTACGAGGTCATGCGCGTCTTCCAGCGCGAGCGCCTGGTGGCGGGCCTCCACGCCGTCGCGATGTCGTCGCGCGCCCTCGAGGACACGCTGGCGTACGTCCGCGAGCGGCAGGCCTTCGGCGGCCCGCTCTCCGACAAGCAGGTCGTGCGCCACAAGCTCGCCGACCTGGCGACGCGCATCGAGGCCGGACGCGCGCTCACGTACGCCGCGCTGCTCCGGTACCAGGCCGGCGAAGAGGCCGTGAGCGAGATCTCGATGGCCAAGCTCTTCACCGCCGAGATGGTCCAGAAGGTCGCCTACGAGTGCGTCCAGCTCCACGGCGGCTACGGCTACATGCGTGAGTACGCGATCGAGCGCTTCGCGCGCGACGCGCGGCTCCTGTCCATCGGCGGCGGCACGAGCGAGATCATGAAGGAGATCATCGCCAAGGCGCTGCTCGCGTGAGCCTCGCCGGGCGCGTGGCCGTCGTCACGGGCGCCGCGAGCGGGATCGGGCGGGCGATCGCGCGGGCCCTGGCGCGCGAGGGCGCGAAGGTCGCGATCGCCGACCTGAACGAGGCGGGCGGCGCCGCGGTGGCGCGCGAGATCGAGACGGACGGCGGCACGGCGCGGGCCTGGCGGGCAGACGTCACCGACGCGGCGGCCGTCGAGGCGCTGGTCGCCCAGGTCGTCAAACAATGGGGCGGGGTCCACGTCCTCGTGAACAACGCGGGCTGGGATAAGCCGATGCCGTTCGTCGAGACCACGCCCGACTTCTGGGACCGGATCCTCGCGCTCAACCTCCGCGGCCCGATCGCGTGCACCCACGCCGTCCTGCCGCACATGATCCGGCAGGCGCACGGCAAGATCGTGTCGATCGCCTCCGACGCCGGGCGCGTCGGCTCGAGCGGCGAGGCGGTGTACTCCGCCGCGAAGGGCGGGATCATCGCCTTCACCAAGACGATCGCGCGCGAGGTGGCGCGCCATCGGATCAACGTGAACTGCGTCTGCCCGGGCCCGTCGGACACGCCGCTGTTCCAGAACGAGTTCGCCCGGGTCAGCCCCAAGCTCGCGGCGAGCCTCACCCGCGTGATCCCGTGGGGCCGCCTCGGGACGCCCGAGGACGTGGCGCCCGCCGTCGTCTTCCTCGCCTCCGACGAGGCGGGGTTCATCACCGGCCAGACCCTGTCGGTGTCGGGCGGCCTGACGATGGCCTAGTGCCGTCCGCCCCGGACTTCGTCGCGATCGGTCACGTCACGCTCGACCGCATGGGCGACGCGACGCGCCCAGGCGGCGGCGCCCTCTACGCGGCGATCACCGCCCACCGGCTCGGCCTCTCCGTCGGCCTCCTCACGAGTCACGCCGCCGACTTCCCCCTCGACGCGATCCCGTCGCGGATCGAGGTGGTGACCGTCGACGCGAGCGAGACGACGCGCTTCGAGCACCGCTACGCGGCGGGAGGCCGCGTCTCCCACGTCCGCGGCCGCGCCGCGCCGCTCTCTGCCGCGGACGTCCCCGACGACTGGCTCGGTGCGTCGCTGGTGCTCCTGGCCCCGGTGCTGGACGAGGTGGATCCGCGGCTCGCCGTCGAGTTCGCGGAGGGCGCGGTCGCCGCCGCCGCGCAGGGGTGGCTGCGCGACGTGGGCCGCGACGGACTCGTCGCGCCGCGCGCCTGGGAGTCGCCGCAACCCCTCCTGAACCGGATCCAGACGCTCTTTCTGTCGCGCGAGGACGTGCGCGGCCAGGAGGCCGCGGTCATCGAGTGGCTCCAGTACGTGCCGCTCGGCGCCCTCACCGCCGACCGCGACGGCGCGCTCCTCTTCGTCAACGGCGAGCGGTACGAGGTGCGGGCGCGGCCGGCCCACGAGGTCGATCCGACGGGCGCCGGCGACGTCTTCGCCGCGACGTTCCTGGTCGAGTACGACCGGTCGGGCGACCCGTGGCTCGCGGCCGCCGCCGCAGCCTGCGGGGGCTCGCTCACCGTCGAGGGCGAGGGATGGGTCACGGTGCCCGATCGCGCGGCGCTCGACGCCGCGCTTGCCGAGTACCGACGGGACGACTGACGCAGGTTGACACGTCTTCACCG
>QHSZ01000018.1 GCA_003220595.1 Candidatus Rokuibacteriota bacterium | reverse complement strand
CCGGGCTGGGCATCGTGTCCCCGATCGGGGTCGGCGTCGAGACGTTCTGGGCCGCCGCAAAGGCCGGCAAATCGGGCATCCGCACCCCGACGTTGTTCGACTCGTCGAAGCTTCCGAATGACTGCAAAATCGTCGGCGAAGTTCCCGAATTCAACCCACTCGATTGGATGCCCGCTCGGGTCGCGAGGACGGCGGGTCGATTCAGTCAGTTTGCCTTGGCCGCCGCAAAGATGGCCCGGACCGACAGCGGACTGGACACCGCTCACATCGATCCTGAGCAAGTGAAGGTCTCGATCGGCACATCGATGAATGGGCAGGTCGATTTGGGCGAATCGACTTTCGCGGCGTTTCTCAGGGGTAAGGATGTATTGCCGTGGACAACGAACGAATACCCTGCTCATGCAGCCACAAGCCATATCGCGATTGACGCGCATGCACACGGGCAAACGACAACCTTCTCGACCGCGTGTGCGGCAGGCCTCGACGCCATTGGCTGGGGTGCGGAGGAAGTTCGTCGAGGTCAAGCGAAGGCAGTCATAGCGGGTGGGACTGAAACACCCCTTTCGGCCTATTCGCTCACGCTCTTCCACTCCGTCGGGGTCCTTTCGAAGTGGCAAGGCCCTCCAGAAGAGGGGAGTCGTCCCTTCGAACTCTACCGTTCAGGGTTGGTCCTTGCGGAGGGCGCCGCCGTTGTTGTGGTCGAGGACGAAGAAACCGCGCGAACGCGCGGTGCGAGTATCTATGCTCGCGTTCTTAGCTTCGCCAGCACCAGCGAGGGCGCGCACCTGCGTAAGGTGGACGAAACCGGTGAGGCGGTCGCAGGAGCTATGACGCTCGCCTTGACTAGAGCAGAACTGGCCCCAACCGATGTCGACTTCATCTGCGCTCACGGAAACTCCATGCGTGATTATGATCTTGCAGAAACGGCGGGAATAAAGCGCGTTTTTGGGAAGCACGCTTGGAACATGCCAGTATCGTCACTTAAGTCAATGTGCGGGCAGGCTCTCGCGGCAGGTAGTGCGATGCAGGTCGTCAACACCTGTTTGACTCTCAGAGACCAAATTGTTTCCCCGACCATCAACTACGAGATCCGGGATCCGACGTGCGATCTCGACTACGTCCCAAATCGTGCTCGTCCTGCGAGGGTCCGCGTTGCACTGGTTCATGCACACAGTCTTGGGGGATCGCACGTTGCCATGATCCTCGCGACCCCAGCTTGGGTCTGATCAGAACTTGGCTCAGGCCGCGCTCTTCGGTCTTTCTGCAGTTCTCGTGGCACTCGCCGCGTTTGTCTGGCGCGCGAGGTCGGACTACCCCGCAAATCGTTGGTTCGCGGCGCAGACCACATTCCTAGCGGCATGGATATTCGGGGTCGGCGGGCTACAGGGTGGCACGCAGCTCGATGGCTGGGGCCGCTTCACCTTTGCTAGCGCTAGTCTAATTCCCGCGGCCTTTCTGGGTTTCACACGCTGCTATCCGACTCCAACTCGGTGGCCTTCGACCCGTCTCATTCAGCTTACGTTCATTGTAGGCGGCAGCCTTGCGGTGCTGTCAGTGACGACTTCGCTCGTCGTGCACCAAAACGTCGTGACTCCCCAAGGATTGGTCCGAAAGTCCGGCCTCCTATTCCCAGCTTTCGTCGCCTACTTCATCGTTGCTTGGATCGCGGCACTCGCAGTGTTCGTCAACAAGTGGCGTCGTGCACGGAGTATTGCCCGTGCACAGCTTCAGCATCTCGGTGCCGGCATCATTATCTCTGCGGCAGGCGGCATTGGTATGAACCTCCTTCTGCCCTTGATGACCGGGAGTTCCGCTTACAGCTGGCTAGGTCCTTACTTCAGCTTCATGTTCGTTGCCCTTGTCGCTCACGCGATTATTCGACACCGGTTGATGGATCTACGGTTGTTTATCAACCGTGGACTCGCCTACTCACTAGTCGCGGCGCTCGTTTCAGTATCCATCATTAGCGTCGCCCGGCTCGTTGCTCCGGACTGGGCAACCAAGGCGTTCCTCATCCACCCCGATCTCTTGATCATCGCGTTCGTCATTCTGGCTATGCTTTCAAGCCCATCCGTACGATTCTTTGGTCGTGTCGTTGACCCCTACCTGTATCGCGGCCGAATCGATTACTCCGCCGCCTTGCGCGCCGCCACTCGTCAGTTGAGCCGGCTTATGCAGCCGTCTGAATTGTCTGCTGAGCTTCGTCAGATCTTAACTCAGGCTTTTGTACCCGAGAGCTTCATGATGTTGATTCGCCCGTTCGAACGCCACGCTCTCGAGCACCTTTCGGATGGCGCTTCATCCGAAGTAGATTTGCGCACTATTGCTTCCTTTATGACAGAGCGACCGAACCCGGGGGTTCTCGTCATTAATCCCGCCCGAGAGGCCGGTCCGTCACACACCTCTCACGAGGCACTCAGAGCGGTTGGAATTGAGATCGTAGTGACGCTCGGACGTCGGGGGCAACTCCTGGGGGCGATCCTCCTCGGTCCACGGCGAAGTGGCGACGCCTACTTTAAGGATGATCTCGCGTTTATTGAGTCACTCGGAGAATTAGCCTCGATCGCATTGGAAAATTCGCTGCTCTATCGCCAACGGATCCAGATGCTTGAGTATTCGGACCGGCTCTTAGAGTCTCTAAACTCTGCGGTCGTCGCCGTTGACATTTCCGGCAAGATCACTAGTTTCAATCCTGCCGCAAAGGATCTCCTCGGATTGGCCGACGAACACCGCGGCGTTCTATTCGACGTTCTGCCATCTGAAATCGCCTGGGCTCTAGCCATTGCGACCAAGCAAGAGGGGCATCAGCGCGAAGTCGAAGTCACGATCGACCACAAGTCCCGTGACGTCCTTCACGTCATTCTGTCAACAGCCGTGCTTCATGACGAGCAACAAGCAGTGGCTGGCGCACTCGCTGTTGTTACTGACTTGTCGGCGGTCAAAGCTCTTGAAAAGAATCAGCGCCGCATTGAGCACTTCGCAATAATGGCGCGCTTCTATGCAGGCATCGCTCACGAGATCCGGAACCCCCTTGCCGCAATCTCGAATTTCATATCCATGTTGCCTGATCGTTTTGACGATCCAGAATACCGGGATACAGCGGTTAGGTTGTTGCCCATCGAGGTCAACCGCATCGTTCGCCTCGCCGACCGTCTCAGACTGATGGCGCCGAGCGAGGGTGGGACGCTGGCCAGGGCTCACCAGCCGCACAGGAACAGAGAGTTAAGGTCTCGCTCCAATGTCCGGATGATCTCCCGCCAATTCTCGGTAATCCGAGCCAGCTAGTCCAACTCTTCGTGAACCTGTTAAAGAATGCGATCGAGGCAATGCCAGATGGAGGAACGGTCACCATCGAAGTCGAACACGCTGTCAGCCGCTCGACGCCAGATCGTCTATCCGTCAGAGTCATCGATGAGGGCTCTGGCATCGCGCCGGCTGTTCGCGGATACATCTTTGAACCCTTCTTTACAACGAAGCCCTCTGGGACAGGCCTGGGTCTCTCCATCTGTCGTGAGATTGCTGATTTCCATCATGCGCGTCTTACGTTAATCTCTCGTGGGAGCTCAGGCGGAACAATTGCAGAAATAGAGTTTCCGCGCGCGGTCGAGGCCTCACAAACACACGAGTCGGCATCGACATGACTACGATCTCTTTGTTCATGGTCGCAGTGATCGCTTTTGTGCTAGGGATGTTTGTCTGGCGATCTCGTCCGGGTAACCACGTCAACCGTTCGTTTGCGGCGTTCACGCTCCTCGTGGCTCTGTGGGTTCTTGGTGTAGCGTCTTTCTACACTGGAATAAGTCTTGATCTGTGGGCTCGTTTGACCTTCGCGGCGGCTAGTTTCCTTCCCAGCACATTCTTAGCATTTACGCGTCACTATCCAAACATCTCGCGTTGGCCAACACGCGCTTGGCTCACTGTCAGTTTTCTCATTAGTAGCCTCTTCGCCATCTTTTCGCTGACAACGCGACTCATCGTCGCCGACACAGCGATGACGCTCACGGGCCCCGTGCGCGAGAGTGGAATTCTATATCCGGCATTCGGCTTCTATTTTCTTGCGGCCTGGACCACGGCCCTTACGATCTTCATCGTTAAGCTGCATCGCACTCGGGGCCGCGCGCGGCTTCAACTGCATTACCTAACGACCGGCTTTGCAATCGGTGGCGCTGGTGGAATTACGACGAATCTTCTCCTTCCCCTACTAACTGGAAGCGCTGAATATAACTGGGTCGGACCACACTTTGCATTGGTGTTCGTCGCCCTCGTGGCGCATGCGATCATCCGCCATCGCCTGATGGATCTCCGGCTCGTCGTCCACCGCGGGCTCACGCTCGCCACCGCGGTCCTCGTGTCGCTCCTGCCGGTGGCGGTCGTCATGACGCTCGCGTGGCCACGCCTGTCGCTGTACCTAGAGCCGCACGAGCTGGCCCTGGTCCTCGGGGCGATCGCCGTCGTGAGCCTGCTGATTCCCGTGACACGCGACGTCGCGGGCCGGATCCTCGACCGCTACGTATATCGCACCCAGGCGAACTTCCGGCGGACGGTCCGGACGGCGAGCACGACGCTCTCCCGCGTGCTCGAGCTGAACACGCTACTGCGCTTCCTGACCGACACGGTAGTGATCTCGACGCGCTCGGAGGGCGTCGCGATCTATCTGGACGAGCGCGGAGCCTTCCGGCGGGCGGCGCACGATCGTGATCCGGCGGCCGGGCACTTCGCCACGCCCGACGCGGCACCGCTCGCCGCCGTCCGGGCGCTCGCGGCGACGCGCGATCTCATCGTCACCGACGAGCTGATGCGCGACGACGCCACGGTCGAGCGGCACGCGCTCCACGACGAGCTCACACGGCTCAACTGGGCGCTCCTCCTTCCGCTGATCTCCGAGGGCACGGTCATTGGCGTGATCGCACTGGGCCCCAAGCTTTCGGGCGACCCCTTCTATCCTCAGGACCTCGACCTCCTGATGACGCTCGCCAACCAGGCCGGCGTCGCGGTCAAGAACGCGCGGCTCT
Source organism: Candidatus Rokuibacteriota bacterium (assembly GCA_003220595.1). Taxonomy (GTDB): domain Bacteria; phylum Methylomirabilota; class Methylomirabilia; order Rokubacteriales; family CSP1-6; genus AR19. The sequence continues at coordinate 17,271 of QHSZ01000018.1, read as the reverse complement.
ACGCGCAGGTCGTCCTCGCGAACGAGTACATCAGCAACATCGTGGCCACGATCGAGAGCGGCGTGGTCGCCGTCGACGCGACGGGCCGGATCGCGCTGTTCAACCGCGCGGCGGCGCAGCTCACCGGCCTCGCGACCGCGGACGTGCTCGATCGCCCTGACGAGGTCCTCCCCGCGTGCCTGACCGACGCGCTTCGGCGGAGCCTCGCGGAGCGCCGCGCGCTGACCCTGCCGGAGGCCATGCTGTCGGACGGCACCACCACTCACCCGATCATCTGCGCGACGTCGCCGTTGCTCGATCCAGCGGGCGCGGTGCTCGGCGCTGTCGCGGTGTTCAGCGATCTCACGCCGCTGAAGGAGCTCGAGGCGGGCCGGCGCCGGGCGGAGCGGCTCGCGTACTTCGAGGGGCTGGCGTCCGGCATCGCCCACGAGATCAAGAACCCGCTCGTCGCGATCAAGACCTTCGTGCAGCTCCTCCCGCGGCGCACCGCCGACGAGCGGTTCGTCGAGGAGTTCGGCCGCATCGCCACCCGCGAGATCGGCCGCGTGGAGCAGCTCGTCGAGCGCCTGCGCACCCTCTCGCGGCCGACTGACCGGCCGGCCCGGCCGCTCGATCTGCGCTCGCCGATCGTGGAGGCGATCGAGACCATGCGCGCCGCCTTCGAGGAGAAGAACATCGAGGTATCGGTGGCGCTGGGGGCAACGCCCTGCGTGGTCGTCGGCGACCACGCGGAGATCGAGCAGCTCTTCCTGAACTTGCTGATGAACGCGCACGAGGCGACACCGCCGCAGGGGATGCTGCGAGTCGAGCTCGCAGTGACCGGCGGCCACGCAGTGGCGACCGTGCTGGACACGGGGCCCGGTGTGCCGTCGGAGCTGCTCGAGCGCGTCTTCGAGCCGTTCTTCACGACCAAGCAACGCGGCTCCGGTCTCGGTCTGGCCATCTGCACCGCGATCGCGCAGAAGCACGACGCGCGGCTCCGGATCGCGAACCGGCCCTCCGGGGGCGCCGTCTTCACGGTGGACTTCCCGCTCGGCGTGGACGCGCTCGTGCCGGCGTGAACACCGTCCTGCTCGTCACGCCCGACGACGTGCTCCGCACCCGCCTGCTCGGGACGCTCGAGGACTACTCGGCGTTCATCGCGCAGAGCGACGCCGAGGCGTTCAAGATCTTGAGACTGATCGAGGTCGACGTGGTGCTCCGCGACTGCGCCGGGCTGCTGCAGGGGCTCGAGGCCTTCATCGCCCGTGTGAAGGAGGTCACGCCGGCAGCGCTCACGATCGCGCTGGGCGCGGCCGAGGACGAAGGTCACCTCGCGGACTTCAACCTGCCGGCCACCTTCACCCCGCGCGACCTCGACGGCGCGCTCCGCCACGCGCAGGAGCGCCTGCGGCTCACGCGCGAGCTGGCAACGCTCCGCTCGAGCGCCGCGGTCGAGGCGCGGGCCCCCGCCACCAGCGCCGAGGAGCCCTGGGACGGCGTGGCGCTCGCCCGCGCGCTCAAGGAGTTCACCCGCGCCTTCGCGGCGGGCTTCGACCTGCCGCGCGTGCTCGCCATGTTCCTCGACGCGATCGGCGAGCTCGTGCGCTCGACACGCACGGCCCTGCTCCTGCCGGCCGACGACGGGCGCGACTACCGGGTCGTCGCCCACCGCGGGCTGGCGCCCCGGATCGCCGAGTTCGTACGCCTGCCCACCGACACCGGGCTCGTGCAATGGCTCGCCAGCCAGGGACGGCCGGCGCGCATCCACGACCTGACCGACGCCAACATCATCCGGGAGCTCAAGCTGCTCCAGAGTGTCCTCGCGGTGCCGCTGCTCGCGCACGGCGAGCTCGTGGCCATCCTGGTGGTCGGCCAGCCCGTCGTCGGCTCGAGCTACGGCCGGTCCGAGACGGAGACGCTCTTCGACCTCGCGACGCACCTGGCCACCGCGATCCGCGACATCTCGCTCCACCACCAGCTCCAGCGCGAAAAGGAGTTCAGCGAGCGGATCCTCGAGCACATGTCGAGCGGCGTGCTCACGATCGGGCGCGACCAGCGGGTGAGCACCATGAACCGGCGGGCCGAGGAGATCCTGGGCCTGCCGGCGGTCTCCATCGTCAACGGGGACCTCCGCGCCCTGCCCTCGCCGCTGGGCGATATGCTGTACGAGACGCTCCGCACGGGCCGCGCCGTCGCCCGCGCCGAGATGCAGCTGGCGCTGCGCGGCCTCTGGCTCGAGGTCTCCACCTACCCCGTCCGCGGCGACGAGCCGGCGCCGCTCGGCGCGGTGCTCGTGTTCGAGGACCTCACGGCGCAGAAGGAGCTCGCGGCTCAGAAGCGCCAGGTGGAGCAGACGCAGCTGCTCACGCGCGTCGTCGCCCGTATCGCGGACGAGATCAAGAACCCGCTCGTGTCCATCAACACCTTCGTCGAGCTGATCGGCGAGCGCTACGAGGACCCCGACTTCCGCAAGCACTTCTCCTCGGTGGTCCGGCGCGACGTGCAACGACTGGTAGAGGTGTTCGAGAAACTCGCTGCCCTCGTGACCGAGGGTGAGCTAAACTTCACCATCGTGGACCTGCACACCGTCGTGGACGACGTCGTGACGGCGATCGAGGGAGCCGACGACGCGCTTGGCAAGCCGCTGCAGATCGAGGTCACGCGCGACGCCCCGCCCAAGCTCGTGCGGGTGGACGTCCAGCATCTGCGGCGCGCGCTCTCCTACCTCGTGTGGTACCTCACGCACAACTCGCCGCCGCACCAGGCACGGGTGTCCATCGCGATCACCCATCAGGCCGAGCGCGACGGCACCGAGCGTGCCCGGATCCAGATCGGCTCGCGGACGGCCAGCGTGCCGCCCGACAAGCTCCACCGCGTCTTCGACCCCGTCCAGATGGTCCAGGAGAGCCTCATCGACGTCGGGCCCGCGGTCAGCCAGCGCCTCGTCGAAGCCATCGGCGGCCAGCTCGACGTCCGCCACGGGCGCAACGAGCTCGCGTTCCTCCTCTCGCTGCCCCTGGCGATGGCATGAGCGCCGTCGCCATGTCGACCACCCGCGCGCGCGTCCTGGTCGTCGACGACGAGCTCGGCCCGCGCGAGTCGCTCCGCATGCTGCTGAAGCCGGCCTACGACATCGAGACGGCCGACAACGGGCACGTCGCGCTCGAGACGCTCGGGCGCTTCCGGCCGGACATCGTGATCATGGACATCAAGATGCCCGAGATGGACGGGCTCGAGCTGCTCCGGCGCGTGAAGCAGACCGATGGCACGATCGAGGTCGTGATGATCACCGCGTACGCCTCGCTCGAGACCGTGAAGCACGCCCTCACCCACGGCGCCTTCGAGTACCTCATCAAGCCCTTCCCGCGCCAGGATCTGGAGGACGTCGTCCGCCGGGCGCTCCTCCGCCGGCAGGCCGATCTGGGCGCGCGCAGCCAGGTGAGCAAGCTCGTCGAGGAGATGCGGCACCTCTCGGGCAAGACGCGCGAGCTCGAGGAGGCGGCGCGGCGCGAGGCGGCCGAGCAGTCGCTGCGTGTCACGCAGCTCTCGATCCTGCGCGAGATCTCGCGCACGATCGTCGGGCAGCTGGAGCCCCGGGAGCTGGCCGCCGTGATCACCGAGCAGCTCCGCGCCGCGCTCGGCTACGACCGCGTCACGATCGCGTCCGAGGGGCCCCTGGGCGTCGAGGGCGCGGACCCGCGCGCCGCCGTCTGCGCCATCCGGGACGCGCAGGGCCTGCTGGGGCATCTGGTCGTGGACAACCGGGCGTCGGGCCGCGCGATCGACCCCTACGAGCGCGAGCTGCTCGAGATGCTCTCCGAATACCTCGCGATCGCGCTCCGGAACTCCCGCCTCTACGGCGAGATCAACGACACCAAGCGCTCGCTGGAGAAGCTCATCGACTCCGCGGGCGACGCGATCATCTCCGTCCGCCCGAACGACCGCATCGATGGCTGGAACCCGGCGGCCGAGCGTATCTTCGGCCTGTCCGGGATGCAGGCGCTCGGTCTGCCGATCACCGACCTCCTCCCCGCGGCCGAGTACTTCGACGCCAAGCGCCGCCTGGAAGAGGGCGCGCCGATGCACGCCTTCGAGACCACGGCAGCCCCCGCGCTCGCGGTGACGCTCTCGGCGCTGCACGGCCGGCTCGGCGAGCTCGAAGGGCTCATCGCCATCGTCCGTGACATCACGACCCAGCGCGAGGTCGAGCAGCAGCTCCAGCAGTCCGAGAAGCTCACGGCGCTCGGCCACCTCGCGGGCGGGATCGCGCACGACTTCAACAACCTCCTGCAGGCGATCCTGGGTTACGCGCAGCTCATGCGGCAGAAGTCGCAAGACGTCGAGTTCGTGGACCGCTCGCTCAAGGTGGTCGAGGCGGCGGCGCTCGACGGCACGGAGACGGTGCGCCGCATCCAGACCTTCGCCCGCCTCCGGCCCGAAGAGGAGTTCGTCGCGGTCGACGTCAACAAGATCGTCCAGGACACGATCGCGCTCACGCGGCCGCGCTGGGAGGAGAAGATCGCCCACGACAGCCTGCCGCTCGAGCTCCGGCTCGACCTCGGCACCGTCGGGCCGATCCGGGGGCGGCCGGCACGGCTCACCGAGCTCCTGACGAACCTGTTCCTGAACGCGCTCGACGCCATGCCCGACGGCGGCACCCTGACGATCGCCACGCGAAAGGAGCGCGACGACGTGACGATCATGGTCAAGGACACGGGCGTCGGCATGTCGGAGCATGTGCGCAAGCGGGTCTTCGAGCCCTTCTTCTCCACCAAGGGCGAGGCGGGATCGGGCCTCGGCCTCTCCATGGCGTACTCGATCGCCCGGCGCCACGACGGTGACCTGAGCGTCGAGAGCGAGCCCGGGCGCGGCGCGACCTTCACGCTGCGGCTCCCGATCACGGGCGAGCGGGCCGAGACTGGCGCCCCCCTCGGCGTCCCGCTGGTGCGGCGCCAGGCGCGCGTCCTGGTGGTGGACGACGATCCGAAGGTGCTCTCGGCCCTCTGCGAGATGCTCAAGAGCGCGGGGCACACGGTGACGCCCGCGCCGAGCGGCGCCGTGGGCCTGGCGGCCTACGCGCCCGGCCGCTTCGACATGGTGCTGACGAACCTCGGCATGGCTGGCATGAACGGCTGGCAGGTCGCCGAGCGGCTCCGCGCTGCGGACCGGGGCGTCCGGATCCTCTTCATCACGGGCTGGGGGCTGCGCCAGGAGGACAAGAGCCGCCTCGCCGTCCTCGGGGTGCGCCGCTGCCTCTACAAGCCCGTCCAGCCCAGCGAGCTCGACGCCGCGATCCAGGAGACGCTCGCCTCCCCCTGAGCCCTCACGCCCCGGCCTTCAGTGGAGCGCGACGGGAGACCCTGGCGAGCGCCGAGCGAGCGCTTGGCTCACGGCGAGCTTCAACTCGTCGAAGTGGAGCGGCTTCCGGAGCACCGTGAACTCGAGCTGCCGGCTCTGCGCGTCGAGGTCGATCGACGAGGCGGTCAGCATGATGACGCCGATCGAGGGATCGGCGTGTCGTACGCCAGCGATCAGGTCGAGGCCGTCCCCGCCGGGCATGCGGAAGTCGGTCAGCACCAGGTCGTAGTCCCCGTGGGCGAAGAGCGCCAGCGCCTGGAGAATGCTCGCGGCGCTGTCGACGTGGCAGCCCCAGTGCGCCAAGGCGTCGCAGAGCACCGCCCGGACGTGCTCATCGTCGTCCACCACCAGGACTCGCGGCGCGCGCGCTTCGCTCATCTGAGGCCAATCACCTTAAGGTTCGAGGGGCGGGAAATCAATCGAATGCTTGGCCGCGTCGAATGCGGGGTTGCGGGGTCGCAAGCCTCGGCAAGGCGCGTGGAATGCGCCGGCGCCCGCGGGAGCGACGGGACAGCCGCGTTCTGACGGCCCCGGCGCCGGCTCGGTCCTACGAGCCCGCGTCAGACCGTGCGATTTTCAAATTGTGGATGGTTGTGGATACGTGGATAGCGGTCTCAGGCTTTCTTCATCGGGCGGCCGCAGCAGATCTTCTGGGCCATCGCGACCTTGCCGCACTTGACGCACCGAAACCCAGCCATCGCCCTGCCCTCCACCGGGGCCGTCCTCAGAGCCGCTCGACGATCGTGGCGATGCCCTGGCCGAACCCGATGCACATGGTCTGGAGCCCGTAGCGCGCGCCGCGCCGCTCGAGCTCGTGGAGCAGCGTCGTCATGAGCCGGGCGCCCGAGCAGCCGAGCGGGTGCCCCAGCGCGATCGCGCCGCCGTTGACGTTCACGCGGCCCATGTCGGGGTGGAGCTCGCGCTCCCAGGCGAGCACGACCGACGCGAACGCCTCGTTGATCTCGACCAGGTCGATGTCGTCGAGGCGGAGCCCGGCCCGGGCGAGCACGCGCTGGGTGGCCGGGATCGGCCCGGTCAGCATGATGACGGGGTCCACGCCCGCGAGCGCCGTGGCCACCACGCGCGCGCGCGGTTTGAGCCCGAGCGCCTTGGCCTTCTCGGGCGATACGAGCATGAGCGCCGCGGCGCCGTCCGAGATCTGCGAGGAGTTCGCGGCCGTGACCACGCCGTCCGGCTTGAACGACGGCACGAGCTGCGCCATCTTCTCCCGGTTCACGGGCACACGGACGCCCTCGTCGGTGTCGAAGAGCGCGCCGTCCGGCAGCGTCACGGGGGTGATCTCGCGCCGGAAGCGCCCCTCGGCGATCGCGCGGCCCGCCTTCTCGTGGCTCTGCGCCGCCAGCGCGTCCAGCTCCTCGCGCTTGAGCCCCCACTTGTCGGCGATCATCTCCGCAGAGATGCCCTGCGGGACGATGTTGAACCGCTCCTGGAGCCGCGGCGACAGCGGCCCCTCGCCCGGCCCCAACGCGTTCGAGCCCATCGGCACCCGGGTCATGTTCTCGACACCGCCCGCGATGACGCAGTCGTACTGACCCGACATCACGCCCATCGCGGCGAAGTTGGCCGCCTGCTGGCCGGATCCGCACATGCGGTCGAGCGTCGTGCCGCAGACGTCGAGGGGAAAGCCGGCGATCAGCGCGGCGTTGCGCGCGATGTTGAAGCCCTGCTCGCCAAGCTGGTCCACGCAGCCGAGGACGACGTCCTCGACCTCGGTGGGATCGATCCCGACCCGCGCAACCAGCTCGCGGAGGACGTGGGCGGCGAGGTCGTCCGGGCGGACGCCCGCGAGCTTTCCGTTCTTCCGCCCGACGGCGCTGCGCACGGCTCCGACGATCAAGGCATCCCGCATGACGGCCTCCTTGGCACCACTGAACGCGCGTTCAGCTTACCGGGTCGCGCCGGGCCGCGCAATGCGGACCCGTCACTGCCGGATCGGCACGTTCTCCAGCGGCGCGAACTGCGGGATGACGACCGTGAGCTTCTGCACGCCCTCGGGCGGTGCGCCGAACTTGGCCCAGATCTCCGCCCGCGACTTGGCCTTGACCATGGGCGACGGGCTGCAGATGCACTTCGCCTTTTCGTCCCGCACGACCGTGTACTTCCGCCTGTTCGCCGTGTCGAGGAGGTAGATCCTGGGCACCGAGAGGCTCGTGCCCTCGGCGACCTTGAACTTCTGGTCGGAGTCGTTGACGACGACGGCCCGCAGCGTGAGCGTGTCGCCGCTGGTGCGCTTCAGCTCGCGGACCTCGACGCGCACGCCCGGCGCCTGCTGGGCCTCAGCCCTGGCGAGCGCGGTTTGCGCCAGGCCGCGCGCGGACGCCGGCGCGAGCATCGCCAACCCGATGAGCATCACGGACACGACACCGACTCCGATCCGTCGTCTCCGACGCATCGCCGCGCTCCTCCCTCACCCGAACCGTCGGCGACGGTTCGTCCTATTTGCCCTCGAAGAGCTTCTTGATCACCTGTCCCGCCTTGTCGAGCGCCCCGGGCTTGTCCTTCTCCTTGCCGGCCTTATCCTTCTCCTTGTCCTTGTCCTTGTCCTTGTCCTTGGCGACCTTGTCCTTGTCCTTGGCGGCCTTGTCCTTCTCCACGACGACCGGTGGAGGCGGCGGCGGGTGCGGGGCGATTCTCACGCGGATCTCCTGACTGTGGCCGGCGAGCACGTAGACGGGGCGGACCTCCACCCCGAACTTCGGGTGGATCACCCGCATGCGGTAGAGGCCTTCCTTCACCGTCTGGCGTACGAGGCCCTCTTTCGCCAGGAGCGTCGAGATGAGCGCCCCCTGGGGCGTGCCGAGCTCGACGATGGCATTCGACACCGGCTTCTCGGTCCGCGCGTCCAAGACGATCGCCACGACCTCGCCGGTCGTGACGGGCTCTCGCGTGGCGAAGACGATGCCCCAGACCGTCGCGCCGATCGACAGGACACCGGCGACGAGGCCCACCAGCGCCTGGAAGCGCGTGAGGGTCAGGGCCGTCCGGACGCGCTCGGGTAGCCCCAGGCTCATGAGCTTAGCAACGACACGCGCGCCCCGCCCCCTACACCGTGGCGCGCTTGACCTGGTCGGCGAGCTTGCAGAACGCGCAGACCGTGCCGGTCGTGACCTGCCCGCAGCGCGCGCACTCGTTGAGCGTCACAGCTTCGGCGCGCTCGAACGCCGGGCGTGCCTTCTCGAGGAACCCGAACAGGAAGTTGTGCTTGGCGCCCGGCGAGGCGTCCTCCATTCGGCTCAGGATCTCCTTGTGGGCGATGGACGTCGCCCCCTTGGCGAAGGGACACTCCTCCACGATGTAGTCGATCCTCCTGAGGAAGGCGTACGCCGCCGTCTCGCGCTCCGAGAGGCGGTAGAGCGGCTTCACGCGCCGCACGAGCTTTCTGTGCGTAGACGGGAGCGCCGGCGACTGGCGCGAGAGCGCGTCCGTCTGCCAGTGGAGGACGGACCCGAGGAGCGTCGCCGCCTCGTCGTCGAGATTGTGGCCGGTCGCGACGACGGCCATCTCGTGCTCGAGCGCGACGCGATTCATCAGGTAGCGCTTCGAGAGCCCGCAGCCCGAGCAGGGGGGCCGCCGCGTGACGTTCTTGATGACCGGGACCGGCGCGCCCACGGCCTCCGCGACCCGCGTGACGAGCAGCGGCACGCCGCGCCGCGCGGCGAACGCCTCGCACTTCGCCTTCGACTCCACCGAGTAGTCGAAGATGCCGAGGTCGAGGTAGAGACCGGTCGTGCGGTAGCCCTCGTCGATCAGGACGTCCCAGAGCGCGAGCGAGTCCTTGCCGCCCGAGACCGCGACGAGCACGTGCTCGTCGCGCGCGAACATGCGGTGCTTCCGGATGGCCTCGCGGACCTGGTTCCGGAAGAAGTCGACGAAGTCCGGCGCGCAGAAGGCGGCGTTGTGGCGCCGCAGCTCGAGGATCGCGGGCTCACCGCACTTCCGGCACTTCACACCGCGCCTCCGCTCATGACCGGGCGCAGCTCGATCGTCTCGTGGTCCTGGACGACCTGATCCGCCGTGACGAGGTCGTCGCCGCGGATCACCAGCACGGTCTCCGGGATGATGTCGAGCTCGCGCAGGACGTCCTTCACGCGGCGCCCGCCCGCCAGCTCGACCTCGCGCCGCGGATTTCGCAGAATGACCTTCACGTGCGCTCGGCCTTCGGGAACTCCGCCGCGCGCTTGACGGCGCGGAGCTGGGCGAGGTGGATGTCGTCGTGGCGCGCCTGGAGCTGCCACCACTGGGCGAGGTCGAGGTCGCCCAGGCGGAAGTGCTTGAACCGGAGCTTGCGCGGATCCACGCTCGCGAGCCGCTCGATGGACTGCCGGCTCCGCTGCCGCGTCGCCTTCATGGTGGCGATGAGGTCGCCGATCGGCTTGCCCGCCACGGGCCACACGACCTGCGGCGCCTCGGCCGGGCCGGGCGGGTCGGGCGGCAGCGGCGCGAGCGCCGTGAGATCGGACGGCCACGACGCCAGCGCGCCCGCAACCTCCTTCGTGAGCTTCGTCGTGAGCTTGCCCGTCGCGATCTCGGCGATCGTCAGGTGGTCGAGGATCTCGCCGACGGACCAATCGTTTGGCCCCGGTCTCCAGTCGGCCTGGCGCTGCGAGAGGCCGTCGGCCTCGCGCAGCACGTCCGCGCGCACCCTTTCCAGCTCGCTCCACAGCGCCTCGACAGGCTTCGGCAGGCTCATCGGAGCGCCTCCGACACGCGTGATGACATTGCTGGCAGTATACTCCAGGGTCATGCGTGACAAGCGGGCCGCCCTCGCGCGCACGCCGTGGCGCCGGCTCAGCACGCGGCCCGTCTACGAGAACCGCTGGATCCGCGTGCGCGAGGACGAGGTCGCGCTGCCCGACGGGCGGACGACGATCTACGGCGTCGTCGAGCCGGGACCCTGTGTCGGCATCCTGCCCTTCCTCGACCCGGACACGGTCGTGCTCGTCGGCCAGTACCGCTACGTCGCCGGCGACTTCTACTGGGAGATGCCGACGGGCGCGCTGAAGGCCGGCGAGAGCGAAGAGGCGGGCGCGCAGCGCGAGCTCGCGGAGGAGGCGGGCTACCGCGCCGGACGGCTTCTGAAGCTCTGCGCCTTCCATACCTCCAAGAGCGTCATGGAGGAGACCGCGCATCTCTACGCGGCCGAGGGGCTCGAGCTCGTCACGCGCCCGTCCGACCCCACCGAGTTCATCGAGGTGCGCGCGTTTCCGTTCGCGGAGGTCGTGCGGATGGTCGAGCGGGGCGAGATCAAGGACGGAATGACGATCATCGCCGTCCTGCACGTCGCGCGCCGGCGCGGGCGCTGAGCTACTTCGACCTGAGGACCATCGGACCGCTCGGCGCGGCCACGCCGACCTCGGGCTCCAGCGTGATCGCGAAGACCTTCACCGGCTTGCCGCCTTCGGCCGGCGCGAGCCTCAGGCTCCCGCGTCCCTCGGCGTCCACGCGGAGGACGCCCGCCGGCCGGGGCGCCGCGTCGGCGATCGACCACAGCGCGTAGGCCTTGCCCGGGGGCGCGGGCGGCAGGCCCGCCACGAACAGATGACCGCCGATCGCCGGGTGCCAGAGGACGCGACCCGTCGCCTCGGGGCTCGGCCCGAGGCCGCGGAGCGCCACCACCTGCGTCGCCGGATCGCGCAGGAGGTCGGCCGCGCTCCGGTACTGTGCGAGCTGCTCGTTGAGCGCGGCCAGGTCGCGCTCGAGCCTCGCGCGGAGCGCCGCCGTCTCGCGCGCCATCTGCCCGAGGCGCGCCTCGTAGCGCGCGGCGACGAAGGCGCCCGTGAACCAGGCGGCCACCACGACGGCCGCCGCCGTCGCGACGGCCCAGGAGAGCCGATGCTGGTTCATGCGGGCGGCACGACCTCGATGCTATCCTCGGCGCCATCGACAACATCTTCTCGACCGTGCCCGCCGCGCTCCGCGAGGAACTCGTCGACGTCCTCCTCGAGACGCCCACGTTCAGGCTCGAGCGGATCGTCTCGACCGGTCATGCGACGCCGGTCGGGCGCTGGTACGACCAGGCGCGCGACGAATGGGTCCTGCTGCTCCGTGGGAGCGCCGGGCTTCGCTTCGAGGGCGAGGCCGAGGCGATCTCGCTCGCGCCGGGCGACCACGTGCTGATCCCGGCGCGCCGCCGTCATCGCATCGAATGGACGGACGCCACGGCGCCGACCGTGTGGCTCGCGCTCCATTTCTGAACGCGTCACGGGCGGGACACTAGGCCGTCTGCCCCTGGATCCGCCGTCGGAACTCGAGCGGGTCCACGACGCGGTGGAACAGCTCCCGCACGCCGCCCGTGCCTGTGAGCGTGAGCGACCCGAAGCCCAGGAGCCGGCCCGTCAGGCTCTGGTCCACCGAGATCGCCTCGACCTGGCGGAGCAGGAGCTCGAGTGTGTGGCGCCGGATGAACCCGGTCTTGATGATCACCCGCTTGTTCGTCACGCCGAATTCCGTGGTCCGGTACGCGACCAATGGCGGCACGAGCAGGAGGAGCCCCACGAGCGCCACCACGCCGCCGACCGGGCGCGCGTCGGCCCCGAGGGAGACCAGGAGCCCGAGCCCGAACGCCAAGACCACGACGGCCTTCGCGAAGATGATCCAGTGGAGCCTGGCGCGGTAGACGACGCGCTCGTCCTGCAGGAGGTTCTTGTCGATGTAGCTCAGCGGACCGAGGGCCCGAAGGGCGAGCGGCGGCCGGCCATCGGCTGCTGCCGTGGCGGCTTCACGGCGACGATCAGCTCGTAGGAGGCCGCCGTCTCGGGATCGGGGTTGAACACGGCGACCCAGGCCCCGGCGTATTCCCGACCGAGACCCGGCAGCGAGATGCCCTCCTTCGGCATGAGCTTCGGCTCCGAGCGCACGATGAGGCTCATCCGGAGGGTGAGGTACCACGCGAGGTCCGACGGTTTGCCGCCGACCGTGACCTTGAAGTCCACGTCGTGGGGCGTCTTCAGCTCGCCGGGCTTCACGTAGAAGAAGCGCGCGGTCAGGGGCTCCACGGTCACCTCGAAGCCGTGGTCCACCACGCGCTCGGCCGGGTCCGTCAGCTGCACGGTCCGCTCCGAGGGATCGCCGACGTACCCGCTCGCGCGCATCACCGCGACGGTCACGTCGTCGTGCTCGATCATGCCCCCGTCGGCCCAGAGGCCGGGGTTCGGGATCGCGATTCCGATGATGTCCCGCACCAGCCCGGCGAACGTCTCGCGCAGCCGGCCACCGTCGACGAGCGCGCGGTAGAGCGCGGCGCCGAGCACGTCGGGGTCGAGCGACCCGTGGGCCTCCTGCACCGCCCGGTCGAGGACCGTGCGCATGAAGCCCGGCGACTGGTTCTCGACGTGCTCGAGGAGGATGAAGTAGCTGTCGGCCAGTCGCCCCGCGTCGTGACCCGTGCTCGCCTGGATGGGCACGCTCAGGAGGTGCGGATACTTACCGAGCTCCGCCCGCAGGGCGTGCGCGTAGCCGATCCCCGATCGCTTCCACTGGCACCAGGCACCGTACGCGCCGCCCCACCACCTGACGGCCGCGGCCCGCGCGTCGGGCGGAGGCAGGGCCGGCGCCTCGACCAGCCGACCGAGCGAAGACGGGGGCTCGACGGACTCCGGCGTCTTCGGCGGCTGGGCGGCCTCGGTCTGCGGCTCCGCGCTGCCCACGGAGAGCCGGCGCCGCGCCGCGGCGGTCACCAGCGGCCGGCCTAAGATCCGGGCGACGTTCGCCTCGAGCTCCTCCCAGCGCGGCTCGCTGAGGGCGCCCCGGTCCTGGACGAGGATCATGAGGTTCTCGAACGGTTGCATCAGATCCTGGGCCTGCTTCATGTTGATGGGGCGGCGCTCGGAGAGCGCCCGCGAGAGCGCGAGCCGCAGGTCCCCGGCCCGCGCCTGGCACTCGATGAGCGGTGCGAACGTCGGGTCGTCGAGATGAGTGAGGCCGAGCACGCGGTTGAGCACGCCGATCGCGCCCTGGACCAGGGCGGCCGTCTCCTCCGCGTCGCCGGGGCGAGGTGCTGCGCCCTTGGCCGGCGCGAGCGACTCCGGGGATCGCCAGATCACCTCGCAGAGCCGTCGGGCCTCCGGGAAGCCCTTGAGCTCGTGGAGCCCGCGGTCGACGTACTCCACGGACTCGATCCGGCCGGCGACGTGCCGCGTCGTCTCGGCCACCAGGATCTGCCCGGGGTCGGCGGTCGCGCAGATGCGCGCGGCCAGGTTCACCATGCTGCCGAAGTAGTCGCCGCCCTCCTGGATGGGCTCGCCCGTGTTGATCCCGATGCCGATCGCGATCCTGGGCCCCGAGTGGTTCCGATTCGCCTCTCCGATGGCGCGCTGGATCGCGATCGCGCACAGGATGGCGCCGCGGGCCGTCGTGAAGGCGACCATGAAGCTGTCGCCCTGGGTCTTCACGACGACGCCGCCGAACGCCTCGATCTGTTTGCGGACGACGGTGTTGTGCTCGCGCAGGATCCGGTACGCGGCCTCGTCGCCGAACTGCTCCGTGTAGTCCGTGAACCCTCGGATGTCGCTGAAGAAGAGCGTGACGGTGCCCCCGAACGGCACCGAGGCCCCGGGGACGTCCTGCGGGCTCTTCGCCCCTCCCTGCGCGCCCAATTCGTCAGCCATTCCCGGTAAAATTTGATAGTAGCCGAAGCCGGTCGAAATCGGCGCGCCTTCTATTCCGGCGCCGGGATGCCCCGTCGGCCCTGCGTCATGGCCGGACGACTCGACGGGCCTTCAGCTCGTGGCGAGGCAGGCTCCGCAGCGGGACGGAGCGCACCTCGAGCCTGAGGCCGAGCCCCACGTGGAGCGCCTCCTGCACCGAGCGGACCGTCGCCGGATCGCCCGCCTCCAGCAGCACGCGCACCTCGTCCAGCTCGCCCGCGCGAAAGACCTCGATCTGGAACTCGTCGACGTCCGGGAACCGCCGCACGATCCCCTCGACCGCCGCGGGAAAGACGTTGACCCCGCGCACGATCAGCATGTCGTCGAGGCGCCCGAGGATGCCGCCCTCGAGACGCAGGAACGTCCGCCCACACGCGCACGGCGCGTCGGCCACGCGCACGCGGTCGCCGGTGCGGTACCGGATCGCGGGCGCGCCGAGGCGTCCGAGGTTCGTCAGCACGAGCTCACCCTCCCGCGCGGGCGCGCCGGTTGCGGGCTCGACCACCTCCGCGACGAACTCCGACTCGTTGACGTGGAGCCCTGCCTGCTCGGCGCACTCGTAGCCGTACGCGCCGACCTCCGTCATGCCCGCGTGGTCGAACGCCCGCGCGCCCCACTGCGCCTCGATCCGGGCGCGCACGGCGGGGATCCCGGCGCCGGGCTCGCCCGCGTGCACGGTGATCCGGACGCGCCCCGCGGACGGATCGATCCCGCGCTCGCGCGCGAGCGCCGCGAGGTGGAGCGCGTAGGAGGGGGTGCAGACGAGCACGGTCGCGCCGAGCGCGTCCATCGACGCCAGGCGCGCGAGCGAGTCCTGGCCGCCGCCGGAGATCGCCAGCGCGCCGAGCGCCCGCGCCCCCTCGAAGCCCGCCCAGAAACCGACGAAGAGCCCGAACGAGAACGGGAAGAAGACGCGGTCCGCCGGCGTCACGCCGGCGGCGCGCAGCACGAAGGCCCAGCAGCGCGTCCACCAGTCCCACGACGCCTGCGTCTCGAGCCAGCGGATGGGCTCTGCGCTCGTCCCCGACGTCTGGTGAACGCGCACGTAACGCTCGAGCGGGTACGTGAGGTTGGTGCCGAAGGGCGGGTGCGCGGCCTGGTCCTCGACGAACTCGCGCTTCCACGTGAAGGGCAGCCGCCCGAAATCGTCCCAGCCGCGGAGGTCGTCCACCGCGGCGAGACCCGCCGCGCGCCACTTCGCGCGGACAAAGGCGTTGGACCCGAGCAGCTCCCGCGCCATCGCCTGGAAGCGCCGCCACTGGTGCTCGCGCAGGGCGTCGGGGGCCTGCGTTTCGAGCCCGCGGTCGAACACGCGCGCGCGACCGCTCAGGCCCGGAGCTTGAAGCGCTGGATCTTGCCGGTCGCCGTCTTGGGCAGCTCGCCGACGAACTCGATCCAGCGCGGGTACTTGTAGGGCGCGATCTTGTCCTTCACGAACGCCTTGAGCTCGCCGGCCAGCGCGTCCCCGGCCTTCCACGGCTCCTTGAGGACGACGAAGGCCTTGGGCTTGACGAGCCGGTCGGTGTCCTCCTTGCCGACCACCGCCGCTTCGAGCACCGCGGCGTGGCGCACGAGCGTGGCCTCCACCTCGACCGGCGAGACCCAGATGCCCCCGACCTTCAGCATGTCGTCGGCGCGACCGCAGAACCAGAAGTAGCCGTCCTTGTCCTGGAAGTACTTGTCGCCGGTCTGGATCCAGGGACCGAAGAGCGTCTCCTTCGTCTTCTCGTGCTTGTTCCAGTAGTAGGCCATGATCGAGTCGCCCTTGACGCGCAGGTTCCCGATCTCGCCGGGGGGCACCGGCCGCCCCTCGTCGTCCACGACGATCGCCTCGTAGCCGGGCACGGGCAGGCCCGACGAGCCCGGCCGCGCCGCACCGGGGCGGTTCGAGAGGAAGATGTGGAGGATCTCCGTCGTGCCGATGCCGTCGATGAGCTCGACGCCGAAGCGCTCGCGCCAGCGCGCGTAGAGCTCGTCGGGCAGCGCCTCGCCCGCCGAGACGCAGAGGCGGAGCGAGGAGGTGTCGAAGCGACGCTCGGCCTCCTTGACGGCGAGCATCGCCGCGTAGAGGGTCGGGACGCCGAAGAAGAGCGTCGGCCGGTAGCGCGCGATCTGCTCGAACATCGACTCGGGCTGCGGCCTCAGCGGGTAGAGCACGCTCTGGGCCCCGACGGCCATCGGGAAGTAGCCGGCGTTGCCGAGCCCGTACGCGAAGAAGAGCTTCGCGGCCGAGAGCACTCGGTCGGTCGCGCGGAGACCGAGCACCTGCTTCGCGTAGGTCTCGGCGCAGACGTACATGTCGTGGTGCAGGTGCACCACGCCCTTCGGCGAGCCGGTCGATCCCGACGAGTAGAGCCAGAACGCCGGCTCGTCCCGCGACGTGGGCGCCGCCGCCAGCTGCGCGGAGGCCCGGAAGAGGCGGTCCTCCCAGGACATGAAGCGGCCGGCGGGCCCACCCGCGATCAGGACGTGCTCGAGGTAGCGAGCCTCGGCGAGCGCGGGCGCCGCCTCGGCGAGGAGCGGGCCCGAGACCACGGCGACCTTGGCGCGGCTGTCGTTCAGGAAGTAGAGGTAGTCCGCGCTCCGCATGAGCGTGTTGACCGGGATCGGGACCGCGCCGATCTTGATCGCGCCCCAGAAGGTCCCGACGAACTCCGGCGCGTCCAGGCAGATCATCAGGACGCGGTCCTCCAGCCCGACGCCGAGCTCGAGGAGGGCGTTGCCGGCCCGGTTGACGAGGTCCTGGACGTCCGCGTAGGTCAGCGTCCGGTCCGCGTAGAGGAAGGCGGTGGACGCCCCGCGCCCCTCGGCGACGTTCCGGTCCACGAAGTGCTCGGCCACGTTGAACTGGGTGGGCAGAACCTCCGACGCGTTCATCGGCAGCTCCTCCGGGCCTGACTAGCGCCGCGATTTTCGCCTGGGCGCCGGCTGGCGCCGCGCGACGGGGCGCGGGCGCACGGCCATCGCCTCGATCTCGACCCGGAGCTCCGGGCGCACGAGCCGGCTCACCACGAGGAGCGTGTTGGGCGGGTAGGCGCCGTCCGGGAAGTAACCGGGAAAGACCTCCTGTCGCGCCTTCATGAACCCGGGAATGTCCTCCGCGCTCGTGAGGAACGTCTGCAGGCGCACGACGTCGCGCCAGCGGCAGCCGCCCGCCTCGAGCACCGCGCGGACGTTCTCGAGCGCCTGCCGGGTCTGGGCGTCCACGTCGGGGTCCACCCGGCCCTCGCGGCCGACACCGACCTGCCCCGCCACCACGAGGATC
>QHSZ01000017.1 GCA_003220595.1 Candidatus Rokuibacteriota bacterium | reverse complement strand
TCTACCTCAACATCGAGGAGGTCATCCACCCGGAGCTCGACGCCCAGCTCGTGGCAGAGAACGTGGCGCTCCAGCTCCAGAAGCGCGTCGCGTTCCGGCGCGCGATGAAAAAGGCCGTGACGTCCGCGTTGCGGCTCGGGGCCGACGGCATCCGGATCGCGTGCGCCGGCCGGCTGGGCGGCGGCGAGATCGCGCGCCGGGAGTGGTACCGCGACGGGCGCGTGCCGCTCCACACGATCCGGGCCGACATCGACTACGGGCTCGCGACCGCGCACACGACCTACGGCACGATCGGGGTGAAGGTGTGGATCTTCAAGGGCGAGGTGCTCCGCGCCGCGCCGGCGGAGGCGTGAGGCGGACCGGCCATGCTGATGCCCAAGCGCGTCAAGTACCGGAAGGCCCAGCGCGGGCGGATGAAGGGCACCGCGCAGCGTGGCGCGGCGCTCGCGTTCGGCGAGTACGGCCTGAAGGCGCTCGAGCCCGGGTGGGTCACGAACCGCCAGATCGAGGCCGCGCGCGTCGCGCTGTCGCGGAGCCTCAAGCGCGGCGGCAAGATCTGGATCCGGATCTTTCCCGACAAGCCGGTGACGAAGAAGCCTGCCGAGACCCGGATGGGCAAGGGCAAGGGGAACCCCGAAGAGTGGGTGGCCGTGGTGAAGCCGGGACGCATCATCTACGAGATGCAGGGCGTGCCCGAGGACATCGCGCGCGAGGCGTTCCGCACGGCCGCGCAGAAGATGGGCATCGCGACGAGGTTCGTGATGCGCACGCGGGCCCTCTAGTGCGAGCCGGGGACGGAGCATGAAGGCTGCGAAGTGGCGCGATCTCTCGGACGAGGAGCTCAAGCAGAAGGCGCGCGAGCTCAGCGAGGAGGTCTTCAACCTGCGTTTCCAGCTGTCGATGGGGATGGCCAAGAACCCGTCGCGCCTGAGCCAGGCCCGCCGGGACCTCGCGCGGGCGTTCACGGTGCTGCGTGAGAGGAAGGGATAGCCGCGTGGGCGAGCGGAAGAGCCGCGAGGGCGTGGTGGTGAGCGACACCATGCAGAAGACGCGCGTGGTGAGGATCGAGCGCGTGTTCCGTCACCCGAAGTACGAGCGCGTCGTCCGGATGTCGAAGAAGCTGAAGGCGCACGACGAGGCCAACGAGAGCCGCGTCGGCGATCGGGTGCTGATCGAGGAAACCCGGCCGCTGTCGAAGGAGAAGCGCTGGCGGATCCGAAAGATCCTGAGCCGCGTGTCCTAGCCGATGATCCAGCCGCGCTCGATGCTCGATGTAGCGGACAACTCGGGGGCCAAGCGGGTGCAGTGCATCCGCGTGATGGGCGGGGCCAACAAGCGCTACGCCTCGCTCGGGGACACGGTGATCGTCGCGGTGAAGGAAGCCGCGCCGGACGGCACGGTGAAGAAGGGCGAGGTCGCCCGCGCGGTGGTCGTGCGCACCGTGAAGGAGGTGCGACGCAAGGACGGCTCGTACATTCGCTTCGACCGGAACGCCGTCGTGTTGATCAAGCCGGACGAGAATCCGGTCGGCACGCGCATCTTCGGCCCCGTCGCGCGGGAGCTGCGCGAGCGCCAGTTCACGAAGATCATCTCGCTGGCGCCGGAGGTGCTCTGATGGCCGACGCCCACGTGCGACGGGGCGACACGGTCGCCGTGATCGCCGGCAAGGAGCGGGGCAAGCGTGGCAAGGTGCTGCGCGTGTTGCTCACCGACGGGCGGGTGCTCGTCGAGAAGGTGAACATGGTGAAGAAGCACCAGCGGCCCACGCAAAAGCTGCGGCAGGGCGGCATCATCGAACGCGAGGGCGCGCTCGCGCTCTCGAACGTGCTGCTCGTGTGCGGCCGGTGCGACAAGCCCGTGCGCACGGGCGTCAAGACGCTCGCCGACGGCCGCAAGCTCCGCGTGTGCCGACGGTGCGGCGAGCCGATCGACAAGGGTTAGGGACATGGCCAAGGACGCAACCAAGGACGCACCGAAGCCGGCGGCGAAGCCGCAGGCGGCGGCCAAGCCGTCCGGGGACAAGGCCCAGCGAAAGAAGGGCGAGGGCGCGGCCCAGGCCCCCTCGATCGCGAAGGGGCGCCCGAAGGGCACCGGCACGGTGCCCGCGCGGCTCAAGGAGACGTTCCACAAGACGCTCCTTCCGGCGCTGATGAAGGCGCGCGGCTACACGAACCCGTGGCAGGTGCCACGCGTGGAGAAGATCGTCATCAATATGGGCGTGGGCGAGGGACGCGAGAACGCGAAGGTGCTCGACTTCGCCACGGCCGAGCTCCAGGCGATCACGGGCCAGAAGCCCGTCGTCACGCGCGCGAAGAAGTCGATCGCGAACTTCAAGCTGCGCGAGGGCGTGCCGATCGGCGCGAAGGTGACGCTGCGGGGGGCGCGGATGTACGAGTTCCTCGACCGGCTCGTCAACGTCGCGCTGCCGCGCGTCCGCGACTTCAAGGGCGTGCCCCCGAAGGGGTTCGACGGCCGGGGCAACTACGCGCTCGGGCTCCGGGAGCAGCTGATCTTCCCGGAGATCGTGTACGACAAGATCGACAAGGTTCGCGGGATGGACATCATCATCGTCACGACGGCGCGGACGGACGAGGACGCGAAGGCGCTCCTGACGCACCTCGGCATGCCGTTCAGGGAGTAGCAGGCGTATGGCGAAGACCGCCCTCATCATGAAGTCGCAGCGCACGCCGAAGTTCTCGACGCGCGCGTACCACCGGTGCAAGCTGTGCGGGCGCCCGCGCGCGTATCTCCGGAAGTTCGAGATGTGCCGGCTGTGCTTCCGCGAGCTCGCGCTCAAGGGCGAGGTGCCGGGCATTATAAAGGCGAGCTGGTAAGCCATGCGCAGCGATCCCATCGCCGACATGCTGACCCGCATCCGCAACGCGAGCCGGGCGGAGCACGAGAAGGTGGACATCCCGGCCTCGCGGCTCAAGGTGCGCATCGCGGAGCTCCTCAAGGAGGAGGGCTTCATCAAGAACTTCCGGCTGCTCGAGGACCGGAAGCAGGGCATGCTGCGCGTCTATCTCAAGTACGGCGTGGCCAACGAGAGGATGATCTCGGGGCTCGTGCGCGTGTCGACCCCGGGGCGGCGCGTCTACGTCACGCACGAGCGGATCCCGTCGATCCTCGGCGGTATGGGCGTCGCCCTGCTGTCTACGTCGAGGGGCGTCCTGACGGACCGCGACGCGCGCAAGCAGCGAATGGGCGGAGAAGTCCTCGCCTACGTGTGGTGAGAGGTCGCCCATGTCACGGATCGGCCGGAAACCCATCCCCATCCCGCAGGGCGTGAAGGTCCAGGTGGACGGCGCGACCGTCCGCGCCGAGGGTCCCAAGGGCAAGCTCGCCCAGCCGGTCCCCTCGGGGCTCAGCGCGAAGGTGGAGAACAACGTGCTCGTCATCTCCCGGGCGGGAGACGACCGCAAGGTGCGCGCGCTCCACGGCCTCGCGCGGGCGCTCGTCGCCAACATGGTCAGCGGTGTCAAGAACGGCTTCGAGAAGAAGCTCGAGATCGTCGGGATCGGCTATCGCGCGCAGCTGCAGGGGCGGGCCATCCAGCTCGCGCTGGGCTACTCCCACCCCATCGTCTTCCCGCTGCCCGAGGGCGTCACAGCGGAGATCGACAAGCAGACGGCGATCACGCTGCGCGGGCCGGACAAGGCGGTCCTCGGCGAGACGGCGGCGCGCCTGCGGATGCTGCGCAAGCCCGACCCCTACAAGGGCAAGGGCATCAAGTACGCGGACGAGGTCATCCGGCGCAAGGTCGGCAAGAAGGCGGGGGCGGGCGCGAAATGATCACGAAGGAGCGGCGGGCCGCGCGCGACATCCGGCACCGGCGCCTCCGGCGGTACGTGCGCGGCTCGGCCGCGCGGCCGCGGCTGGCGGTGTACCGGAGCCTCCAGCACATCTACGCGCAGCTCATCGACGACGACGCGGGGCGGACGGTGCTCGCGGTGGACAGCCGCAGCAAGGAATTCCGCGCGCTCCACACCACGGGCGGCAACGTGGTCGCGGCGAAGGCGGTCGGTGAGCTGCTCGCGCAGAAGGCCAAGGCGCACGGCATCGAGCGGGTGGTGTTCGATCGCGGCGGGTTCAAATACCACGGGCGGGTGAAGGCCCTGGCCGATGCGGCGCGCGCCGGCGGCCTCGCGTTCTAATTCGCAAGGAGACCTGAGTGGCAGAAGCGAAGATCGATCCGAGCGTGCTCGAGCTGAACGACCGCGTGGTGTCCATCAACCGCGTGGCGAAGGTCGTGAAGGGCGGTCGCCGGTTCTCGTTCACGGCGCTCGTCGTCGTGGGCGACGGCCGCGGTCACGTGGGCATGGGTCTGGGCAAGGCCCACGAGGTCCCGGAGGCAATCCGCAAGGCGGTCGAGCACGCGAAGAAGGACCTCATCTTCGTCCCGCTCAGAGACACGACGATCCCATGCGAGATCACCGGCCACTTCGGCGCGGGCCGCGTGTTCCTGAAGCCCGCCGTCCCGGGCACGGGCGTCATCGCGGGCGGCGCGGTCCGGCCGATCCTCGAGGCCGCGGGGGTGCAGGACATCCTCACCAAGACGCTCGGCTCGAACAACCCGCACAACGTCCTCAAGGCGACGCTCGACGCGCTCCGCCAGATCAAGCGCCTGCAAGACCTGCACGCGGCACGGCGGCGCGGCGATGGTGCGCCGGTGGTGGAGGAGGCGGCCGGTGGCAAGCAAGAGGCTTAGGATCACCCTCTCGCGCTCCATCATCGGCCTCTCGCCCAAGCAGGAGGCGACGGTCAAGGCGCTCGGACTCCGCCGCGTGCGGCAGCAGGTGACCCACGAGGACAATCCGACGGTCCGGGGTATGATCGCGAAGGTCCCCCACGTGCTCCAGGTGACGCATGAAGCTTGACGACCTCCGGCCCGCGCCGGGCGCCAAGAAGCGGCGCAAGAAGATCGGGCGGGGCCCGGGCTCTGGCCACGGCAAGACCTCCGGCAAGGGCCACAAGGGCCAGCACGCCCGCTCGGGCGGCGTCAAGGGCGGCGGCTTCGAGGGCGGCCAGATGCCGCTCTACCGCCGGCTGCCGAAGCGCGGGTTCGTGCCCCACGGGGGCAGGACCGAGTACGCGATCGTGAACCTCGAGGCCCTCGGCCGGTTCGCCGCGAACGCGGTGGTGGATCCGGACGCCCTCGTCACGGCGGGTTTGATCCGTCGGAGCGACCGCGCGCGGGTCAAGATCCTCGGCGAGGGCGACGTCGCCCACGCGCTCACGGTGAAGGCGCACGCCGTGAGCGAGTCCGCGCGCGCGAAGATCGCCGCGAAGGGCGGGACGGTGGAAGTCCTCGGTGCGCGGGTGTCGGCTTCGTGATCGAAGGCCTGCAGAGCTTCCAGAACGTCTTCAAGATCCCGGAGCTGAAGCGCCGCGTGCTGTTCAGCGCGGGCATGCTGATCGCCTACCGCATCGGCGCCCACGTGCCGACGCCCGGCATCGACGGCTCAGCACTCGCGCAGTTCTTCGACCAGGTCCAGGGCACGCTGCTCGGCATGGTCGATCTGTTCTCGGGGGGCAACCTCCGAAGGCTCTCCATCTTCGCGCTCGGCATCATGCCGTACATCTCGGCGTCGATCATCCTCCAGCTCCTCACGGTCGTCATTCCGGCGCTCGAGCGGCTCGCCAAGGAAGGCGAGGCGGGGCGGAAGAAGATCACGCAGTACACGCGCTACAGCACGGTCGTCCTCTCGGCCGTGCAGGGCCTCGGCATCGCCTACGGGCTCGAGAGCATGCGGAGCCCGACGGGGGTCTCGATCGTCCCGACGCCCGGCTGGGGCTTCCGGCTGCTCACGATGGTGACGCTCACCGCCGGCACGGCGTTGATCATGTGGATGGGCGAGCAGATCTCGGAGAAGGGCATCGGCAACGGCATCTCGCTCCTGATCTTCGCGGGCATCGTCGTCCGCCTGCCGTCGGCCGTCACCGCCTCCTACACGCTCATGACGACGGGCGAGCTCAAGCTCTTCGTCTTCGTCATCATCCTGGCGGCGATGGTCGCGGTGACCGCGGCCGTGGTGCTCATGCAGGAGGGGCAGCGCAAGATCCCGGTCCAGTACGCCAAGCGGGTGGTGGGCCGCCGGGTCTACGGCGGGCAGTCCACGCACATCCCCCTCCGGATCAACACCGCGGGCGTCATCCCGGTCATCTTCGCCTCGTCGCTCATCCTGTTCCCGGCGACGCTCACGCGCTTCGTCCCGCATCCGTGGATGCAGGCGATCGCGGACGCGCTCTCGCCGGGGCGGTTCACGTACACGCTCCTCTACATGGGCCTGATCGTCTTCTTCGCGTACTTCTACACCGCGATCGTCTTCAACCCGATCGACCTCGCCGACAACATGAAGAAGTACGGCGGCTTCATCCCGGGCGTCCGCCCGGGCAAGAAGACGGCCGAGTACATCGACCGCACGCTCACCCGCATCACGCTGCCGGGGGCGCTCTTCCTCGCGCTCATCTCGGTGCTTCCCGACTACCTCATCCGCTGGTTCAACGTGCCCTTCTACTTCGGCGGCACGAGCCTGCTGATCGTCGTCGGCGTGGCCCTCGACACCGTCCGGCAGATGGAGTCGCACCTCCTCATGCGCAACTACGAGGGTTTCCTCAAACGGTCGAAGTCGCGCTCGAGCGGGGCGTTCGCGCGCAGTTGAGCATGCGGCTCGCGTTTCTCGGACCCCCGGGCGCCGGCAAGGGCACGCAGGCCCGCGACCTCAGCCGCGAGTGGGGCGTGCCTCACCTCGCGACGGGCGACATGCTGCGCGAGGCGCTCGCGGCCCGGACCGCGCTCGGCCTCGAGGCCAAGCGCTTTATGGACCAGGGCGCGCTCGTGCCCGACGAGGTCATCATCGGCCTCATGCGCGAGCGGCTCGCGAAGCCCGACGCCGCGAAGGGGTTCATCGTGGACGGCTTCCCGCGCACGATCGCCCAGGCCGAGGCGCTCGCCCGCCTCCTGAAGGACGCGGGCCAGGCCCTCGACGCGGTGATCTTCTTCGACGTGTCCGAGGAGGAGCTCCTGCGTCGGCTCACGGGCCGGCGCGTCTGCCGCCAGTGCCAGACGACGTACCACCTGGTCTCCGCGCCCCCGCAGAAGCCCGGCGTGTGCGACCGGTGCGGCGGCGAGCTCTACCAGCGCGAGGACGATCGCGCCGAGACCGTGCGGCGCCGCCTGGAGGTCTTTGCGCGACAGACGGCACCGCTGCTCGACTACTATCGCCAGCGGAACCTCCTCACGACCGTCGCGGGCGAGGGCCCGATCGACTCGATCCGGCAGGCGATCCGCCGGGCGGCGGGGACGGCGCGATGATCGTGCTCAAGTCGCCGCGCGAGGTCGGGCTCATGCGGCAGGCCGGGCACATCCTGGCCGACGTGATGGATCGGCTGCGCGTGACCGTGAAGGCCGGCATGTCCACGCTCGAGATCGACGCGGACGTCGAGGCGTTCATCACCGCGCGCGGCGCACGGTCGGCCTTCAAGGGCTACCGCGGCTTCCCGGCGACGGTCTGCGTGTCGATCAACGAGGAGATCGTTCACGGGATCCCGTCGGCGCGGCGGAAGATCAGGGACGGCGACATCGTCGGCCTGGACCTCGGCTGCGTCGTGGACGGATACTACGCGGATTGCGCGTTCACGCTCGCCGTCGGCCCGGTGCCGGCGGCCGTCCAGAAGCTGCTCGACGTGACGCGTGAGAGCCTCGACCTGGCGATCAAGGAGTGCTGGCCCGGACGGCGGCTCTCCGACGTCTCCCACGCCGTGCAGGCGCACGTCGAGGCGCACGACCTGTCCGTGGTCCGCGCCTTCGTGGGGCACGGGATCGGGCGCGCCCTGCACGAGGAGCCGCAGGTCCCGAACTTCGGCGACCCCGGGCGCGGCCCGCAGCTCCGGCCCGGGATGGTGCTCGCGATCGAGCCGATGATCACGATGGGGAGCTGGGAGGTCAAGATCCTCGACGACGGCTGGACGGCCGTCACCAAGGACGGGAGCTTGGCGGCGCACTTCGAGCACACCGTCGCGGTGACCGAGGGCGAGCCGGAGGTGCTGACGCGCAAATGACGAAAGAAGACGCGATCGAGGTCGAGGGCACGGTGGTGGAGCCGCTCCCGAACGCGATGTTCCGCGTGGAGCTGGAGAACGGCCACAAGGTGCTCGCGCACGTGAGCGGGAAGATGCGAATGAACTTCATCCGGATCCTCCCGGGCGACCGCGTGAAGGTCGAGCTCTCGCCCTACGACCTCACGCGCGGGCGCATCACGTACCGGTTCAAGTAGGAGGGCGAAGACGATGAAAGTCAGACCATCGGTGAAGACGCGCTGCGAGCACTGCAAGATCGTCAAGCGGCAGGGCGTGACGCGCATCATCTGCAAGAACCCGCGGCACAAGGCCCGACAGGGGTAGCCCCGGACGGGGCCTCGGCGCCCTTCCGGGAACAGGAGACGGAGAGCAGACATGGCGAGAGTGGCCGGAGTGGACCTACCCCGGGACAAGCGGGGCGAAGTCGCGATCACGTACATCTACGGCATCGGGCGGCCGACGGCGAAGCACATCTTTGCGAAGGCGCACGTCGATCCGAACAAGCGGGTCAAGGCGTGGACGGAAGACGAGACGGGGCGTGTGCGCGACATCATCGAGCGCGAGTTGAAGGTCGAGGGCGACCTGCGGCGCGAGGTGTCGATGAACGTGAAGCGGCTCATGGACATCGGGGCGTATCGCGGCATCCGTCACCGGCGCGGGCTGCCGGTGCGCGGGCAGCGCACGCACACGAACGCACGGACCCGGAAGGGCAAGACCCGGGGCGTGATGATCAAGAAGAAGCCGGCGGCGGCGGCGGCAGCGGCGCCGGCGGCGGCGCCCGCCGCGGCGGCGCCGGCGCCCAAGAAGGCAGGAGCGTAAGGCATGGCCGACGAGACGAAACCGACACCACGGAAGAAGGGCGGCAAGAAGCGCGAGCGGCGCGAGGTGCGCACGGGTATCGCGCACATCCAGGCCACGTTCAACAACACGATCGTCACGCTCACCGACCGGATGGGCAACGTCGTGTCGTGGTCGAGCGCCGGGAGCGCCGGGTTCAAGGGGTCCCGCAAGAGCACCCCGTTCGCCGCCCAGACGGCGGCGGAGATCGCCGCCCGCAAGGCGATGGAATACGGGCTCAAGCAGATCGAGGTCTTCGTGCGGGGGCCCGGCGCGGGCCGTGAGGCCGCTATCCGCTCGCTGCAGGCCGTGGGACTCGAGATCACCGCGATCCGCGACGTGACGCCGATCCCGCACGACGGCTGCCGGCCGCCGAAGCGGCGGCGGGTGTAGGAGGCGACGATGGCGCGGTATCGCGACGCGAAGTGCCGCCTCTGCCGGCGTGAGGGTCTGAAGCTGTTCCTGAAGGGCGCGCGCTGCTTCACGGACAAGTGTGCGATCGAGCGCCGGAACTATCCCCCGGGCCAGCACGGGCTCAACCGCGGCAAGCTGACCGCCTTCGGCGTCCAGCTCCGCGAGAAGCAGAAGGCCAAGCGCATCTACGGCGTGCTGGAGAGCCAGTTTCGGAAGTACTTCCAGTGGGCGGAGGCCGAGAAGGGCGTGACGGGCGAGAATCTCCTGCGGCTGCTCGAGCTGCGTCTCGACAACGTGGTCCACCGCCTGGGCTTCGCGGCCTCGCGCCGGGAGGGCCGGCAGATGGTCGCGCACGGCCACTTCCAGGTGAATGGGCGGAAGGTCTCCGTGCCGTCGTTCCTCGTCAAGGTCGGTGACGTCGTCCAGCTGCGCCCGACCTCGAAGCTCCAGGCGCGCCTCGACGACAACGTGAACGCGGGACGCGGCCAGGTGCCGCAGTGGCTGGAGGTCGACCCGAACGAGAAGAAGGGCGTCGTGCGGAGCCTGCCGCTCCGCGACGACATCCAGATCCCGGTCGCCGAGCAGCTCATCGTCGAGCTCTACAGCAAGTAGGGGAGGAGGGCAGCCGCCAGACCATGCCACGGATTCCGTTCCAGAAGCCGAAGAAGGTCGAGTGGGAGATCCTGAGCGACCGGTACGGCCGCCTCGTCGCCGAGCCCTTCGAGAAGGGCTACGCCCTCACGGTCGGGAACTCGCTCCGGCGGACGCTGCTCGCCGTCGTGCCGGGCGCCGCGTTCTCGTGGGTCAGGATCGAGGGCGTCCGGAGCGCGGACGCGCCGATCCCGGGGGTGAAGGAGAGCACGGTGGACGTGCTCCTGAACCTCAAGAAACTCGCCGTCCAGGTGCCGTCCGGTGAGCCCAAGACGCTGCGGTTCGAGGTCACCGGCCCCAGGAGCGTCACGGGCGCCGACGTGCCGGAGACCGAGGTCGAGATCGTGAACCCGGAGCTCCACCTCTTCACGCTCGAGTCCGCCGCGAAGGTGGCGATCGAGCTCGGCGTCGGGATCGGACGCGGCTACGAGGCCGCGGGCAAGAAGGCGAGCCCGGTCCCGGCGGGGGCGATCCCGCTCGACGCGGCCTACTCGCCGATCACGCGCGTCTCGTACAACATCGAGATGTCGCGGCTCGGGAAAATCACCGACTACGAGAAGCTGATCCTCGAGGTGTGGACCAACGGCTCGGTGAGCCCGGACGACGCGCTCACGCGGGCCTCGACCTACCTCAAGCAGCACTGGAGCCCGCTCGCGGCCGGCGCGACCGAGGAGGATGAAGAGGCGGCGGCCGCCTCGGGCGAGGCCTTCCTGCGCGACGCGCTCGCCAAGACGCTCGAGGAGCTGGCGCTGCCGGCCCGGGCCATCAACGCGCTGAAGAACGCCGACATCAACCTCGTGGTGGACCTCGTCCAGAAGGGCGAGGGCGACCTCGAGCACGTGAAGAACCTGGGCGAGAAGTCCATCGACGAGATCAAGACCGCGCTGGCCGCCCTCGGGCTATCGCTGGGCATGCGGATCGACCCGAACGTCCTCGGCGCGCTGGGGCGCGGTACGGGAGTGGGTCGATGAGACACCGGAACGCCGGCTTCAAGCTCGGCCGGATCACCCAGCACCGCTGGGCGCTCTTCCGGAACCTGCTGGTGGCGCTGTTCCGTCACGAGCGGATCGAGACGACCGAGGCGAAGGCCAAGGCCGTGCGGGGGCTCGCCGAGCACATGATCACGCTCGCCAAGCGCGACAATCTCCACGCGCGGCGTCAGGTCCTGGCGATGGTCCCCGACACGGGCGTCGTGGGCGAGCTGTTTCGCACGATCGCGCCGCGCTTCGGCGACCGGAACGGCGGCTACACGCGGATCATCAGGGCGGGGTACCGCGCCGGCGACAATGCGCCCATGGTCCTCCTGGAGCTCGTCGACCGCGCCGAGGCGCCGAAGGACAAGGACAAGACGGCCGAGAAGAAGGAGAAGGCGCCCCGCGGCGAGGCCGGCGCGACGGGCAAGCGAAAGAAGAAAGAAAAAGCCGCCGCCGCGTCGGGGTAGGCTCCTCACGCGTCCCCCGGCCGCCCGCTCCCTGTCGGCTGCTGCCGGCGTTCTCGCACTCCTCCTCGCGTTCGTCTGGTCCCAGCGCATCGAGCTAGGCCGCCTCCCCGAGGAGGCCCTGGCGCTTCTGGCCCGACTCGCTCGCGGCGGCCTGCCGGAGGCCCAGGGCGTCCGCGAGAGCGCGGCCGGCGCGGGCGCGGCGCTCCTCCTCCTCGTCGCCTGGTACGGCACCGGCGACCTCCTCCTGCGGGTCCTCGCGCGGGGCGCCGGGGACGGCCCCCCGGCGTCGCTCGGGGTCGCCAGGCGCTGCGCGCTCGGCGCCGGCCTCTGGTCGCACCTCGGGCTCGCCCTCGGCTTGGTCGGCCTCTACCGGCCGGACGTGGCCGTCGTCACGCTCTCGATTGGTCTGGGGCTGGCCGGCCTGGCGTTCGGGCGCGCGCGGGTCAGCCTTCGCCTGGCGGACCGGCCTGATGACCTCTTCACGCGGCTCGCGTTCGCCTCCGTCGTGCTACCGGTCACGCTCGCCGCCGTCGCGGCGCTGGCCCCGCCCACGGCGAAGGACACGCTGCAGTACCACATCGCACTCCCCAAAGCCTGGCTGGCGGTCGGCGCGCTCGTGGATGTGCCCTACAACATCCCGGGTCTGCGCGCGCTCGGCGCCGAGATGAGCGGGGTCTGGGGGATGCTCCTCGGCCGGCTTCTGAGTCCTCGGGCCGGAGAGGCCGCCTTCGGCGCGGCGATGTTCGCGTACTTCCCACTGCTCCTGGCCGTCGTACATGGGTGGGCGCGCGAGCGCGGCCTCGGCCGGGGCCCGGCCCTCACCGCTGCTGCGCTGGTGGCCTCCGCCCCGGTCGCGTGGGAGGTTGCCGGCGCCAGCTACGTCGATCTGGCGCTGGCCCTCTACGTGGTGCTCGCGTTCCGCGCCGCCGCCCGCTGGTCGACCGGGGGAGGCCGCGCCGCGCTGGCCGAGCTCGCCCTGGCGCTCGGCTTCGCGCTCTCGGTGAAGCCGCTGGCCGCCGCGGCGCTGGTGCTCCTGGCGCTTCTGGTGCTACTCCGCGCGCGCCGAGCCCACGGACAGCGGGACGGGGCGCGACTCGCCACCGCCGGCGTCGCCGCGCTCGCCCTAGGAGTCCTGATCGGAAGCCCGTGGTATCTCCGCACGTGGCTCCTCACCGGCAGCCCGCTCTTCCCGTTCTTCCCTGGGTTGTGGCCGGGCGAGGCACTCGGCTGGGACGAGACGCGCGCCGTCCTGTTCCAGGCCTTCAACGCCCAGTACGGCGGCGACCCCAAGGGCCCGCTCGATTACCTGCTGCTGCCGGTGCGGCTCGCGCTGATGGGGCGGCGGGACGTGCCGCTGGAATGGGAGAGCGTCTGCGGTCCCGCGTTCCTCGCCGGCACGCCGCTGGTCGCGCTCGCGCTCTGGCGTCGTCAGCTCGACGCCGAGCTCGGCATCGCGGCGGCCGGAGGGGCGTGGCTCTTCGCCTGGTGGGCTCTCTCGGCCCAGGTGCTCCGCTATTTGCTCCCCGCGACGGCGCTCTGGGCCCTCGTCGTCGCCGGCGCCGCCGCAGCCCTGGCCGACAACGCGCGGGTGCTGTCCCGCGCCCTGCTGATGGCCACGCTGGGAGGCCAGCTGGTGATCCTGGCCTGGTTCGTCGGCGACGACCCGCTCCGCGTGGCGCTGGGGACCGAGCCGCGCGACGCGTACCTCACCCGCCGGCTTGACTACTATCCATACTACCGGCTCATCAACGAGACGCTGCCGACCGATGCCACGGTCTGGCTCATCGACGTGCGACGGGACACGTATCACCTGGAGCGGCCCTACGTGGGCGACTACCTGTTCGAGGACTACACGCTCCGCCGATGGGTGGCCGAGGCCGGGAGCGCGGCCGAGCTCCGGGCCCGGGCGCGGGCCGCGGGTATCACCCACCTGCTGGTCCGCCACGACGTCCTCTTCGATCCCGCCCGCTCGGTCCTGGTGGACGACTCGAGGCCGGACGCCGAGAATCGAGCCAGGCTCGCCCGCGCCCGGGCCTTTCTCGTCGACGAGGCGCGCGTGCTCCGGGCCGACCAGAAGTTCCTGCTCGCGGCGCTGCCTTGAGCGGCGCACGGCCGGGAGACGACGAGCGCTCCCGGGGTCCCTGCTACTTCAGGTGCTGGCGGAAGCAGGCCAGGGTGCGGTGCCAGGCGTCGGCGGCGGCCGTCTTGTCGTAGACGTCGGGCCGCTCGTCGTTGAAGAAGCCGTGGTCCGCGCCCGGATAGATGTGGATCTCCGACTGCTTGCCGGCCTTCTTGATCGCCGCGTCCGTGTCCTTGGCCACCTGCGGGGTCACGAAGCCATCCTTCTCGGCGAAGAGCCCGAGCACCGGGCCGGAGAGCTTCCCGTAGTCCGGCTTGACGTTCGGATGGATGCCGTAGAAATTGACGCAGGCGCCGACCGAAGGGTTCAGGGTCGCCGCGAACAGGGCGAGCTGGCCGCCCATGCAGAAGCCGACGGCGCCGAGCTTCTTCGTGGACGAGCGGCCCAGCAGGTAGGTCGCGGCGCCGCGCAGATCCTTCTCGGCCTGCGCGATGTTGAGCGCCATGAAGAGCTTGCCCGCGCCGTCGGGCTCGCTCGCGGTCTTGCCGTGGTACATGTCGGGCGCGAGCGCCGTGAAGCCCTCGGCCGCGAACCGATCGCACACCTTCTTGATGTGGCCGACGAGGCCCCACCACTCCTGGATGACGATGATGCCGGCGCCCTTGCCGGACGCGGGCGTCGCCAGGTAACCGGACGTCTTCCCGCCGTTGGACGGGAACTCCACCATGGTGCCAGCCATGCTCAGGAACCTCCTTTGGTCGTCGGGATCGGGACGATCTTCACCGCGGTGACGTGCCGTGCGTCGGCCTCGAGCACCGTGATCGTGTAGCCAGGGATCTGGAACTCCTCGCCGACGCGCGGGATCCGGTGGAGCGTCGCCAGCACGAGCCCGGCGACCGTCTCGTAGTCCTGCTTCGGCAGGGACCAGTCGAGCGCCTCGTTCAGCTCGTCCACGTTCGCGCGCGCGGCCACGAGGTAGCTCCCGTCGGGCAGCCGCTCCACCGCGGCGGGGGTCCGGTCGTGCTCGTTCCGGATCTCGCCGACGATCTGCTCGAGGATGTCCTCGAGGGTCACGACGCCGGTGGACCCGCCGTACTCGTCCACGACCACCGCCATGTGGGTCCGCGCGCGCTGCATCTCGCGTAGGAGGTCGTCGATCCGCTTCGTCTCCGGCACATAATACGGCGGGCGCCCGAGCTCCGCCAGCGTCGTCACCTGCGCGCCCCGGCTGAGGAGATCCATCGCCGCGACGATGCCCACGACGCTGGTCTCCCGCTGCCGGTAGATCGGGATGCGCGAGAAGCCGCGCTCGCGGATGAGCGTGATCGCCTCCCACGGCGAGGCGGTCTCGGGGAGCATCGCGACCTCGACGAGCGGCACCATGACCTCGCGGACCGTCGTGTCGCCGAGGTCGAAGATGTTGTCGATCAGCTCCGCCTCCTGGGTCGTCACGGCGGCCTCGCCCGGCTCCATCTGGAGCAGCGCCTTCAGCTCCTCGCGCGAGACGAACGCGCGCACGTCCGGCTCGCGCGCGCCGAAGACGCGCAGCACGGAGCGGACGGCCAGGTTGGCGAAGGCGACGAAGGGCAGGAGCGCAGCGGCCGCCCAGGTGAGCGGCCAGTAGAGGCGGAGGATCAGGGTCGTCGCCCACTCCCGCGCGACCGCCTTCGGGATGATCTCGCCGAAGACCAGCATCACGGGCGTGAGCGAGACCGTCACGACCAGCGGCGCGAGCCCCCCGAGGACGGGCAGGAGGCTCCACGTGGCGGCCGAAGCGGCGACGATGTGCGCGACCGTCACGCCGATCATCGCGGTGGAGAGCACGCGCTCCGGCTGGCGGAAGGCCTCGAGGTAGAGCGCCGCGGTCCGGCTCCCCTCCGCGGCGAGGTGGCGGAGCCGGTGCCGGTTCGCAGCGATAAAGGCCATCTCGGCGGCGGAGAAGAACATCGTCCCGAGCAGGCAGAGCGCGGCGAGCCAGAGCATGGGCGTCACGCGGCCACCTCACCCGACGCGGGCTTCTGGAGGGCGACGAGCACCTCCACGATGCGGGTGCGCTCGACCTTCTCGACGGTCACGACCAGCTCGGGCGTCTGCTTCCGCTCGGCGCGCCGGGGCACGCGCCCGAAGAGATCCAGGACCCAGCCGCCGACCGTGTCGTACGACTCGCTCGAGATGTTGAGCCCGGTCACGGCGTTGAGCTCGTCGATCGGCAGCTTGCCGGAGACGCGGAAGGTCGTCGCGTTCACCCGCTGGATGAGCCGCTCGGGCTCGTCGAACTCGTCCGCGATCTCTCCCACCAGCTCCTCGAGGAGGTCCTCGAGCGTGACCAGGCCCGCCGTCCCGCCGTACTCGTCCACGACGATGGCGAGCTGGAGCTTCTTGGCCTGGAACTCCTGGAGGAGGGCGTCGGCGCGCTTGGACTCGGGCACGAAGTAGGGTGGGTGGAGATGGGCGCGGAGATCGAAGGCGGCCGGGAGGCCGCCGACGTACGGCAGGAGGTCCTTCGTGTAGAGGACCCCCACGATCACGTCGATCGAGCCCTCGTACACGGGCACGCGGGAGTGGAGATGTTCGCGCAGTGCGGGCAGGATCTTGTCCGTCGGTGTCACGACGTCGAGGCAGAACATATCGGGCCGCGGGACCATGAGCGAGCGTACGAGCGTGCCCTCGAGCTCGAAGACCTTGTGGATCATTTCGCGCTCCTCGCGCTCCACGACACCCTCGCTCGCGCCCACGTCCACGAGCGTGCGCAGCTCCTCCTCGGAGAGCTCCGGCTGGCCCTGCCGCTCGCTGCCGATCAGCCGGACCGTCAGCTCGCTGAGCGCCCCCAGGAGCGCTCGCACGGGCGTGAGGAGCCGTCCGAGCCAGCCGACGGGGCGGTGAGCGAGCGTGAGGAACCGCTCCGGGTACTTGACCGCGAGCGTCATCGGGAGCACTTCGCCGAAGGTCGTCAGGATCAGAATCGTCCCGAGCATCTGGACGGGGAGCGCCCACTGATGGCCGAAGAGCGCGTCGGCGATCAGCGCGGCGAGCGCGGCGGCCGCGATGTTGATCACGGTGATGCCGACGAGCAGCGTGACGAGGAGGTCGTGGGGCCGCTCGATCAGCGGCTTCACCGCGCCGGCCCCCGCGTCGGCCACCCGCTTGAGCCGCGCGCGGCCGAGCGAGAAGTACGCCGCCTCCGCGCCCGTGAGGAGGGCGGAGCAAAGGACGAACAGGACGAGCCCCAGGAGCTTGACGAGCACCCCGTCGTTCACGCGCGTCCCGTGACGAAGTGCTCGAACCCGGGCGTGACCGCGACCTCACGGCCCGAGGCGTCGGTGTAGCGCACACCCTCGGCCGCGACCACGACCTCGCCGATCGCGGTCAGCCGCGTGCCCGTCGCCGCGGCGAGCCCGTCAGCGAGCCGCCGGAAGGCACCCGGCTCACAGGTCAACAGGAGCTCGTAGTCCTCACCCCCGCCCGTCGCCCAGGCGAGCGCGTCGCGGCCGAGCGCCGCCGCCACCGCGCGCGCGCCCTCGCCGACCGGCACCCGGTCGAGGGCGATCCGGGCGCCGACGCCGCTCTCCTCGGCGACGTGACCGAGGTCGGTGGCGAGCCCGTCGGAGAGGTCGATCATGGCGGTCACGCCGCCCGCCGAGCCGAGCCATAGCCCCTCGCGCACGCGCGGCCGGGGCCGCAGGTGCGCGGCCCTCACGTCGTCGCCGGCGGCCGGAGCAAGGCCCGCGGGCACCGCCGGAGACTCGAGGAGCGCGAGCCCGGCGGCCGAGCGGCCGAGCGCACCGGTGACGGCGACGACGTCGCCGGCGCGCGCCGTGGAGCGGAGCAGGGGCGCGGCGACGGCCTCGCCGAGCAGCGTCACGTTGACGAGCCAGCCGGCCGGCGACGCCGCGGTGTCGCCCCCCACGACCGCGACGCCATGCTCGCTGGCCAGCGCCAGGAGGCCGGAATAGAACTCCTCGGCGTCCTCGAGGCCGACGCCCGCCGGACACGCGAGGGCGATCAGCGCCCAGCGCGGCCGGCCGCCCATCGCCGCGATGTCGGACAGATTCACCGCGAGCGACTTCCAGCCGACGTCGCCGGGCGCGGCCCAGCGCCGGCGGAAGTGGACGTCCTCGATCATGAGGTCCGTCGTCGCAAGCAGGAGCCGTCCCGCGTCCGGCTCGAGCACGGCGCAGTCGTCGCCGATGCCCACTCGCACCCCCGGGCCGCCTGCCGGAGCTCGGCGAATGGTCTCGATGAGCCGGCGCTCGGTGGCGCGGGGTGTCATGGCCCCGGGAGCGTCAGGAAGTTCTTGAGGAGCTGCTTGCCCTCGACGGTCAAGACCGACTCCGGGTGGAACTGCACGCCCTCGACGGGATAGCGCCGGTGCCGCAGGCCCATGATCTCGCCGTCCTCGGCCGTGGCCGTGATCTCGAGGTCGTCGGGCACGGTGTCGCGTAGCACCGCGAGGGAATGATAGCGCGTCGCGACGAACGGGTTCGAGAGCCCCGCGAACAGGCCGCGGCCGTCGTGGCGGATCGCCGAGGTCTTGCCGTGCATCTGCGTCTGCGCGCGCGCGACGGTGGCGCCGAACGCCTGCCCGATCGCCTGGTGGCCGAGGCAGACGCCGAGGATCGGCGTGGTAGGGCCGAGGCGCCGGATCACCTCGAGGGAGATCCCCGCCTGGTCGGGGTTGCCGGGACCCGGCGAGACGACAACGCGCTCGGGTGCC
Source organism: Candidatus Rokuibacteriota bacterium (assembly GCA_003220595.1). Classification (GTDB taxonomy): domain Bacteria; phylum Methylomirabilota; class Methylomirabilia; order Rokubacteriales; family CSP1-6; genus AR19. The sequence goes on along the minus strand of QHSZ01000017.1, from coordinate 17,371 downwards.
CGCGCGAGGATGCCCGAGAGGTCAACGGCGTCGTTGCGCAGCACCTCGAGCCGGGCGCCGAGCTCGCCCAGGTACTGGACGAGGTTGTAGGTGAAGGAGTCGTAGTTGTCGATGACCAGGATCATCGCCCCGGGCTCCCCGCCGCGATCCGAAGCGCCAGCAGCATCCCCTGGGCCTTCGAGCGCGTCTCGAGCCACTCGGTCTTCGGGTCGGAGTCGGCGACGATCCCCGCGCCGACCTGCACCGAGGCCCGGGTGCCGTCGCAGACGACCGTGCGGATCGTGATGCACGAGTCGAGGTTGCCCGAGTACGAGACGTAGCCCACGGCGCCGCCGTAGGGCCCGCGCTGGGTGGGCTCGAGCTCGTCGATGATCTCCATCGCACGGATCTTCGGCGCGCCGGTGAGCGTTCCGGCGGGAAAGCACGCCTGGAGCACGTCGAGCGCGTCCGTGCCCGCCCGACGCTGGCCCGTCACGTGGCTCACGAGGTGCATCACGTGGGAGTACCGCTCGATCGCCATGAACTCCGTCACCTTGACCGAGCCGAGCTCGGCCACGCGCCCGACGTCATTGCGCCCGAGATCCACGAGCATGACGTGCTCGGCGCGCTCCTTCGGGTCGTGGCGGAGCCGGGTCTCGATCTCGCGGTCCTGCGCCTCGGTTCCTCCGCGCGGGTGCGTGCCCGCGATGGGCCGGAGGTCGACCCGGTCACCCTCGAGCCTGACGAGCACCTCGGGCGAGGAGCCCACGAGCGTCGTCTTGCCGAGCCGGAGGAAGAACAGGTACGGCGACGGGTTGATCGTCCGGAGCGCCCGGTACACCGTGAACGGGTCGGCCGTCAGCTGGCAATCGAGCCGTCGCGACAGCACGACCTGATAGGCATCGCCGGCGGCGATGAACTCCTTGGCGCGGCGGACGGCGTCGGTGAAGTCCTGCTCGCTCATCGTCGAGGTGAAGCCCTCCTCGCCCTGGGCGAGCAGGGGGGCATGCGAGGGCAGCGTCAGCGGTGCCGGTGTGCGGGCGGGGCGCGCGAGCTTGGCGAGCGTCATGCCGATGCGCACGGCCGCGCGGTCGTAGGCGCGGTCGAGCGCCGCCGGGTCGAGCCGGTCGATCACCGCGTTCGCGATCACGAGCAGCCGGTGGCGCAGGTTGTCGAAGACGAGCAGCGTGTCGGTGAACAGGAACACGGCGTCGGGAAGTGCCTGGTCGTCCGCGGTCGTCCTTGGCAGCCGCTCCATGTGGTGGACCATGTCGTAGGCGAGATAGCCGACCGCGCCACCCTGGAACCGTGGCAGACCCGGCACCGTCACCGGCTGGAACTGCCGCAGGAGCTCGCGCACCGCCTCGAGGGGGTTGCCGTCGGGCAGACGCTCCGTCCGCGTCCCGCGCCGCAGCGTGAGGTGGCCGTTCTTCGCCGTCAGGACCATGAGCGGGTCGGCCCCCAGGAAGGAGTAGCGCGCCCAGACCTCGCCGCCCTCGACCGACTCGAGCAGGAACGCGTAGGGACCAGGCCTGAGCCTCAGGTAGGCCGAGAGCGGCGTGTCGAGGTCGGCCGGGAGCTCGGCGAAGACCGGGACAAGGTTCCCTCGCGCCGCGAGAGACCTGAACTCGTCACGGGTCGGAGAGAGAGACGGGATGCCTATGCCCGAGGTACTGATGCGATCCCCGCCCGGCTGCCTCAGGCGAGAGCGTCCAGCTTCTCTTTGATCTTGGCCCGGGGCACGGCGCCGATGACCTGGTCGGCGACCTTCCCCTGTTTGACGAACAGGACCGTCGGGATCGACCGGATCCCGTAACGGGCGGCGAGCCCGGGGTTCTCGTCCACGTTGACTTTGGCGAGCGTGACCTTGCCGCCGGACTCGCGCGCCAGCTCCTCGAGCACAGGTGAGATCGCTCGGCAGGGTCCGCACCACTCGGCCCAGAAGTCCACCATCATGAGGCCGTGCTGCCGATTGAGGGTCTCGTCGAAGCTCTGCTCGTTGAGGTGGACGGTTGCGGCGTCAGACATGAGCGATCTCCTCGTTAAAAAGTCAACGTCGACGCTAACATGGCGTCGTCGTCGAAGCAAGGCCCCCGGGGACCGAGCCAACGGATTAGCTTGTCACTTTGACACCAGTTTGATAGAGTCTCTGACACCCATGGAGACGGCGAAGATCCTGGTGGTGGACGACGAGCCCTCGATCCTGCGCTTGCTGCAGGAGGCGCTCACACAGTGGGGTTATTCCGTGAAGTGCGCTTCGAGCGGCACCGAGGCGGTCGAAGCGGTCCGGGCCGAGATGTTCGACGCCGTCATCACCGACATTCGCATGCCTGAGATGAGCGGTCTCGAGCTCCTCAAGGAGGTCAAGCGCCAGGACGAGTCCATCGAGATCGTCATGATGACGGGCTACCCGACGATCGCCTCCGCCGTCGAGGCCCTCAAGGAGGGGGCGTACGACTACCTCTCGAAGCCGCTGATCCTCGACGAGCTCCGCCACCTCATGGCGCGGATGATGGAGCGGCGCTTCCTCCGCGGCGAGGTGCACACGCTGCGGGAGCGCCTGGGCGAGGAGCTCACGGTCACGGAGCTCGTCGGCAACTCCGTGCCGATGCAGCGCGTGAAGGAGATCATCGGCAAGGTGGCGGGGACCGGCTCGCCCGTGCTCATCGAGGGTGAGAGCGGCACGGGCAAAGAGCTCGTCGCCGCGGCGATCCACCGCCTGTCCCCGCGGGCCAAGGGCCCCTTCATCCCGGTGAACTGCAGCGCGATCCCCTCGGACCTCCTCGAGTCCGAGTTCTTCGGCCACGTCCGCGGCGCGTTCTCGGGCGCGGTCTCCGATACGCTTGGGCTCTTCCGCGGCGCCAACGATGGGACCCTCTTCCTCGACGAGATCGCGGAGCTCTCGCCCGCCCTTCAGGTCAAGCTCCTGCGGGTCCTCCAGGAGATGCAGGTGCGGCCCGTGGGCTCGACCAAGGCGTACACGGTGGACGTTCGCGTGATCGCCGCCACGAATCGCGACCTCGATCGCGTGATCGCCGAGGAGAAGTTCCGCCAGGATCTCTATTACCGGCTGAACGTGGTCAGGATCAACCTGCCGCCGCTCCGGGCGCGGCGCGACGACGTCGTCGCGCTCGCCAACTACTTCATCCGCCGCTTCAACCGACGCTTCCGGCGCGATCTCCGGGGCATCACGCCCGACGCCCTCGCGGCCCTCCAAGCCTACGACTTCCCCGGCAACGTGCGCGAGCTCGAGAACCTCATGGAGCGCGCGTACGCGATGGGCGCGAAGGAGCAGATCACGCTCGCCGACCTCCCGAGCCTCGCGAGCGGGCACGCGGCCCCGGCGCCGATGAGCACCGGCACGATCCCCCAGCTGGCCGAGGTGGAGAAGGATCTGATCCTCCGCGCGCTCGCACACTACAAGGACGACAAGGAGGCAGCGGCGAACGCGCTCGGCATCTCGCGCCGCACCATTTACCGCCGCCTCAAAGAGTACGGGATGCTGTGAAGGTCCAGCGGGTGCTGGGCATCGTGCTGATGGTCCAGCTCCTCGCCTCGGTGGTCCTGGTGTTCCTCATGGCCGCGCGCAGTCCGATCGACGCTCATCCCGACGAGATGCTCCACCTGCTGGCCGGACGATACTTCCAGACCCATTGGCTGCCTCCGCCCGTCGGGGCGCCGGAGACGGCCGCATCTTACAGCCGATGGGGCTTTTCCTACCTGGACATGGGAGACGTCGTGTACTGCCTCCTCGGCAAGGCGGCGGCCGCCGGGGGGCTCTTCGGCGCGACGCCGGCGGTGGCGATGCGCTCGTTCCAGGTTTTCCTCTACGTGGTCCTCGTCGCGTGGTGCCTTGCCCGGGCGCGGACGTTCAGCCCCGCGCTGGGATTCCTCCTGCTAACGCCGCAGCTCTGGTACGTCTTCTCCTACATCAACGGTGATGCGCTCCCATTCCTGCTCTTGACGGGCCTCATATTCGAGCTGGGTTGGCCAGAGTCCGGTATCCGCGCCTTCTGGAGGAGCCGGGAGGCTGGGCCCACGGCGGGCGTGTTCGCGGTCGGCGCTCTGCTCGGATTCCTTCTGACCTCCAAGCTGAACTACCTGGTGGGTGTCGTGTTTCTGGGCGGGATCCTGGGGTGGCTGCGAGGGGAGATCGCGCACTGGAAGCGGCTCACGCTCCCGCTCGCGGTCGCCGCCGCGATCGCCGTCCCATGGTCGTGCTACCACGCCTGGGTCAACGACTTCCAGACTGGTGCGAAGGTGGCGGCGTACGCGGACCAGGTGGCGGAGCCGGAGCTGAAGCCGTCGGCGTTTGCGAGCCCGCAGTCCTTTGCCTTCATCATGCTCCGGGCCAAGGGCGTGCCGCTGTCTGCCCTCATCATGTCGATGGACTGGCCGGGTCTGTCCTTCCGGAGCTTCTCGGGCCTCTACGGCTGGATGAGCATCGTGGCCGTCCCCTGGGTCTACTACGTCTTCGGCGCGCTCGACGCCGCGCTGCTCGCCATCCTCGTCCTGCCGGTCGCGCTGCGCGGCGGTCCGAGTGCGCGACTGCTGTTCCTCGGTGTCCTCGTCTGCGCCGCGCTCGTGGTCGCCCAGTCACTCTACCGGTCCTGGACCGTCAATTTTCAGGGTCAAGGCCGGTACCTGTTTCCGATCTTGCCGATGCTCTTCTTCTACTGGCGGCAGTGCGAGGAGCGCGCGCTTCGCACGCCGGCCCTTCTGGTGACCGCACTGCTCGGCACGTTCTCGCTCCTGTCCTTTGCGTTGATCGGCCTGGCACACCTGGCCTGAGCGAGAGCTCGCCGACGCCTAAAACGACACAGATGTTGTCGAACTGACACTGCCGACGCTCGCTCGCGTTGCGGGACTTCCGACGTTTCAGGCACTTACGATTGGCATTTCTCCTGCTTTCCGGATTCTCATGATCGGGGTTCTACCCGTCGAGACTGGGGCGAGGATCCTCCAGGTCGGCGTGGGGTTCGCCTCCCACCCGGACACCCTCTGGGCCGCCGTGCGCGCGACGGCGATGGCGCGCACGGGCCTCAACGGCGCGACCCCGGAGCTCGTCCTGCTGGTGACGGCGGGAGTGCCGAGCCAGGACGTCGTGCCCGTGATCAAGAGCGTCCTCGGTCCCGTCGGCATCGCCGGCGGCGCCACCTCCGCCATCATCACCCACAGCGGCGCCGTGGCCAGCGGCGCCCTCGTCGTGTGCCTGGCGAACGGCGAGGGTGCGGTGAGCGGCACGGCCGCGGCCGCCGGCCATGACCTCGGAGAGGCCGCGCAGGGCGCCGCCAGGCTCATTCTCGCGGGCTGGCCCTTCAGGATGCGCTACCCCCGCGGCCTCGGCTTCGCGTTCGCCAAGCCCGGCTACGGCCCGCCGGCCGAAGGGTTCCTGCCGTCGTGGCGGCTCCTCATGGGGCCGAAGATGCGGACGGTGTGCAGCGTGCTCTCGGCGCCGGCCGTCTTCGGCTCCTCGCCCGCGGACCCGGTCGTGAGCGTGGGCTGCCTCGAGGCCCCCTACTCGACGGGTCTCGGGTGGGCCGAGGGCTTCGAGCCGAGCGCCCCGCCCGAGCCCGACGCGCTTGTCCAGGGCGCGGTGGACGCGACGCTGACCGCGGTCAAGCGGCTCGAGGGTGACGCGGCGCGGCTGGTGCTCGTCATCGAGAGCACGGCGCGGCACCGCGCGCTCGGCTCGGCCGCAGCGGACGAGTGGGAGGCCATTCGTGGCTCGATCGGCGGACGCACACCGTGCGTCGGCTGGCTCTGCGACCAGGTTGCGGCGTACGGGCGCGGCGTCCGCCCGCTCGACGCGCACGGTCCCCTCGTCGTCGTGGCGCTCGGCGACGCTCCCAACCGCTGAGCGCGCGTCGCCTCCCCCGGTGACGTCCCTGTGTCACCCCCTCGCTACAGTTTGGCCATGGGCTCGATTTCCACCGAACGCCCCCAGGGAACACGATAAAATTGCTGTAATAACTGATAGTTACTCGTAGGGCTCCGCGGGCAAGCTTGGCCCCTGAATTGCTCCCATTCATGGCCATGTCCCGAGCCCATGCGATCACGCTCGTGCGCCCCGGAGCCAACATTGCGATTCTGTTCGCGCCTCTCGCATAATGCGCGCATGAAGCTCCGCGTCGCGCTCGTCCGTGGTCCGATCGTCTCGACGACGCGCTCGCTCAACAACGAGGCCACGCCCTGCCTCGGCCTTGCCTACGTGTCCGGCTACGCGCGGGCGCACGGGTACGCGCCGACGATCGTCGACGCCATCGGCGAAGGCCTCAACCGCTACTGGCCGCTCGCCGCGCATCCCGGCTACGTCTGTCAGGGGCTGACGGTCGAGGAAGTGCTGGAGCGGATGCCGCGCGACCCCGACGTCATCGGCTTCTCCGCGATGTTCTCGGGCGAGTGGCCGGTGCAGCGGGAGCTGATGACCGCGATGCGCCGGGAGTTCCCGAAGGCGGTCCTGGTCGCCGGAGGCGAGCACATCACCGCACTGCCCGAGTACAGCCTGCGTGACTGTCCGGCGCTCGACGTGTGCGTGAGGGGCGAGGGAGAGCACACCTTCTACGAGCTGCTGGAGCATCTGGGCGAGGGGCGCGATCTGAGCGCCGTGAACGGCGTCGCGTACCTGGACGACGACGGCCAGTTCCGGGCGAACGAGCACATGCCGCGGATCCGGGAGCTGGATCAAATCCCGTGGCCCGACTGGCCGGAGGGATACCTCGAGAAGTTCTGGGCGGCGGGCAAGTCGTACGGGGTCGCCTCCGAGCGCGACATGCCGCTGCTCGTCTCGCGGGGCTGTCCGTACCAGTGCACGTTCTGCTCGAGCCCGCAGATGTGGACCACGCTCTACCGGTTGCGCGACGCCGACGACGTGATCGCCGAGATCGAGCACTACCGGACGCGGTACGCGATCACGAGCCTGCAGCTCTACGACCTCACGGCGATCACGAAGAAGAGCTGGACGGTCGAGTTCACGACCAAGCTGCTGGCCCGCGGGATCGACCTGAAGTGGTCGCTCCCGTCCGGGACGCGCAGCGAGGCGCTCGACCACGAGACGCTCAGCCTGCTCAGACGCACGGGCTGCACCTACCTCGTGTTCGCGCCCGAGAGCGGGTCGCCGAACACGCTCCGGAAGATCAAGAAGAAGATCCAGCTTCCGCGCATCACCGCCTCGATCCTCGAGGCCAAGCGGCAGGGGATCGTCGTGCGCACGAATCTCATCATCGGGTTCCCACACGAGACTCGCCGGGAGGTCTTTCAGACCATCCGCTACGGGCTGATGCTCGCCGCCCGCGGCGTGGACGAGGTGAGCATCAACATCTTTTCGCCGTACCCGGGCTCGGAGCTCTATCGCGAGCTCGCCGCGGCCGGCGCGATCGAGCTCGGCGATCGTTACTTTCTCAAGCTCACCTCGCTGAACAGCGACTACACGCGCACCAACCCCCTGACGCTCAACCCCGTCATGGGGCCCCGGGAGCTCGCGCTCTACCGGATCTCCTTCATGGTGCTCAACTACCTGGTCGGCTACATGCTGTATCCGCGACGGATCTGGCGGACGCTCCGGAACGTCTTCATGTCCCGGCACTCCGCCGCGACCGTGTTCGAGCATCGCCTCAAGGACGCGCTGGGGCGGAAGGTTCGAGCGACGGGATAGGTCGTCGTCGCCGCACCCCGTCCGGTACAATGCGCGCGGAGACGATGTCGCGCCTCGCCGCGCTCGGCCGAAAGCACCCCGACCTCGTCGCCGCCCTCCTGCTCCTGATCCTGCCGTTCCTCGTGCTCGGGCGCGCGCTCCTGCCCGGCAAGGTCCTCTCGCCGGCCGACAACGTCGTCACCTTCGCCCCCTGGGCGGCGCTCGCTCCGGGCGTCGCGCCCGTGAACCCGCGGCTCTCCGACATCACCTTCCTCTTTCACCCCTCCATCCTCTACGGCGCCGAGGAGATCCGCGCGGGACGCTTCCCGCTGTGGAACCCCCACGTCTTCGGCGGGGCCCCGTTCTTCGCCAACCCACAGACCGCGCTCCTCTTTCCGCTGACCGCGCTGGCCTACGTCCTGCCGCCGGCGCTCGCCCTGACCCTCATGTCGGTGCTCAAGCTCTCGGTGGCGGGCGTCGGGATGTACTGGTTCCTCCGTCGTCTCGACGTCGCGAGCCTCGCGGCGCTGGTCGGTGCGGTCGCGTTCGAGTTCAACGCGCTGCTCGTGACGTGGCTCCAGTGGTCGAACACGAGCCCCGTGGTGCTCCTGCCTCTCCTGTTCGGGGTGACCGAGCTCCTGCGCGCGCGCCCCGGCGTGCGACCCGTCGGCGCCCTGGCGCTCACCGTGGCGCTCGCCGTGCTCGCCGGCTACCCGCAGCGGGTCGTCTACGGGTTTCCGGTCCTGGCGATCTGGGCCCTCTACCGCTGCCGCTCCGCCGCGCGGCCTGGGCCCTTCCTCGGGTGCTGGGCCGCGGGCGTGGCGCTCGGTCTCCTGCTCTCGGCCGTCCAGCTCCTGCCGTTCGTCGAGTACGCGCGCGCGAGCGTCGTGCTCGCCTACCGGGAAGAGTGGATGCCGCACTTCCCGCTGCCCCTCCGCGCCGCGATCGTGGTGCTCATGCCGCACTTCTTCGGCAGCGATCCCGGGCGCGACTTCTGGGGCCCGGCGAATTTCAACGAAATCGCGCTCTCGGTCGGCGTCGTGCCCTGGCTCGCGCTGCCGCTGGCGCTCGTGGCCGCGTGGTCGCGGCCGGGGACGAAGTACTTCGCGGGCCTCGCGGTGGGCTCGGCCGCCCTGGTCTACGGCGCGCCGCTCGTCGGCGATGCGCTCGCGCGGCTGCCGCTCTTCTCCACGACGCTCATCGTGCGCACGGCCGACCTGTTCGTGTTCGCGCTCCCGGTCCTCGGCGCGCTCGGCCTCGACGCGGTCCGCACGGCCCTGCCGGCGGCGAGGCGGTTGCTGCCGGTCGCCGTGCGCGCCACCTTCGCGCTTCTGAGCCTGGGCGCGCTCGGGTTCACGTGGAGCCACTGGACGCTCGCCGAGCGCGCGGCGATGCGGGTGCCGCTCTGGGCGCAGTACGCCTGGTTTCTCCTCCTGCTGACGCTCGCCGCCGTCCTACTGCTGCGCCTGCTCCGGGCGGCCGGCGCGGCGCCCGGCCTCTGGGCCGCGCTCGCGGCGGTCGAGCTCGCCAGCCTCCTGCCCGTCGCCGCCACCTACAACCCCGTCATCGACACCCGGTTCCTCGACCTGGGCCCGCCACCGGCCGTGAGGCACCTCCGCGAGCGGGCGGCGCGCGACCACGCGCGCGTGCTCTTCAGCACCGGGCTCGGCGCGGCGAACCTCGGGACCATCTTCAGGCTCGACGAGGTCGGCGGCTACGACGGCATGACGCCCCTTCGCATCGAGCAACTGACCGACCCCGTCGGGTCGATCGACTCCGCGGCCAGCGGCGCGTTCCGCCCGACGGCGGGGGTCGCGTCGCCCGTGTTCGACCTGCTCGGGATCCGCTATGTGATGCGGACGCCCGGCTCGCCGAGCCCTGCCCCTCACCTGGTCCTCGAATACCAGGGGCCCGACGCCGTCGTCTATCGGAACGACCACGCGTTGCCGCGCGCGTTCCTGGTGTCGCGGACCCGGACGTGCCTCGACGACGCCGCGACGCTGCGTCTTCTCCAGCAGGGCGCGCTCGACGTGAAGCAGGAGGTCGTCATCGCGGGGTGCGACGGCGTGCCGCCGGCGGGCGGGCCCGCCGAGGCCGGCAGCGTGGAGATCAGGCGCTACGCTCCGGACCACGTGGTGCTCGACGCCACGACCGCGGTCGCCGCCTACCTCGTCCTGGCCGACGCGTGGTTCCCGGGCTGGCAGGTGCGGGTCGACGGCGCCGAGCAGACGCTGTGGCGCGCCGACCATGCCCTGCGCGCCGTCTGGCTGCCGCCCGGGCGCCACCGGGTCGAGTTCAGCTACGCGCCGGCGTCGTTCCGCGTGGGCCTGCTCGTCAGCGCGCTCACCGCGCTCGTCGTCGCGGGTCTTCTCTGGGCGCCGGGGCGCCGGGCCACCCCGGGCGCGGCGCTCGCTCTCGCCCTCGCCGTGTGGCCGGGAGCCGCCGACGCCAAGCTTCCCGCGGCGCCCGCGACCCTCGAGGTGACGCCGCCCGAACTGACCGAGGGCGGGAACCTCACGCTCCGCCTCCATCCGGACGCCGCGAGCGCGGCGCTCGACGGGCGGGACGGTGTCGACGTGTACGTCTCGGTCGCCCGCGACGGCGCGCCATACTGGGTGTTCGTCTCTGCCACGGGGGCCCTCCAGGGAACGCCGACCGCGTACGTCCGCGCCGTGCCCGGCCGGCCCCTCGGCGGCCTGCTCGTCACCCTGCAGGGTGTGGGACCCGGAGGCTGGTACCTCTTTCGCGTGCAGTTCATCCGCGCCTCGGCCGAGCAGCCGACGCGCAAGCACTACGTCTACCCGCCGCTCCTCGCGACGGTGCGAGTCGACCCTCGGGGCGACGGCGATTCGAGGACGGCAACGGCGCTGGGGGCGCTCGGCCTCCTCACGCTCGCCGCGCTCGTCCTGACGTGGCTGATCCCCGCGCGGCCGGCGTCGGACGCTCCGGGCGGCTGAAGCCCGCTCAGACGGGGTGGTACCGCTGCGCCCAGAGCTGAAAGGCGAGCAGCGTGTAGAGCTTCTTCCGGTGGTCGTGTCGGCCGGCGTCGTGCTCCGCCAGGAGCCGCTCGATCCCCTCGGGCCTGAAGAGGCCGTCGCGCCGGATCACGTCGGGCGCGCACGCGTCGCGCAGGACCTGGCGCAGCTCACCCCTGAACCACCGCCCGAGCGGCACGCTGAACCCCTTCTTCGGACGTCCGAGGACCTCCTTCGGCAGGACGTCCCGCACCGCGCGCTTGAGCGCATACTTCGTCGTGAAGCCCCGGAGCTTGAGGCGCATCGGGAGGCTCGCGGCGAGCTCGACGACGCGCCGGTCGAGGAGCGGCACCCGCACCTCGAGCGAGCAGGCCATGCTCGCGCGGTCCACCTTCGTGAGCACGCCCTCACCGAGATAGCCTTTGAGGTCGAGGTAGAGCATGCGCTCGAGGCCCTCGGCGGAGGCGGTGTGGGCGAGGATCTCGTGGAAGGCGTCGTAGGACGGCGGCGCCGGAAGCCGCGCGAGCGTGTCGGCCGTGAAGAGCTCGCGCTGCTCGGCCGGCGTGAAGGACCCGAGCCACAGCGCGTGACGCTCGACCGCCGGGTATTCCAGGCCGGCGACGAAGCGCCGGAGCCTGAAGTCGAGGCTCAGGTCGTCGAGCGACACCGGCAACCGCTCGACGGCGGGCCGCACCACGCCCCGGCGGAGCCACCGCGGCAGGTGCCCGAAGACGCCTGCCAGGCGGTGGGCCTGGTAGGTCGGGTAGCCCGCGAAGAGCTCGTCCCCGCCGTCGCCCGAGAGCGCCACCGTCACGGACCGCCGGGTGAAGCGGGAGAGCAGGTAGGTCGGCAGCAGCGAGGCGTCGCCGAGCGGTTCGTCGAGCAGATCCGGCAGCCGGCCGACCAGGTCGACGGCCGCGCGTGGGCTCAGGATTTCCTCGTGGTGGTCCGTGTCGAGGGCGCGCGCCACGCGCCGCGCATGGGCGGACTCGTCGAAGGACGGGTCCTCGAAGCCGATCGAAAAGGTCTTGAGCCGCCCCGAGGCGTGGCGGGCGGCGAACGCCGCCACCGTGCTCGAGTCGATCCCGCCCGAGAGGAAGACACCGAGCGGCACGTCGCTCACGAGATGCTGTCGGACCGACGCGTCGAGCGTCGTGCGCAGCGCCGCGACCGCCTCGGCCTCACCGACGGGCCCGCGGCGGCCGAACTGGACGTCCCAGTACGGCTCGACCTTCAGGCGCCCGTCGGTGTAGCTGAGCCAGTGGCCGGCGGGCAGCTTCCGCACCGAGCGGAGGATCGCGTGCGGCGCGGGCACGTACTCATGCGCCAGGTAGCGCGAGAGGGCGGTGAGGTCGAGGCGCCGGTCGACCTCGGGGTGCTCAACGAGAGCCCGGAGCTCCGACGCGAAGACGAGCTGGTCGGGCAGGACCGCGTAGTAGAGGGGCTTGATCCCGAGGCGGTCGCGGGCCAGGACGAGCGTGCGCGCGGGCTCGTCCCAGGCGGCGAAGGCGAACATGCCCTCGAGGTCCGCGATGGACTCGACGCCACGGTCCTCGAGGCCGTGGACGATGACCTCGGTGTCCGAGCGCGTCGCGAAGGCGTGCCCGCGGGCGGCGAGGGTCCGGGTGAGCTCGCGGTAGTTGTAGATCTCGCCGTTGAAGACGACCCAGACCCGGCGGTCCTCGCCCGTCATCGGCTGGTGGCCGGTCGCGAGGTCGATGATCTTGAGCCGGCGCATCGCGAGCCCCGCGGGCCCGTTCACGAAGAAGCCCTCGTCGTCGGGTCCGCGGTGGGCGAGCCGGTCGTTCATGCGCCGGAGGACGGCGGGGTCCGGGCGCCGGTCGGCGCGCGCGAAGACGTTGCCGACGATCCCGCACACGGACGCTACGGCTCCTCGTCCGGGCCCGCCGTCTCGCGCACGTAATAGGTCGGCTTCCGCTGCGTATCGTAGAACCCGCGGATCACGATCTCGGCGAGGAAGCCGATGAAGAGGGAGAGCGTGCCGGTGATCAGGAGCAACATCATGACGAAGACGAGCGGCGTCGCCTCGTAGTGCCGGAGCACCAGGACCCGGTAGGCCACGACGTCGAACGCCAGGAACCCGAGCGCCAGGTTCGCCAGGCCGAACCCGCCGAAGACGTAGTTGGGCCGCGTCGAGAACCCGCTGATGAACTTGAGCGTGATGAGATCCACGAGGACCTTGTAGGTCCGGGTGAGCCCGTATTTGGATGTGCCCCGCGTGCGCGGGTGGTGCGTGACCTCGAGCTCGGAGACGCGGCCGCCGACCCACGCCGCCAGGACGGGCAGGAAGCGGTGCATCTCACCGTAGAGGCTCACGTCCTGGATGACCTCGCGCCGGTACGCCTTGAGCGTGCAGCCGAAGTCGTGCAGGGGCACGCCGCTGAGCTTGCGGATCAGATAGTTCGCGACGTGCGAGGGCAGGAGACGCGTCAGCCACGGGTCGCTCCGGTGCCGCCGCCAGCCCGACACCACGTCGTAGCTGTCGCCGAGCGCGGCGACGAGCCGCGGGATGTCGCGGGGATCGTTCTGGAGGTCCGCGTCGAGCGTCACCACGATCGGGTGCCGCGAGTGGACGAAACCGGCGGTGAGCGCCGGCGTCTGGCCGAAGTTCCGGCGGAGCCTCACCAGGCGCGCGTGGGCGTCCTTCGCGGCGAGGCGCTTCAGCACGTCCCACGAGCCGTCGGTGCTCCCGTCGTCCACGTAGACGACCTCGTACGGGCGCCCCAGAGGCTCCAGCGCCTCCGTCAGGCGGGCGTGCAGCGGTTCGAGGTTGTCCCGCTCGTTGAGGACCGGCAGGACGACGGAGAGCCCCTCGAGGCCGCCCATGCTCAGTCCGCCGCCTCGCAGCGCAGGACGTAGCGGATCGGGAGCCAGCGAAACGGGACGCCCTCGACGCGGGTCACCCTGAAGCCTGGCGGGATCAGCGCCCGGAAGCTCGCGAGGTCGAAGCTGTGCAGGTGCCACTCGTCGTCCATCCGCTCGGGCATGGTGTAGTCGCCCGTCCGGGCCCGCATGAGGAGGCGATAGAGGCCGCTCCGTCGGAGCGCCGCCTTGAGGGCGTTGATCAGGCGCTCGTTCGGGACCGACACCACCACGACGCCGCGCGGCCCGACGATACGCCGCATCTCGGCGAGGGCGCGCGCGGGCGAGGGGACGTGCTCGAGGACCTCGGAGCAATAGACCCGGTCCCACGCGGACGCGCGGAACGGGAGCTGCTCGGCGTCGCCCTGGACCAGGACGTCGCGACCGCCGAGGCGGCGCGCCGCCTTCGCGAGGAGCGACTCCGCGAGGTCGAGTCCGAAGCCGCGGCCCGCCGGGAGCGCGGCGAGCAGATGGCCCGCACCGCAGCCGACTTCGAGCACCCGGTCGGCCGGCTCCGGCGCCAGCAGGGCGAAGATGCGGCGGATGCGCTTGCGCTCGACATAGCGGACGAGGGGGCTCGGGTGACTGTGGAACTGCTCGACGTCGTACTTCTCGACCATTGCGTCGTTCCACGCCTTGAACTCGCGACGGTCCCGGAACGTGAGCTGCGTCAACGGAGGCCCACCGGGAGCTTGTAGATCTCGGTGTCCCCGAGCGTGGCGACCCGCACGTAGCCGTTGCGCACGACCTGTTCCTTCAGCCACGGCCGTTCCGCCGCCCACATGTCGAGCAGATTGCCGAGGACGACCACGTCGACCGCGTGGCGCTCGAGTGCCTTCAGCAGCTCGGCGTAGGACATGAAGTTGAACTTCCCGACCTCCCGCGGCGTCATGAAGGGGGCGAAGTGGATCGTGAAGTGGTTCTCCATCTTCGGGAGGATGCGTGCCCGGGTCTCGACGAAGTACCCCGGCCAGAACCCGATGACGGCAGGACGCTCCGGCGTGATCTCACGGTCGATCGCTTGCCCGACGGCCCGGACCGTCGAGATCTTCCAGTTCTGGTAGCTGCCCTCGTAGTAGAAGAGATCACGGCCACTGACGGTGTAGCGGTAGAGATCGAGCGGCGAGAGGAGGACGTACACCGCGAGGGTCACTGAGCCGAGCTGCCTGAGCCCGCGCGGCGCGCCCTCGGCGGCGATCCTGGCGACGAAGACCACGGCGTCGACGATCACGAACGGGACCGTCATCGAGAAGTACTGGGTGTAGGTCGGGGTGGGGATCAGGCCCACGAGCGCCAGCGTGACGAAGATCATCGCGGAGAGGGGCAGGCGCCGGCGCGCCGCCACGCACGCAACCCACGACGCCAGGCTCAGGAGGAAGAGGAGCGCGAACTGGAGGCTCGCCACACCGTCGGCGCTGTTGATCCCGAGCACGTGGAGCGCGACGTAGATCTTCTGCTGGACGAATCCGAAGAACCCCCACGGCGACCGGGTCGCGTGGCTCCCGATGATGTTGAAGACGAAGGTCTCGGGATCGATGAGGTAGAAGAACTGGTTGGGCAGCAGCGCCAGCGTCAGGCCGACGGCGAAGCGGGCGGCCTCCATCATGCGCTTCCTGAAGTCGTGGCGCTCGTCGAGGTAGAGCTGGACGAGGAACACGGGCACGACGAAGACGACGTAGAGCCGGATGTCGATCGCGAGCCCGAGCAGACAGCCGCTGTAGAACCAGCGGTTCGGCGAGGCGCTCAGCGAGAGCGCCGCATACGCGCCGAAGAGCATCAGCGTGCCGAAAGGGAAGGTCTTGACGAGCGGCAGCCAGCCGAACTCGAGGCTCGTGAAGGTGAACACGACGACCGCGAGGACGCCCCAGGCCTGGCGCTCCGTGAGGTACCGGACCTGCCGATAGAGGACGAGGCCGAGCGCGACGGCGGCCAACGCCGACAGAAGCCGCGCGCCGTACCAGGAGTAGCCGACGACGAACTTCATCCAGGCGCCGTAGATGTACGGTGTCAGGAACATCTGCGGCCAGTAGAGGTCGTGGAAGAGCATCTGGCCTTCCATGACGAGGCGCGCGTCGAGGAGGTAGGTGCCCTCGTCGCCGTCGATGAGGCGGAACTGAGACATCGGCACGAAGACTGCGGCCATCAGGAGGATGAGGAACACGCAGATAACCCTCGGGCCAGCCTGGTCGATTCGCGCGATCACCGTGACGACACCTCCACGATTATAGCGGGGGCGCCCTTCGATGCTGCCATGTCCGGGACGACAACCGTTGTGCAAGCGATACGCCAGGCCCACCCTGGAAGGGACGCGCGGCAAGTGCCCGTGACCTAAGGGGCCGCGGGTCAGGGGCAGGGGCCCGAACACGCCCTCGAGCCAGAGTTGCACCCATCGGTTACATTCCTTGTCAGCGACCCTCGGGCGCGCCGAGATAGGACGCGACGAAGGTGCCTTCGGGCCGCACGCCAGTGAAGCGGGCGAGCGCGAAGGGCAGGGCGCTCACCGGGGGGGTCCCGCGTGTGATGAGGGCCGCCATCATTTCCCCCACGGCGGGAGAGAGCTTGAACCCATGGCCGCTCATGCCGGCCGCGATCCAGAAGCCGCGCACGGGCGACTCGTCGAGGATCGGCATCCAGTCCGGCGTGATGTCGAAGGCTCCGGCGTAGCCCTGGCGGTAGCGCGCCTCGGCGAGGCGCGGGAGCGCCCGCCCGGTCCGCTCGAGCACCGGCGTCGCCTCGTCGAGCCCGGTGTCGCGGCCGAGGAGCTCGGGGTCCATCGGATGCTCGGTCTCGTCGTCCGTCAGCGAACCCGTGAGCGTGAGGTTGCCGGTCTCGGGGCGCACGTAGGCGCCGCCGGCCAGGTCGAGATAGACGGGGTGCGGCCCGCCGAACGCGGCGTCGCGCTCCACGATGAAGACCGGATGGCGGCCGACGACGATCGGGAGCTCCACGCCCGCCAGGCGCGCCACCGGCCCTGCCCAGAGGCCGGCGCAGTTCACGACGATGGGCGCGTCGATCGACTCGCCGCCGGCGGTCGTGACGCCCGTCACGCGGTCGCCGCGCCGGTGGATCGCCACGACCTCGACGCCCTGCTCGATCGTGGCGCCCTGGCGCCGCGCGCCGTCGGCGAACGCGTGCGTGACCGCCGTCGGATCGCCGTAGCCCGATTCCGGCTCGTGGAGGACGGCACCGAGCCCGGAGGCGTCGATCCGCGGCTCCACACGGAGGAGCTCGGCGGGCTCGAGGAGCTCGGCCCGGATGCCGAGTGCGCGCTGGACGGCCAGCGTTGCCTCCAGGGCCGGGCGCATCGCCCGTGAGACGCCGATGAGCGCGCCGCAGGCGACGTAGCCCGCGTCGCCGCCGACGGCGTCGGCGAAGCGCTGGAACACCCGGAGCGAGCGCAAGACCATCGCGCTCGTCTCGGGCGTCGGGTAAAGCTGCCGGATGATGCCGACCGAGCGGCCCGTCCCGCCGGCGGCGAGGAACCGGCGCTCGAGCACGCGGACGTCGCGCACGCCGAGCGACGTCAGGTGGAAGGCGATGGAGGCGCCGGTGACGCCACCGCCGATGACGATGACGTCGGCGGCGCGCCTCACGCTCGCGTCGGTCCGGCGAGCCGGGCGGCCTCGCCCTCCGTGAGCAAGCGCGTGACCTCGCCGCGCGCCGCCGTCACGCGCGTCTTGGGCACCCCGCCCGGCGAGACGCCGAGTTGCACGATCCGACCCGTCACAGGCTCACCTCCAGGCCGATGGAGCGCTCCCGCGCCCGATTGTACGCGAGCCGGGCGGCGGCGAGGTCCTCCAGGGCCCAGCCGACGGACTTGAAGAGCGTGATCTCCTCGGCCCTCGTGCGCCCCACGCGGATCCCGCCGACCAGCTCGGCCAGCTCGGCGACGACATGCTCG
>QHSZ01000016.1 GCA_003220595.1 Candidatus Rokuibacteriota bacterium | reverse complement strand
GCCGAGCGGGATCAGGAGGTCACCGGCCTCCTCCCAGGCGCCCGCGTACGTGTCCACGGCCACGCGCGCCCGGCGCACGGCCTCGGAGTCGACCTCGCGCGCGTCGCGCCGGAACGCGCCGACGGCGTCCACGTGGACACCGGGGCGGAGGTCGACGCCCGCCACCACCGGTGCCGTCGCCGTCGTCGCGCACGTGATGACGTCCGCGGCGGCGACGGCGCTCCGCGCGTCGGGCGCGACCTCGACGGGGATGCCGAGCTCCCGCTCGAGCTCGGCGCAGAACGCGCGCGCGCGCCCGGGGTCGCGGCCGACGACACTCACGCGCTCGAGCGGCAGGACCGCCGCCAGGCAGCGCAGCTGGAACCCGGCCTGCACGCCGGCGCCGAAGCACGTGAGCCGGCGCGCGTCCGGCCGCGCCAGGTGACGGGCGGCGAGGGCCGAGGCGGCGCCGGTCCTGATCCCGGTGAGGAAGGTGCCCTCGAGCAGTGCCAGGCAGACCGTCGGCGCTGACGGGGTGGACGGCGCGCGGCGGCACGCGCGTGCGGCCGGCCGCGTGGGCGCGGATCGCGGCGGCGAGGGCGTCCACGAGGTCAAGCGGCGTCAGGGACGCTCGCAGGTCGTCGCGCGAGAGGACCAGCACCGCCCGGGACGGCGCGCTCAGGCGCCCGCGCGCCGGATCGTCCGCTGCACCCGCGCCTCGAGGACGAGCTCGCCGCGCTGGTTCAGGACGCGGTGCCGGTAGGTGACGACGCC
>QHSZ01000181.1 GCA_003220595.1 Candidatus Rokuibacteriota bacterium | reverse complement strand
TGCGCGGTGATCCATCCGCCCAGCTCGCTCGGCGAGGCCGTCAACGTGCTGGCCGTCGAGGCGGTGCGCAAGCGCCCCGACAAGTTCTGCATCCTGGGACACTTCGATCTTCAAAGCCCCGATCGCGAGAAGATCGTCGCCAACTGGCCCGAGCGGCCGGGCATGCTCGGGTTCCGGTTCACCTTCAACCAGCCGCACCAGAAGGCGTGGTGGACCGATGGCTCGCTCGAGTGGTTCTGGACCGCTTGCGACTGGCTGGGCTGGAAACGCCCCGCCGCTGCGTGAACGAGGAGGTCAGCATGGACGAGCATCGTCGCGACTTTCTCAAGCAGATGACTACGCTCGCGGCAGCCGGCACGCCAATCGTCACGGTCGCCGCGCCGCTCCTCGCTCGAGCAGGCGAGGCGCAAAGGAGATCCGGAATGAAGACGTCCTACGATCCGGCGGCGAAGTTCGAGCTCAAGGTCAGCGACGTCGAGCTCCAGCGCACCCCGGGCGGGCGGCAGCTGATGGCTCGCATCTATCAGCCACAGGGTTCGGGACCGTTCCCGACGGTGCTCGATCTGCACGGCGGCGCCTGGCGCCGCAAGGACCGTCTTGCCGAGGAGCCGATGGATCGCGCCATCGCGGCGAGCGGCGTCCTGGTGGTGGCCATCGACCTGAGGCTCTCGGAGGAGGCGCCGTACCCGGCGTCCGTGCAGGACGCGAACTACGGCGTGCGCTGGCTCAAGTCCCGAGCCGCCGAATGGAACGGCGACCCGGCGAAGATCGGCGTGTACGGCAGCTCCAGCGGCGGCCACGTCGCCCAGCTGCTGGCCATGCGCCCGCGCGATGGGCGCTACAACGCGATTGCCTTGCCCGCGGCCCCGCGCCTCGATGCGACGGTGGCCTACGTGGCGGCCCGTTCGCCCATCAGCGACCCGTGGGCGCGCTTCCAGCAGGCGGAGCGGATGAAGCGCGAGGGGATGATCGAGAACAATCGGATCTACTTCAACCCGTGGGAAACGATCCACGAAGGCAATCCACAAGAAATTCTCGAGCGCCGCGAGCCGGTCAGCCTGGTGCCGATGCTGATCATGCAGGGCGCGCTCGACGACAACGTGTTGCCCGCCGTGCAAGAGAAATTCGCGGCCGCCTACAAGGCGGCCGGCGGGGTGTGCGAGCTGACCGTTTTCGAGGGCAGCGAGCACGAGTGGGTCGCCAAGCCGGGGCCGCAAACGGACCGCGCCCGCGAGATGGTCAAGGCGTTCATCGCACGTCAGTTGAAGGCATAGCGTTGGAGGTGTGACATGGCACGCGACGGCTATCTGATCCTCGACAGCGACCTTCACATGATGGAGCCGGACGATCTCTGGGCCCGCTACCTCGAAGGCCCCCATCGAGCGAGCTTGCCGCGGTTCTTCGGCGGGCAGCAGCAAAAGCTCAGCGAGAGCTCCGAAGACAAAGGTCACGCCGACACCATCATGGGGATGGAGGTGGCGGGACTGGCGATTCCGGCGCACGGCAAGGCGGCCGCCGCCACCGCGTCCAGCCGCGAGCTGAGGCGGCGGAGCCGCGCCCGGCATCCCCACTTCCAGGTCGCGCGCGGGCGCGGCTTCGACCCGGAGTCCACGCTGACCGCGATGGACATCGAAGGCGTCGACGTCGCCGTCATGTACGGCACACGCGGGCGGCAGATTCTCTGCCACGACGACCTCGCGCCGGACTACGCGGCGGGCCTCGCGCGCGCGTACAACAACTGGGCGTACGACTATTGCAAGAGCCATCCGGCGCGGCTGAAGTTCGCCGCGCAGGTGGCCATGCACAGCATTCCGGCGGCGGTCGAAGAAGCGCGCCGGTGCGTCCGGGAGCTGGGCGCCGTCGCCATCATCGGCACCCCGAACCCGGTCAACGGCCAGCATTTGCACGACGAGGCGTGCGAGCCGCTGTGGAGCGCGCTGGAGGAGCTCGGCGTGCCGATCGGATTTCACCCGACCGGCAACACCTCGCTCAAGGACGATGCGGGACGGCGCTTCGTCGGGCACGCCAACTTCCACCCGATCGCGCATGCCATTCGCAATCCCGTCGAGCTGATGGGGGCCATGGCGAGCATGACCACGGGCGGCATCCTCGAGCGCCACCCTCGGCTGCGCTGTGCCTTTCTCGAAGGCACCGCCGGCTGGCTCTACTGGTGGCTGTGGCGACTCGACGACCAGTGGGAGAAGTTCGGTCCAGGCTGCGAGCACCAGCTGTCGATGCTGCCGAGCGAGTACTTCAAGCGGCAGTGCTACATCGCGCTCGACGTCGACGAGGAGCCGGCCGTCGACGTCGTCGACAAGATGGGCGCCGACTACTTCGTCGTGTCCACCGACTATCCGCACTCCGACGGCGCGTTCCCGGACGCGATGAAGGAGTTCTTCGGGCTGCCGTTCGGCGACGAGGTCCGTCGCAAGATCCTGTGGGACAACTGCGCGCGCCTCTACAACATCGACACGCCGGCGGTGCGCTGATGGCCGACAAGATTCGCGTAGGCATCGTGGGAGCGACCGTGACCCAGGGGGGCAGCGGCTGGGGGGCCAATGCCCACGTCCCCGCCCTGAAGGCTCTGCCCCACTACGAGCTGAAGGCCGTCTGCACCTCGCACGAGGACACGGCCAAGGCCTCCGCCGCGGCGTTTGGTGCCGAGCAGGCGTTCCACCGGTTCGGTGACATGGCGGGGCATCGGGACGTCGACCTCATCGTCGTCTGCGTGCGGGTGCCCGGTCATCGGGAGTTGGTCCTGGCGGGTCTGCAGGCCGGAAAGGCCGTGTTCTGCGAGTGGCCGCTCGGTGCGAACCTGGCCGAGGCGGAAGAAATGGCGGAGCTCGCCCGCCAGCGCTCCGTGACGACAATCGTCGGTCTGCAGGCGCGGAGCGACCCGACAATTCTGTATGCAGCAGACCTCGTCCGAGAGGGCTACATCGGCGAGGTGCTCACGGCAAACCTGAGCACCGTTGCCCAGGCCCAACTGCAGCGGGGCCCGGGCCGCATCTGGCAGGGCGTCCGCGCCAACGGCGCCAACACGCTGACCATTGCGGGCGGCCACGCCATCGACGCCCTCTGCACCGTGCTCGGCGAGTTCGCGGAGGTCTCGGCCCGCGTGTCGACGCGAATCCCGGAGTGGCGCACGCTCGAAGGACATACGGTCCCGGTCGATTCGCCGGACAGCATCACCGTCGTCGGCCGCATGGTGAGCGGCGCGGAGGTGGCGGTCAACGTTGCCGCGGTTCCCTCGAATCCCAGCGGTAACCGACTGGAGATCTACGGGCGTGAAGGCGCCCTTGTGATCCGGGCGAATGGCGCGCTCAGCCTCGGACCGAACCAGATGTACGCGGGCAAAGGCACGGAGCCCATGGCTTCGATGCCGGTGCCGGCCAAGTACAAGTTCGCTCCCGAGGGCACTCCGGGCGGTCAGCCCTACAACGTCGCCCAGGCCTACGCGCGCGCAGCGGACGCCCTGCGCGGCCGTCGGTCCTTCGACGTCGACTTCAACCTCGCCGTCCAGCGCCACAAGCTGATCGACGCGATCGAGCGGTCCTCCGCCACGGGCCGGTCCGTGAGGCTCACGCCAGGGCCACCGAAGGAGGCGAGCTCGGCGTGAACAGGAAGATGGACATGGCAACAGCAGGACTTTGGGTCGATGGATTCGTCATCGTCGTCTACTTCGTCGGCATTACGGCTCTCGGGCTCTATATGGGGCGGCGGGAGAAGAGCCTGAACGACTTTGCGCTCGGAGGTCGGCGCATGCCGTGGTGGGCGGTGATGGCGTCCATCATCGCGGCGGAAACCAGTGCCGCAACCTTCCTCGGCGTGCCCGGCGAGGGATATACCAATAAAAGCTTCGCCTACGTGCAGCTCGTCCTGGGCCTCATCGCCGGCCGATTCGTCGTCGGCTACGTCTTTCTTCAGCCCTACTACGCCTACAAGGTCTACACGGTCTACGACTACCTGGGTGTTCGCTTCGGGCCGTGGAGCAAGGGTTACATCTCCGCCCTCTTCCTGTTTATGCGGACACTGGCGTCGGGAACCCGATTGTTCATCCCGTCACTCGTGATGGTGCTGGCCTACCGCATCTTCGTCTCAGGCGGGCAGGTGCAATTCAGCGAGCAGGCGGTGACCACGGTCGGTCCCTACCTCATCGCGATCATCGCGCTGACGATCGTCACCTGCGTCTATACGGCAATGGGCGGGATCAAAGCTGTCATCTGGACGGACGTGATTCAGGCGTGCCTGATGTTCAGCGGCGCGTTGATTGCCATCTTTACCTTACTCCATCATGTTGGCGGACTGGGTGAGGTCATCCGGGTCGTCCCGCAATTGACCACTCATGAAGGCTACTTCCTCTACGGACTCGAATCGAGCGCCGTGGCCGACTGGAAGGAGAGCCACCATCTCACGGCGATGAGTCTGTGGGACTACGGGAAGCTGGTTCTCGCCAGCGACTACACCTTGTTCTCCGCGCTAATCGGGACGACGATCGGTAACATGGCTGCCTTCGGCACCGATCAGGACATGGTTCAGCGGATGCTGACGGCCGAGACCCACCAGAAGGCGCGTCGCAGTCTCGTGACCGCGGCCTTCATGGACCTACCAATCGCCTCGGCCTTCGTGTTCATCGGTATCCTGCTCTTCGTCTACTACCAGAAGGACCCCACCTACCAGCCACAGGCAACCGCGGACGTCTTTGGGTCCTATATCGTGAACGTGATGCCCGTGGGCATCCGCGGTCTCGTGCTGACTGGCATCTTCGCCACCGCCATGGGCTCCTTCTCTGCGGCGCTCAACGCGCTAGCGACCAGCGCTACGAACGACTGGTACATTCGGTGGGTTCGTGGCAGGAGCCAGGCGCACTACGTCCTTGTCGCCCGCGGGTTCACGGTCCTCTTCGCCGTGCTCATGATCGTCATCGCCGGCGGGTTCGCCTATGCGAAGATAACGAACCCAGACTTGAGAATCATTCCGGTCGTGCTCGGCATCGCCGGATTCATTCTGGGTCCCATGCTCGGGGTCTTCCTCCTAGGAATGTTCACCACACGGCGCGGTTCCGACGCCGGCAACATGCTCGCTATCCCGGCCGGGCTTCTCGCGACGGTGGTCGTGGGCCAGTTGCATATCACCATCCTGAACACAGTGGCCCCCTTGCTCGGCATCCAACGGACGTTCCAGCAGCCGGTCTGGATCCCAGAAGTCTCCTTCACCTGGTGGGCCATGATCGGCGCGCTCGTCGTCTTTGGTGTCGGCGTCCTCTTCCGCACCCCGGACCAGGTGAGGGAAGCTGCCGCCCGCCACGCCGACGAGGCTCAAATGGGCGGAGATGTGCCACTTGCCCTGCGTGAGTCGCCGGTGGTAGAGGGGGGCAGAATCCCCCGATAGTAGGAGTAATGAGATGACCGTCGGCCGTCCTCCCACCAATCGCGACGAGCCGCGACCGGAAGGTCCGACACGGTGAGCACGCGCCGTGACCGCGGCGCCGTCGGGGACGTCGAAGTCAAGCAGAAGCTCGCCACGGCGCTCCAACACCTCCCTCTACCTCGGGTACCTCGTGAAGAGAGGGAAACCCGTGACCGAGGGACGGCGCGAATCAGTGATGCCTCGCGTCCACCGCTCAGAGCCGCAGGAAATCGCGCACCATCTGGGCGACTTTGTTGGGCTGCTCGAGCTGAGGGGCATGTCCGCAACCATCCACGGTCTGCAGTCCGGCCCCGGGGAGGCGCCGCACGAATTCGTCGGCGTAGGCGGGAGGCACGAGCCGGTCGTCCTGACCCCAGAGGAGTAGCGTGGGCGCCTTGACCCGGTGGATGCGCTTCTTTAGCCCCTTGT
>QHSZ01000015.1 GCA_003220595.1 Candidatus Rokuibacteriota bacterium | reverse complement strand
GCTGCGGCAGCTCGGCTTTCTCCAGACGGTGCCGGGTCAGGGGCCGACCACCGCCGTCTTCGCCTTCGGCGACGTCGGCCCGACCCAGATGACCCTCGCGGTGTCGACGCCCGCGTCATCACCGATCCCGCTCGCGGCATCGCTGGCCGACGCCGCGCGCGCCCGCCCGCCGGCTGGCGCGGAGCGTCTGGTGTTCATCGGCGCCGGGATCGTCCCCAGCCGGGGCGAGCTCAGCGGGCTCCTCGTGTGGGACGCGCCCGAGGGTCCGGCGCGCGGCCTGCTCGCCTCGCCACTGGGCCCGGAATTCGCCCGCCTCGTTCTGGGCTCGGCCACGACCGAGCTCGCGGTGGTGAACGATCTCGCGCGCGCCGCGGGGTACGTGGTGCCGCTCGAGGGCACCGAGCCCCCACGCTTCGTTCCGGACCCCGACGGGCTCGCCTTCGTGCAGGCGCTGGCGCCTCGGCACCTCTACGACGTGCGGCGGGAGCGGTTCACGCGCTTGCAGCTGACGCCGAGCGGCGTCGTGCTGGAGCCGACGGCGCTGCCGCTCGTCCTCCGGGGCGGCCCGCTGGGGCCGCTCGGCGACTACCACGCGATCAGGGTGCCGTGATCAGGTCCTGCTGCCCGGCTTGATGGCCTGGGAGCCCGTCTTGCAGAGCGGGCACTCCTCGGGCTTCCAGGTCTTGGCCTCGACGGTGGCGAGCGCCACGCGCTTGACGGCGAACCGGGCGGCGCCGCCCGAGCGATCGATCAGCGAGCCAACGCCGACCACGCGGCCGTCCGCCCGCTCCACGCACTCGACGACCTCGCGCGTGGACCCGCCGGTCGTGATGACGTCCTCGACGACGAGGCACCGCTCGCCGGGCGCGAGCGAGAAGCCGCGGCGCAGCGTCATCACCCCGTTCTCGCGCTCGGTGAAGAGGCAGCGGCTGCCGAGTGCCTTCGCCACCTCGTGCGCCACGAGGATGCCGCCGATGGCCGGGGCCAGCACGGTGGTGGCGGCGGCGTCGCGGAAGGGCGCGGCCAGGGCCGCGCCGAGCGCGGCGGCGTGCTCGGGGAACTGGAGGACGAGCGCCGACTGGAGGTAGACGTCCGAGTGGAGCCCAGAGGTCAGCCGGAAGTGGCCCCGCATGAGCGCGCCGGTCTTCTCGTAGAGGGCGAGCGTCTCCTTCTCTGTCATTCTCACGGGGCCCGCGAGGCCGGCGCACTCCGTGGGTGGCCTGAGCCGAGGCGCGGTCCGGCTCCGTTCCGCATGGCGCTATTCATCGCAATTCGCTCAGGATCTCGCGCGCCGCGGCGGCTGGATCCGGCGCGGCGGTGATCGGGCGGCCGACGACGAGGTAGTTGGCGCCCGCGGCGAGCGCCTGCCGGGGCGTGGCGACGCGGACCTGGTCGTCGCGACGCGAGCCGGGGGTGTCGTGAGGAAGGCGTGAAGCCCCCTCGGCCGGGACGGTCCGGATCCCGGGGGTGACGATCACCCAGCGCTCGCCGAGCGCGATCCGGAGCATCCGGATCTCCTGCGGCGAGGCGACGCAGCCGTCGAGCCCGGCCTCGCGCGCGCGCTCGGCCAAGCGCAGCACGTGCGCCGGGACGCTCGCCGTCACGCCCGCCTCGCGCTCGAGCGCGGCCCGGTCGAGGCTCGTCAGCACGGTCACGCCGAGGCAGAGCGGGCGCGGCACGGCGAAGTCCCGCGCGGCCTTCGTCGCCGCCTCGGCGGCCGCGCGCATCATGGCGAGGCCGCCCGAGGCGTGAACGTTGAGCATGAAGACGCCGAGGCGCGTCGCCTCGCGCACGGCGCCGGCGACGGTGTTGGGGATGTCGTGGAACTTGAGATCGAGGAAGACGCGAAGGCCCCGCTTGCGCGCGGCCTCGACCGCGGCCGGACCGGCGCCGGTGAAGAGCTGCGTGCCGATCTTGCAGCCGGTGACGACGCCCGCGAGGCGGCCCATCAACGTCTCGGCCTCGCCGAGGCTCTCGACGTCGAGGGCGACGAGGAGGCGGTCCTCAGGAGGCGCCAGCGTGGTATTCCTGCAGGCTCAGGACCTGCTGCTCACCCTTGAGCAGCACCTCGATCGCGCCGATCGCGGTCTGGGCGCCGTCCATCGTGAGGTAGTAGGGGATGTTGTGCGTCACGGCGGTGCGCCGGATCGTGTAGGAGTCCTTCCGGCCGCGCCCGTCCTCGGGCGTGTTGAGGACGAGCGCGATCTCGCCACGCTTCATGAGGTCGAGGACGTTGGGGCGGTAACCGTCGCCGACCTTGTGCACCAGCTCGACCTTCATGCCGTTGCGCTCGAGGACTCGCGCGGTGCCGGCGGTGGCCACGAGGGCGAAGCCCATCTCGCTGAGGCGCTTGGCGAGCGACATCACGAGCCGTCGGTCGCGGTTCTTGACCGAGATGAACACCTTGCCCGAGGTCGGCAACACCGAGTCGGCGGCGAGCTGGGCCTTGAGGTACGCCTTGCGGAAGTCGCGATCGATGCCCATGACCTCGCCGGTGGACTTCATCTCGGGCCCGAGGACGGCGTCGACGCCGGGGAACTTCACGAACGGGAACACCGACTCCTTCACCGCGATGTGGGCGAGCTCGCGCTGCTCGAGCCCGGCCCAGGCGGCGAGCGAGTGGCCGAGCAGGGCGCGCGTGGCGAGCTTGGCGAGCGGCACGCCGATCGCCTTGGAGACGAACGGCACGGTGCGGGAGGCGCGCGGGTTCACCTCGAGGACGTAGATCGTCTCCTGCCGGATCGCGAACTGCACGTTGATGAGCCCGACGACACCGAGCGCCTTCGCCAGGGCCTTGGTCTGCTCCCGGAGCGCCTGGATCTGGTCGTCGCCGAGCGAATAGGGCGGGAGGGCGCAGGCGGCGTCGCCCGAATGGATGCCCGCCTTCTCGATGTGCTCCATGACGCCGCCGACGATGACGCGCTCCGCGTCGGCGACCGCGTCCACGTCGATCTCGATCGCGTCCTCGAGGAACTTGTCGATGAGCACCGGGTGCTCTGGGGAGACCAGCACCGCCTCGCGCATGTACTCGGAGAGGTCGGTGTCGTCGTACACGAGCCGCATCGCGCGCCCGCCCAGGACATAGGAGGGGCGCACGAGGACTGGGAACCCGATCCCGGCGGCGATCGTCCGCGCCTCGGGGAGCGAGCGCGCGGTGGCGCCGGCCGCCTGGTTCAGGCCGAGCTCACGGATCAGCACGTTGAAGCGCTCGCGGTCCTCGGCGCGGTCGATCGCGTCGGGCGAGGTCCCGAGGATCGGCACGCCCATCGCCTGCAACGGCACGGCAAGCTTGAGGGGCGTCTGGCCGCCGAGCTGGACGACGACCCCGAGCGGCCGCTCCTTCTCGACGATGTTGAGCACGTCCTCCAGTGTGAGCGGTTCGAAGTAGAGCCGGTCGGAGGTGTCGTAGTCGGTCGACACCGTCTCCGGGTTGCAGTTGACCATGATCGCCTCCACACCGAGGTCGCGGAGCGCGAAGGCGGCGTGGACGCAGCAATAGTCGAACTCGACGCCCTGGCCGATGCGGTTCGGCCCGGAGCCGAGGATGACGACCTTGGGACGGTCCGTCGGCGGCGCCTCGTCCTCCTCCTCGTAGGTCGAGTAGAGGTACGGCGTGTGGGCGACGAACTCCGCGGCGCAGGTATCCACGGTCTTGAAGGTGGCGAGGATCCCCTCCGCGCGCCGGCGCGCCCGCACCGCCGTCTCCGTCGCCCCCGTGAGCTCGGCGATCCGGCGGTCGGCGAAGCCGAGCTGCTTGGCCCGGCGCAGGACGCCGGCCTCGGCGAGGCCCGCGCGGGCGATCTCGGGCTCGAAGGCGACGATCTCGCGGATGCCCTCGAGGAACCACCGGTCGATCTTCGTGAGCGCGTGGATCTCCTGCGTCGCGAACCCCGCGCGGTAGGCGTCGCCGATCGCGAAGATCCGGTCGGGGGTCGGGATGCGCAGGAGCCGGCGCAGCTCCTCGTCGCCGGCTGGGCGCCCGAGCGTCAGGCCGAAGCGGTCCTGCTCGAGCGACCGGATGGCCTTCTGGAGCGCCTCCTTGAAGGTCCGGCCGATCGCCATGACCTCGCCGACGGATTTCATCTGCGTCGTCAGCGTCCGGTCGGCCTCCGGGAATTTTTCAAAGGCCCAGCGGGGGAACTTCACCACGCAGTAGTCGATCGCGGGCTCGAACGAGGCCGGCGTCTCGCGCGTGATGTCGTTCCGGATCTCGTCGAGGGTGTAGCCGACGGCGAGCTTCGCGGCGATCTTCGCGATCGGGAAGCCCGTCGCCTTCGACGCGAGCGCCGAGGAGCGCGAGACGCGCGGGTTCATCTCGATCACGACGAGCCGCCCGTCGTCGGGGTGGACGGCGAACTGGATGTTCGAGCCTCCCGTCTCCACGCCGATCTCCCTGATGATCGCGATCGCGGCGTCGCGCATCAGCTGGTATTCCTTGTCGGTCAGTGTCTGGGCCGGGGCGACGGTGACCGAGTCTCCCGTGTGGACCCCCATCGGGTCGACGTTTTCGATCGAGCAGATGACGACGACGTTGTCGGCGAGGTCGCGCATGACCTCGAGCTCGAACTCTTTCCAGCCGATCACCGATTCCTCGACGAGCACGGTGCCGACCGGGGACATCTGGAGACCCCAGCGGATCGCCTCCTCGAGCTCCTCGGGGTTGTAGGCGACGGAGCCGCCCGTGCCGCCGAGCGTGAACGAGGGGCGGATGATCGCGGGGTAGCCGACCCGCCGGACGATCGCGCGCGCCTCCTCGAGACTTCGCACGTAGCCCGAGCGCGGGAGCGCCAGGCCGATACGCTCCATCGCCTCCTTGAAGAGCTGGCGGTCTTCCGCCTTCTTGATCGCGAGGAGCTTGGCGCCGATCAGCTCGACCCCGAAGCGCTCGAGCGTGCCGTCCTCGGCGAGCGCGACGGCGAGGTTCAGCCCCGTCTGGCCCCCGAGCGTGGGGAGCAGCGCCTGGGGCCGCTCCCGCTCGATGATCTTCGCGACGAACTCGGGCGTCAGCGGCTCCACGTAGGTGCGCTGGGCCAGCTCCGGGTCGGTCATGATCGTCGCGGGGTTCGAGTTGACCAGCACGACCTCGAAGCCCTCCTCGCGGAGCGCCTTCACGGCCTGCGTGCCCGAATAGTCGAACTCGCACGCCTGCCCGATGACGATCGGCCCGGAGCCGATGATCAGGATGCGTGTGAGGTCGGTGCGCTTCGGCATCGGGCGCCTCGCGCTACTCCTCGCAGAGCCCGTACACGATCGACGTCTCGGGGGCCGCCTCCTCGCGGCGGTAGAGGACGTCGTCGATGCGGCCGCCGCCGATCCAGACGACCTCGCCGTTCCCCCAGAGCTGCTCACCGAGGACGCTCATCCGCCGGTCGACGCGCTCGCGAATGGCGTGCGCCTCGAGCGACGCGTCGCTCTGGGTGGTGAACGAGGTCCACTCGGGCTTCTGGCCCGCTCCCTCCGTCTTCCGATACGAGATCAGGTACTTGGGCATGACCAGGTTCAGCCTCCCTTGCGTGTCATCAGCTCGGTGAAGCGGTGGAAGAGGTCGTTCGCGTCGTGCGGGCCCGGCGACGCCTCCGGGTGGTACTGCACGGAGAACGCGGGCCACTCGCGATGGCGGAGCCCCTCGCACGTGCCGTCGTTCAGGTTGACGTGCGTCGGCTCCCAGCCGTGCCGCGCGGCGGACGCCGGCTCCACCGCGAAGCCGTGGTTCTGCGCGGTGATCGCGACCTTGCGCGTCGCCAGGTCCCTCACGGGGTGGTTGGCGCCGTGATGGCCGAACTTGAGCTTGTACGTGCTGCCACCGCCCGCGAGCCCCATGATCTGGTGGCCGAGGCAGATGCCGAAGACCGGCACGCGGGGGAGTAACCTCGCGACCGACGCGATCAGGTACGGCACGCCCTCGGGGTCGCCCGGGCCGTTCGAGAGGAACACGCCGTCGGGCTCCCGCTCGAGGACCGCCTCCGCCGGCGTGGACGCCGGCACCACGGTCACGTCGCAGCCCGCCATGCGGAGCTGGCGCAGGATGTTGAACTTGATGCCGCAGTCGTACGCGACCACGCGGAGGTGCGGCGCGGGCGGCGTCACGTAGCCGCGCGCGAGCTGCCAGCCGCCCTCGCTCCAGCCGTAGGGCTCGGCCGCCGTCACCTCGGCGACGAGGTCGCGGCCCACGAGGCTCGGCAGCGCCCGCGCGCGCGCCTCCAGTGCCGCCGGCTCGGCCGCGACCGACGAGATGACGCCGTCCTGGGCGCCGTGGTCGCGGAGATGGCGCGTGAGCGCGCGCGTGTCGATCCCCTGGATGCCGACGATCCCGTGGCGCCGGAGGTAGTCGTCGAGGCTCACGCCCGCGCGGAAGTTCGAGGCGACGGGCGAGCACTCCTTGACGATGAAGCCGTTCACCCACGGCTTCCGCGACTCGACGTCCTCGTCGTTGACGCCGTAGTTGCCGATGAGCGGGTACGTCATAGCGACGATCTGCCCTCGATACGACGGGTCGGTGAGGATCTCCTGATAGCCTTGCATCGCCGTATTGAAGATCACCTCACCCGACGCTTCGCCGAGCGCGCCGAGGGGCTCGCCCGCGAACGTCCGGCCGTCGCGCAGGACGAGAAAGGCGCGCGTCACGGCCGGATCACGTTGCCGCCGACGACCGTCAGCCAGGGCCCGCCGGTGAGCGTCCAGCCACCGAACGGCGTGTTCCGGCTCTTCGAGCGGAACGTCAACGGATCCACCGTGACCGTCCGCTCGGGGTCGAGAAGCGTGAGGTCGGCCGGGGCGCCGGCCGCGAGGCTCCCGCCCGGCAGGTTGAGGAGCCGCGCGGGATCGCGCGAGAGGCGCGAGACGAGCGTGCCGAGCGGCAGGAGGCCGGGCCGGACGAGACGGTCCAGGAGCACCGAGACGGCCGTCTCGAGCCCCACGATGCCGAACGCGGCCTGATCGAACTCGCCCTCCTTCTCGGCGAGCGCGTGGGGCGCGTGGTCGGTCGCGATGCAGTCGATCGTGCCGTCGGCGAGGGCCTCGACGAGCGCCTCGACGTCGCGCTTGGTCCGGAGCGGCGGCGCCATCTTGGTGTTCGCGTCGTAGCTTCGCACCGCCTCCTCGGTGAGGACCAGGTGATGGGGCGTGACCTCGGCCGTCACGCGCACGCCGCGGGCCTTGCCGTCGCGGACGAGGCGGACCGCGCCCGCGGTCGAGAGGTGGGCGATGTGGACGTGGGCGCCCGTCAGCTCGGCGAGGAGGATGTCGCGCGCGACCATCACGTCCTCGGCCGCCGCCGGCGCGCCGGGCAGGCCGATCTCGGTCGACACCACGCCCTCGTTCATCGTGAAGTCCTGCGCCAGGTGCGTGTCCTCGGCGTGGCTGATGAGGGGGACGCCGAAGGGCAGCGTGTACTCCATAGCGCGCCGGTAGAGGCCGGCATTCATCACGCACCGGCCGTCGTCGGAGAAGGCGACGCACCCCGCCTCGGCCAGCTCCGCCAGCTCGGCGAGCTCCTCGCCCCGCAGGTTCTTCGTCACGGCCCCGATCGGGTGGACGCGGACGACGCCCTCGACCCGCGCCTTCGCCAGGATGTAGTCGGTGACGGCGCCGTTGTCGTTGACGGGCATGGTGTTGGCCATGCAGGCGACCGCAGTGAACCCTCCCGCCGCCGCCGCGCGGGTGCCCGTCGCGACCGTCTCCTTGTACTCGTACCCGGGTTCGCGCAGGTGGACGTGGATGTCGATGAAGCCCGGGCAGACGACCTTGCCCCGGGCATCCACGACCTCGGCGCCGGGCGGCGCGGCGAGGCTCTTGCCGACACGCTCGATCTTCCCGTCGGCGATGAGGACGTCCTCGACGGCGTCGACGCCGTTCGCCGGATCGATCACGCGCCCGTGCCTGATGAGGAGGCTCACGCCGCGGCCGCTCCCTTGCTGCCCGCGAGGAGTAGCAGCACGCCCATCCGCACCGCGACGCCCTTGGCGACCTGGTCGAGGATCACCGAGTACGGCCCGTCGGCGAGCTCGGGCGAGAGCTCGACGCCGCGGTTGACGGGGCCGGGGTGCATGATGAGCACGTCGGGGCGCGCGTGCCGGCCGAGCTTGTCGAGCGTGAGCCCCCAGTAGCGGGAGTACTCGCGCACCGACGGGATGAGGCCCGCCCGCATGCGCTCGTGCTGCAGGCGCAGCAGCATGATCACGTCCACGTCGCGGATCGCGTCCTCGAGCCGGTAGGCGACCTTCACCCCAAGCTCCTGCACGAAGGGCGGGATGAGGGTCGGCGGGCCGGCGACCGTGACGGTCATCCCGAGCTTGCGCATGCCGTGGATGTTCGAGCGCGCCACGCGGCTGTTCGTGATGTCGCCGACGATCGCGACGTGCAGGCCGTCGAAGTGCCCCTTCTTCTCGCGGATGGTCAGCAGATCGAGGAGGGCCTGCGTGGGATGCTCGTGGGCGCCGTCGCCCGCGTTGACGACCGAGCAGGCGAGCTCGCGCGCGAGCAGCTCGGCCGCGCCGGCCGAGGAGTGACGCACGACGACGACGTCGGGGCTCATCGCGGCGATGTTCTTCGCCGTATCGATGAAGCTCTCGCCCTTCGAGGTGCTCGACCCGCTCGCGGAGAAGTTGATGACGTCGGCCGAGAGCCACTTCCCCGCGATCTCGAAGGACGTGCGCGTCCGCGTCGAGGGCTCGTAGAAGAGGTTCACGATCGTCTTGCCGCGGAGCGCCGGCACCTTCTTGATCTCGCGCGTCGCGATCTCCTGGAGCGAGGCGGCCGTGTCCACGAGGAGCACGATCTCGCCCGCGTCGAGCTCGCGCATCGTCAAGAGGTCCTTCCGGGTCCAGCCCATGCTCAGGCCTCCTCGGGTTCTTCGATGACCACGCGGTCCTCGCCGTCGTGCTCACGGAGCCGGACGGCCACGCTCTCGCGGCGCGACGTGGGCAGGTTCTTGCCGACGTAGTCGGGGCGGATCGGCAGCTCGCGATGGCCGCGGTCGATCAGGGTCGCGAGCTGGATCGATTGCGGGCGCCCGAGGTCGATGAGGGCGTCGAGCGCGGCCCGGATGGTCCGGCCGGTGAAGAGGACGTCGTCCACGAGGACGACGATCTTGCCCTTGATCGAGAAGGGGATGTCGGTGCCGCGGATCACCGGCGTGCCGCGGATGCCGAGGTCGTCGCGGTAGAGCGTGATATCGAGGGTGCCGACCGGCACCGTGGCGCCGTCGATCTTGGCGATCTTGGCCGCGAGCCGGTGGGCGAGCGTGACGCCGCGCGTGCGGAGGCCGACGAAGGCGAGCTCGGCGGCGCCACCGTTCTTCTCGAGGATCTCGTGGGCGATGCGGGTGAGAGCCCGGTCGAGCGCGGCCTCGTCGAGGACCTGGGCCTTCTCGCGGAACCGCGGTGCAGGGGTGCTCAACTTCTCTCCTTACGGACCTCTCGGGGTCCGCTTAAAGGAAAGGCGCGATCAAACTACCGTCACTCTACACGCGGAGATCCGTCGGTGTCAACCCGGGCGCCCCACGCGCGCACGAGATCGAGCCCGAGGAAGGCGAGCGCCCCCAGCATCAGGAGCGCGCCGGCCCCGAACAGGACCCGCCCGATCGCCTCGGCGCGCGGGAGCAGGCCCATCCTGCCGAGGAGGTAGTTCCAGTCGTGGATGAGCCCCTCGGCGAGGAGCGGCAGCGCCATCGCGCGGCCGTCGGCCGCGTAGACGGCGACGTGGGCGAGCGACTGTCCCGTCCAGAAGACGGCGACCGCGGCGGACGCGGGCTGGCGCGTGCGGAGGAAGGCGGCGGCGCAGATCGCGGGGATCAGCACCTGGTTGAGCGAGCCGCCCGCCACCGCGATGAACTCGCCGAGGAAGCCGAAGATGACGTGACCTGCCTCGTGGAAGATGAGGTTGACG
The DNA here is from genome assembly GCA_003220595.1 of Candidatus Rokuibacteriota bacterium. Classification (GTDB taxonomy): domain Bacteria; phylum Methylomirabilota; class Methylomirabilia; order Rokubacteriales; family CSP1-6; genus AR19. Next base: position 8,990 of record QHSZ01000015.1, on the reverse strand, counting down.
CCGTGGAGGAACGCGACGACCCCGCTCGAGCCGAGCGTCAGCCCCTGGGCGAGGACCCGGAAGGTCACCCAGAGCAGGAACGCGAGCCCGACGGCGCGGCCCGCGACCGCGGCCATTAGTCCGACAGCGTCGCGACGACCGGGACGTGGTCGGAGGGCTTCTGACCCTTGCGCTCGTCGCGGTCGATCTCGACGGCGAGGCAGCGTGCGGCCAGCGCGGGTGTCAACAGGATGTGGTCGATCCGGAGCCCCCAGCCGCGGTGGAACGCCCCGGCGCGGTAGTCCCACCACGTGAAGAGGCCGCCCTCCTGGCGGTGGAGCCTCAGCGCGTCCTTGAGGCCCCAGCCCACGAGGTCACGGAAGACGGCGCGCTCGGGGTCGCTGAACATGATCTGGCCGCGCCACTTCTCCGGGTCCCAGACGTCGCGGTCCTCGGGCGCGATGTTGAGGTCGCCGCAGAGCGCGAGCGGCTCGTCGGGCCTGGCGGAGGCCTCGAGGAAGGCGTGGAAGCGGCGATACCAGTCGAGCTTGTAGGCGTACTTCTCGGAGCCAACCTCCTGGCCGTTCGGCCCGTAGACGCTCATGACCTGGAAGCCGGCGACCCGCGCGACCAGGAGGCGCCGCTGGGCGTCGTCTCCTTCGCCGGGAAGCCCGCGCGCGATCGCCTCGGCGCCGGCGCGCGCGAGGACCGCGACGCCGTTGTAGGTCTGCTGGCCGGCGACGAGCGCCGTGTAGCCGAGCGCCGCGAGCTCCGCCGAGGGGAACTGGTCGTCGGCGACCTTCGTCTCCTGCAGGCACACGACGTCGGGTCGCCGTCGTTCGAGCCACGCGAGGAGGCGCGGCAGGCGCGTCCGGATCGAGTTCACGTTCCACGTCGCGAGCTTCACGGCAGGAGCGCCTCGAGCGCCTGCTCGAAGCAGGCCAGCGGCGCCCGGACGACGCCTGCGCCCACCTGTCCCGTGCCGGCCTTCTTCCCGGCGATGCCGGTGTTGATGAGCGGGGCGATGCCGGTCTCGACGACGCGCCGGACGTCGATCCCGGCGGGGGCGCCCCGCTCGTCGAGCGCCGGGATGAGGAAGTACGGGTGCTCGCCGTGGCAGATCTCGCGAATCTCCGCGGTCACGGCCAGCGCCTCGGCCACGCCCCCCGCGCCCACGAAGCGCGCGACGGCGGGCGAGGCCGCCATCGCGCCGCCGCCCAGGCCGATCGTCTCGACGATCGCGCTGTCGCCGAGATCCGGATTGGCGTCGTCGGGCCCGAAGCCCGGGAAGTAGAGGCCGACGGGCGTCTCGACGGGCGCGGTGAACCAGCGGTCGCCGAGCGCGGACACGCGGATGCCGAAATCGGTGCCGTTGCGCGCCATCGCCGTCACGAGCGTCGAGTGCGCGACGCCGCCGGCGGGCGCGGCGAGGGCCTTGCCGGCCGCCATCGCGAGGTTCAGGAAGAACTGGTCGTTGCCCGCGACGAACTCGGCGAGGCGCGCGACGGCGCCGTGCCGGCCCCCCACGCGCGCGACGTGGGGCATCAGCGCGCGCACGAGGAGCGCAGAGGCCGCGACGTTGCGCTGGTGCATCTCGTCGCCCATCCGGAGGGCCTGCGCCATGTGGGCCCGGAGGTCGATTCCGCCCGACGCGCGGAGCGCCGCGCCGAGCAAGGGCCCCGCCTCCGTCGCGAGCCACCGGAGGCGCGCGATCACGGAGTCGTCGGTGGCGCCGAAGCGAAGCACGCGGCCGAGGCCCTCGTTGATCGTCGCGTGGGCGCGGTTGCCGTGCGCCCGGTTCTCGACGACGAAGACCGGCATGGACCGGGTGACCATGCCGGTCATCGGCCCGACGGTCTTCCAGTCGTGACAGGGCGCGAGGCGGACGCGCCCGTCCCGCACGAGCGCCTCGGCCGCGTCGTCGTTCGCCGCCCAGTCTTCGTAGCGGATCGCGCACGCGACGGCGGCGCGCATCGGCTCGCACATGCGCTCCCATGCGACGGGCGGGCCCGCGTGCAGGACGACGCGCTCGGGGAGCTCGAGCGCCTCGTGGGCCGGACGGCAGTCCACGAGGAAGGGCCGGCCCTCGACGAGCAGGTCGAAGACCCGCGCGTTGGCCCGCTCGACCTCGTCGCGCCCCGCGTCCAGCCGCGCGAGCAGCGTGGCCAGGCGAGCGTTGCCCCCCGCCGGCGGGCGCCAGTCCACGTCGAGGACGGGAACGGCGAGTCGGGCCAGCTCCGCCGCGAAGAGCGGGAGGCCGACGCTGACGACGCGCGGCTCAAACACGGGGGCCGGCGATGAGCGCGGCGAGGCGCGCCGCCTGGGCGTTCGAGGGCATGACGATGACGCCGGCGTCGGCGAGCGCCGTGACCTGCGCCGAGCGCCGTTGCGGGTCCTGCTCGGTGCCGCAGACGCTCGCGACCACCGCCAGGTAGCGTCCGGCCGCCCCGGCCACGGCCCGGGCGCGGCGGATGGCCGGCAGGACCTCGCCCGCCGGGTCCGCGTGCGCGCCGTAGCCGAGGACCACGTCGAGCAGCAGCACCGCGGTCGCCGGATCCGCGGCTTCCTTCTCGATCCACTCGCGCCGGATGGTGCCGTCGAGCATGGGATGGGGCCGGCCGACGGTGAAGACCTCCTCGCCGAGGTCCACCACGCGGTGCGCCTGGCCGCGGCCGGCCACGCCCGGAGCGACGTCGGCGAGCCGGGTGCTCAGGATGCCGAGCGCCTCGTACGCGAGGGTGCCCCCGGCGTAGAGGCCCCGGACGAACCGCTGCAGGCGGCGCATCGGCAAGCGCTGGCTCTCGACCAGCGTGGCGATGTCGGCCGCCGGCGCGCTGAACTCGACGGGCGCCGGCGCGGCGCCGCGCGCCAGGGCGACCGCCGCGCTCGCCGCGTCCTCGAGCGTCGCCGCGACGTGCCAGGGCTCGTCGCCCCGAGGCGGGGCGCCCATGAACACCGCGACGCACGGCTTCGCGAGCTTCCCGATCCACGCGCGGAGCCTCCCGAGCGTCGCGGCGCCGGCTGGCTTGCCGACGACGCAGACGACGCGCGTGTCGGGATCGGCGTCCAGCGCCGCGAGCGCCGGCTCCAGCATGAGCCCGCCGATCTCGTCGGAGAGGTCGCGCCCGCCCACGCCGATCGCGTGAGAGACGCCCTCCCCAGCGGCGGCGACGTGGCAGGCGACTTCCTGGAGCCCCGTGCCCGAGGCCGCGGCGATGCCGATCAGGCCTCGCGGCACGGCGTTGGCGAAGCCGAGCGGCACGCCGCCGACGATCGCGGTGCCGCAGTCGGGCCCCATCAGGAACAAGCCGCGCGCGCGCGCGAGCGTCTTCAGCTCCCGCTCCGTCGCGAGGGGCACGTTGTCGCTGAAGAGCATCACGTGGAGCCCCGCGCGCAGCGCCTTCAACGCCTCGGCCCCGGCGTAGGCGCCGGGCACGGAGACGAGCGCCAGCGTGGCGTCGGGCATCGCGCGGAGGGCCGACGCGAGCGTCCGCGGCCGTGGCGCGCCCGGCCCGGCGGTCGGGCGGCGCGCGGCGAGCGCCGCCTCGGCGGCGGCGCGTGCGGCCTCGGCGGCCGACGCCCCGTCGGCGAGGACGGCGACGATGAGGTCGGTCGGCCCGGCCGTCTCGCCCTCCGCGGTGAGGAGTCCCGCGTCGCGCAGGAGCGTGCGGTTCTGCGGCGTGCCCATCATCGCGGCCGCGCGTGCGACGCCGGCCACCGCCTCCATGTCGCGCGCGAGACGCATGAGCGTGACGGAGTCTTGGTAGAGGCTCCTCCTGACGAAGTTCCACGCGGGTATCACCGGTCCGGCGCCCGAGCTCACTTGGGCGGCGTGATGCCGTACGCCTTGATCTTCCGGTAGAGGTGACTCCGCTCGATGCCGAGCCGCTCGGCGGTGCGGGTCATGTTCCAGTCGTTGGCGCGGAGCTCCGCGATGATGAAGGCCCGCTCGAAATGATCGCGCGCGTCACGGAGCGAGCGCTCGTGCCCCTCCGGCGTGGCCGCGGCGTCCTTGGGCCGGAGCGGCGCGGGCAGGTCGTCGGCGCCGACCACGTCGCCCGGCGCCATGATGACGAGGCGCTCGACCATGTTCCGCAGCTCGCGGACGTTCCCCGGCCAATCGTAGGCGAGGAAGTAGCCGAGCGCCTCACCCGACACCGTCTTGGGCCGCTTGCCGTTCTCGGCGCAGAACACCGCCACGAAGTGGTCGACGAGCTTCGTGATGTCGTCCTTACGGGTGCGGAGCGCGGGTACCTCGATCGGGATGACGTTGAGGCGGTAGTACAGGTCCTCGCGGAAGCGCCCGGCGCGGATCAGGGCCTCGAGGTCGCGGTTGGACGCCGCGATCACGCGCACGTCCACCTGGATCGTGTCCTTGCCGCCGACACGCTCGAAGGCCTGCTCCTCGAGCGCGCGCAGGACCTTCGCCTGGGTCTTCAGGCTCATGTCGCCGATTTCGTCGAGGAAGAGCGTGCCGCCGTCGGCGAGCTCGAACTTTCCGCGGCGGCGGGCGAGCGCGCCCGTGAAGGCGCCCTTCTCGTGGCCGAACAGCTCCGACTCGATCAGCTCCTCGGGGATCGCGGCGCAGTTCACCTCGACGAACGGGCGCTCGCGGCGCGCCGACTGCGCGTGGATCGCGCGCGCGACCAGCTCCTTGCCGCTGCCGTTCTCGCCGTGGATCAGCACGCGCCCGTTCGTGGGGGCGGCGGTCGCGATGTGCTCGCGCAGCCGCCGGACCGGCTCGCTGTCGCCGATAATCTCCGCGCGCGCTTCGAGACTCTCGCGGAGCGCGGCGTTCTCGCGCTCGAGGCGCGCGTGCTCGAGCGCGCGCGCGACGATCAAGAGCGTCTTCTCGAGGGAGAGCGGCTTCTCGATGAAGTCGTACGCCCCGAGCCGTGTCGCCTTCACGGCGGTCTCGATCGTGCCGTGGCCCGAGATCATGACCACGATCGCGTCGGGGCGCAGGCGCCTCACCTCGGCCAGCGTCTCGAGGCCGTCCATGCGCTCCATCCAGACGTCGAGGAAGGTGAGGTCCGGCGCCTCGTCGGTCACGAGCCGGAGCGCGTCGGCGCCGTTCCCCACGGCGGTGACGCGGTAGCCCTCGTCCTCGAGGACGCCGCGGAGGGTCGCCCGGATGGCGGGCTCGTCGTCGACGATCAAGATGTGCTCGCCGGCCACCGGTTACGCCTCCACCGGCGCGGCGGTGCGCGACACCGGCACCTCGACGATGAACCGGCTGCCGCGTGGCTCGTTGTCCTCGACCCGGACCGTGCCGCCGTGCTCCGTGACGATCTCGTGGACGATCGGCAGCCCGAGGCCCATCCCGGCGACCTTCGTCGAGAAGTAGGGAAGGAAGAGCTTCTCCTTGTCCTCGGCGCTGATGCCCGGGCCGGTGTCCGAGACGATGATGCGCGCGTGCCCGGTCTCGGGCAGGTACACGGTCTCGACCATGACCTCTCCCACGGTGCCGACCGCCTGGACCGCGTTGTCGACGAGGTTGAGGACCGCGCGCTTGATGTGGTCGGGGTCCACCTCGAGGAGGGGCAGGTCCCCCACGTGCCGCGTGGCGAGCGGGACGCCCGGGTGCGATTCGCGATAGAGCGTGACCACGGCGTCGACGAGCGGGCGGACGTCGGTCGGCCGCGGCGCCAGGACGGGCATCCGCGCGAAGCGCGAGAACTCGTCGACGAGACGCTTGAGGCCGTCCACCTCCTGGATGATCGTCTCCGTGCACTCGGCGACGAGCTGCTGCTCCTCGCCGGAGCTCCCTCGCAGCCGGCGCCTGAGGCGCTGGGCCGACAGCTGGATGGGGGTGAGCGGGTTCTTGATCTCGTGGGCGATGCGCTGGGCGACCTCCCGCCAGGCCGCGACACGCTGGGCCTTCAGGAGCTCGGTGAGGTCGTCGAAGACGACGACCGCGCCCGTGTACTCGCCATCCGGCCCGCGGAGCGCGGTCGCCGAGGCGAGGAGCGAGAGCGTCGCGCCACCCAGGCGGAGCTGGAGCTCCTGCTCGATCGCGGCGCCCTTGGCCCGGGGGGCGCGCTGGACGAGCGCCACCACCTCCCGGAAGGCGGGGCCGACGAACACCTCCTCGAGGAGCTTACCGACCGCGCCCGCCTGGGCGAGGCCGAACATCCGCGCCGCGGCGCGGTTGATGGTCGTGAGGCGGCCGAGCGGGTCGAAGGAGACCACGCCGGTCGTGATGGCCTCGAGCACGGTCTCGGTGTAGCGGCGGCGATCCTCGAGCTCCGTGTGCTTGTCGGAGAGATCGAGGTAGGCTTCCTCGAGCCGCTTCTTCGATTCGCCGAGGTCGTCGGTCATGCGGTTGAACGACTCGACCAGGACGCCGATCTCGTCGTCGGCCCGCGTCCGCACCTTGTAGGCGAGGTTGCCCGCGGCGATCTCGCGCGTCGCCTCGGCGAGCTCGGCGATCGGGCCGGTGATCCCGCGCGCGAGGTAGAGACCGAACCACGTGAACGAGAAGACGACGATCAGCGTCATCAGCAGGAACAGCAGGATGTAGATGCCCTTGATCGGCGTCTTCAGGAGCTTGAGCTGCTTGTACTCCTGAAACGCCTGCGAGATGCCGCGCACGCGCGCCTCGAGCCGGTCCGGCACGTGCATGGCGACGACGATCGCGCCGACGACCTGCTGCTCGGCCCCGGTGCTCGCGGACCAGACCGGCATCGCCGCCTCGATGACGTCGCCGGCGGCGACCTCCCGCACGGTGGTAACCTCCTGGCCGGCCAGGCCGCGCTTCAGCTGGTTCTCGTTGACGTCCTGGGTCGGCAGGTCGGCGAGCAGCGGATCCCGTACGTGCATGAGCTCCTGTCCCTGCGCGCCGAACACCGTCACCGCGCTGATCCCGAGACGTTCCTGCTGCTCGACGAGGAAGGCGCTCAGGCTCTCGCGTCGGTTCGCGGCGAGGAGCCCGTCGCGGTCGATCACACGCCCGAGGTATCGGCCGTGGCGGAGCGCCGTCCGCTCGAGGTTGCTGTAGTACGTCTGCGCCACGGCCAGCGCCTGGTCGAGCGGGCGCTCCACCTGGGGCTTGAACCACCCCTCGATCGACTTGTTGATGAAGTTCGACGCGATCACGAAGATCAGGATCGCCGGCGCCAGCGCGAGCGCCAGGAACGAGAGGACCAGCTTCGCCTTGAACTTCGCCCCGATCACGTTCTGCCGGCGCTCGAACCAGAGCTTGACGAGGTTGCGGAGGAGCAGCACGACGAGCAACAGCAGGACGATCAGGTTCAGGTTGAGCAGCGCGAAGATCGTGATGTTCGACGCGATCGGGAGGTCCGGCGCGTAGACGCCGATGTCGACGACGTTCGCCACGCCCACGAGCACCAGGAACCCGAGGATGGTCAGGAGGTTGCGCTTGCGGCGGTTCTCCTCGCTGAGCAGCGGCACTACTGCACCCGCTCGAGCGTGCGGTAGTCGGACTGACGGAAGGTCCGCTCCGCCGTGCCCGCCATCCGCGTGAAGACGGTGTTCTCGCCGCGCAGCGCCGACTCGGCGTCGACGCGCACGTAGATGACCGCGGTGGGCGCGAGCGCGGTCGTCGGGCTCAGCTTGAGGCCGCGCACCTCCGCCAGGACGCGCTGGGCGTCGCGGAGGTCGCGCGTGGCGAACACCGGACGCTCCTCCCCGCGGAGCGATGCGATCTTGAATTCCTTCGTCACGACGTTGTAGGCCAGGTTCCGCTCGAGCACCTTGGTCACGAGGAGCTGGTCGCGCCAGTAGGGGTTGTACTGCCAGAGCTGGATCGTGAACCGGACGTGCACCGGGATGCCGCTCTGGATGCCCTCGTGGATCGCCTCGGCCAGGGCGCCCAACAGCACGACGTGGACGGTCACCTCATGGTCGTTGAGGAACACCTCCAGATCGCTGATACGCAGCTCGGCGCGCACCGGGGCCGCCAGGGCCAGCGCCAGCGTCGCCGCCACCAGGGAGCTCGCGGGAGACGGAGCACGCATACGGCGGACAGGACATTATAGCGTGCGGGTCCGGCGCGGAGCGCCGGTTAGATCGTGGCGAGGCGGCGCGCGGGCGCGAGCGCCTTCGCCCCGCGCTCGGCGAGGACGCGGACCGCGGCGCCCGCGGACCGCCGCTCGAGGCCGAGGGCCTGCTGGACGGCGAGCACGAGCTCGAGGTTGAGCGCGTGGCCGCCGTTGCGCGCGACGACGTGGCCGAGGATGGGTCGGCCGAGGAGCGCCAGGTCGCCGATCAGATCGAGGATCTTGTGCCGGACGAACTCGTCGCGGTAGCGGAGGCCGTTGAGCGGGCCGCGGTCGCCGACGACGACCGCGTTGTCGAGCGAGCCGCCGCGCGCGAGGCCGTTCTTGCGCATGACCCCGAGGTCCTTCAGGAACCCGTACGTGCGGGCGGGCGCGACCTCGTCCACGAACGAGCGCTCGCTCGCCGGCGCCCAGGAGAGCACCTGCGTGCCGACCGCCGGGTGGTCGTTGTCGAGCGTGTAGCTGATGCGGAAGGTCGGCGCGGGGACGATGTGGATCCAGCGCCCGCCGCTGCCGACGCGGATCGGATAGGGCAGCGCGAGCGGCCGGCGGCGCGCCGACTGCTGGTTGCGCCCGGCTGCGGCGAGCAGCGCCACGAACGGCTTCGCGCTCCCGTCGGCCGCAGGGACCTCGGGACCGTCCACCTCGACCTCGAGGTTGTCGATGCCGAGCCCGGCCGCCGCGGCGAGCAGGTGCTCGACCGTCTGCACACGCGCGCCGTTCTTTCCAATCGTCGTCGCCCAGTGCGAGTTCACGACGCTCTCGGGCGCCGCCGCGATGTGATCGCCGCCCACCCTGAAGACGATGCCCGTGTCCTCCGGGGCGGGGGAGAGGGTGACCCGCGCGGGCTTGCCGGAATGGAGACCGACCCCCTCCAGCGTGACCGGCTTTCTGATCGTATGCTGTCGCATGAACCCGGAAGGAATGAGCAACCCAGGTGCCACGGGGGTCGGCCCTGTGTTAAATACCTGAAATGTATCACGGTATTGT
>QHSZ01000014.1 GCA_003220595.1 Candidatus Rokuibacteriota bacterium | reverse complement strand
CGACGGGCCGCGTGCTGCCGGGGCGCGCGCGGGGCCTGCACCTCTCCGACGACGGCCGGCGCCAGGCCGAGGCCGTCGCCAAGCGCATCGCCGCGGTCCCGCGCGTCGCCGCCGTGTACACCTCGCCGCTCGAGCGCGCGTGCGAGACCGCCGCGCCCATCGCCCGGGCGTGCGGCCGAGCGCTCCGCGTGGAGCGCGGGCTTCTCGAGTGCGACTTCGGCGACTGGACGGGCCAGTCGCTGCGGCGCCTGGCACGGAAGCCCGAGTGGAAGGCGGTCCAGCGCCACCCGAGCGGGTTCCGCTTCCCAGGCGGCGAATCGTTCGTCGAGATGCAGGCGCGGGTCACCGGGACGCTCGGCCGGCTCATCGCGCGGCACAAGGGCCAGACGCTCGTGGCCGTCTTCCACGCCGACCCGATCAAGACGGCGGTCGCCCACGCGCTCGGGATCCACCTCGACCTCTTCCAGCGCATCATGATCATGCCGGCGTCCGTCACCGCGATCGCCTACCGCGACCAGGGCCCCGTCGTGCTGACGGTGAACTCGACGGACCGCGACCTGGCCGCGCTGGCGGGCGCATGAGCCCGTCCTTCGACCTCGCGAGCCCGGACCACTTCACGGCGGGCGCGATCGGCCCCCCGGGCGAGCGCGTCTTCTATCTCCAGGGGCGCCAGGACCGCACCGTCGTCACGCTGCGGAGCGAGAAGGAGCAGGTGCGGGCGCTCGCCCACTACCTCGAGGGGCTGCTCCCGCGCGTCCCCGACGAAGGCGAGGCGCCGCCCGCTGACACGGCCCTGCTCGAGCCCGTGGACGCCGCCTGGCTCGTGGCCTCGATCGCGGTGGGGTACGACGCGCAGCGCCGGCGGATCGTCGTCGTCGCCAACGAGCTCGTGGAAGAGGAGAACGTGGAGCCCGCCTCCGCGCGCTTCGCGATCACCCGCGCGCAGGCGGCGACCTTCGTGAAACGCGCGGAGGCCCTGGCGCGCGCCGGTCGCCCGGTCTGTTTCGTCTGTAGCCAGCCCAAGGACCCGGCCGGCCACGTCTGCCCGCGGAGCAATGGACACGCCGTCCCTTGACCTGCTCGCGCGCGGCGCGGTGACCGTGAAGGGCCGCATGCCGTGCAGCAGCAACGCGACGTTCCTCGTCCAGGTGGCCCTCGGCGAGGCCCTCGGCCTCGCCGTCTACAAGCCCGGGCGCGGTGAGCGCCCGCTCTGGGACTTCCCGCCCGGCCTCTTCAAGCGGGAGCTCGGCGCCTGGCTCCTGTCGGAGGCGCTCGGCTGGGGTCTCGTGCCGCCGACCGTCGTGCGCCGGGACGCGCCCCACGGCCCGGGCGCGCTCCAGCTCTTCATCCAGGCCGACTTCGAGCAGCACTACTTCACGCTCCTCGAGGTCCCCGCGCACCACGAGCGCCTGCAGCGGATCTGCGTCTTCGATCTCATCGCCAACAACGCCGACCGGAAGGGCGGCCACTGTCTGCTCGGCCCCGACGGCCTGATCTACGCGATCGACAACGGCCTCTGCTTCCACGCCGAGCCGAAGCTCCGCACCGTCATCTGGGAGTTCGGCGGGACGCCGATTCCCGAGGCGCTCCTGACGGACGTGAGGCGCCTCGTGACGGCGGGACTGCCCCCCGGTCTCGCCCAGCTCCTGGCGCCGGCCGAGAGCAAGGCGCTCCTCGCCCGCGCCCTCCGTCTCCTCGACGAGGCGCGGTTCCCGACGGACGCGGGCGGCCAACGCTACCCGTGGCCGCTGGTGTAGACTACCCCGCGATGGGCCGGCGCATCATCGACCTCTCCATGCACCTCGAGAACGACGTCGTCTCGGACCCCCCGGGCTACGGCCCGCGCATCGAGTATCTGACCCACGCGGACACCGCGAAGGACGTGACCGCGTTCTTCCCGGGCCTCAGACAGGAAGACCTGCCCGACGGCGAGGGCTGGGCGATCGAGTGGATCCGCCTCATGACCCACAACGGCACCCACCTCGACGCGCCCTACCACTTCGCCTCGACGATGAACCGGGGCGAGCGCGCGAGCGCGATCGACGAGGTGTCGCTCGAGTGGTGTCTGCAGCCCGGCGTGAAGCTCGACTTCCGGCGCCTCCCCGACGGCTACGTCGTGACGGCGGACGACGTCGAGCGGGAGCTCGCGCGGATCGGCCACGTGCTCCAGCCGCTCGAGATCGTCGTCGTCAACACCCGCGCGGGCGCGGCCTACGGCACGGCCGAGTACGTCTCCGCGGGTGCGGGCATGGGGCGCGCGGCGACGCTCTACCTGCTCGAGCGCGGCGTGCGCGTCACCGGCACCGACGCCTGGAGCTGGGACGCGCCGTTCGTGCATACCAAGGAGAAGTTCCAGCGGACGGGCGACGCCTCGCTCATCTGGGAGGGACACAAGGCCGGGCGCGAGATCGGCTACTGCCACCTCGAGAAGCTCCACAACCTCGAGGCGCTCCCGCCCGACGGCTTCACGATCGCCTGCTTCCCCGTCAAGATCCGGGGCGCGTCCGCCGGCTGGACGCGCGCCGTCGCGATACTCGACACGTAAAGGAGAGAGACCATGGCGGGCGTCACAGCGAAAATCCTGCACGTCGATCTCACTGAGCACCGGACGCGCGTCGAGGAGCTGCCCGAGACCACCGTGCGCAAGTACCTCGGCGGCGGCGCGCTCGCGGCCCACCTGCTGCTGCGCGACCTGCCGGCTGGCGTGGACCCGCTCGGGCCCGACAACATGCTGGTCTTCATGACGAGCATCATCAACGGGCTCTCGCTGTCCGGCACCAACCGCTACACCGCGGCGGCCAAGTCGCCGCTCACCGGCGGCTACGGCGAGTCGGAGGCGGGCGGCTGGTGGGGTCCCGAGCTCCGCGCGGCGGGCTTCGAGGGCATGACGGTGCGCGGCCGGGCCACCGAGCCCGCGTACCTCTGGATCAGGGACGGCCAGTGCGAGTTCCGCGACGCGCGCGCGTACTGGGGCCAGCTCTCCGGCGAGGTCCAGGACGGCCTCGAGCAGGAGCTCGGCGACAAGCGGATCCGCGTGCTCCAGTGCGGCGTCGCGGGCGAGCGCGGCGTCCGGTTCGCGGCGATCGTGAATCAGCTCAAGCACTTCCACGGCCGCGGCGGTCTCGGCGCCGTCATGGGCTCAAAGCGCCTCAAGGCGATCGTCGTGCGCGGCAGCAAGCCTCCGGCCGCGGCCGACAAGGAGCGGGCGAAGGGGCAGCTCGTCTGGTTCAAGGACCACTACGACCGCTCCAAGGACCGCTTCCACCAGCTCGGCTCCTCGAGTGGCGTGCTCGCCCTCGAGGCGAGCGGCATCCTGCCGACACGCAACTTCCGCGACGGCTCCTTCGAGCATGCCCGCGCGATCAGCGGGCAGACGATGCGCGACACCATCCTGGTCAACCGTGGCACCTGCTATGCCTGCGCCGTCGCCTGCAAGCGCGAGGTCGAGGTGAAGGAGCTCGGCGTGACGCCGAAGTACGGCGGGCCCGAGTACGAGACGCTCGCCGCCTCCGGCTCGCTCTGCGGCGTGAGCGACCTCGGCGCGCTCGCGCTCGTGAACCAGCTCTACGCCCAGTACGTCCTCGACTCCATCTCCACCGGCTCCGCCATCGCGTTCGCCATGGAGTGTTACGAGCAGGGCATCATCACCCGCGAGATGGCGGGCGGCCTCGAGCTCACCTGGGGCAACGCCGACGCGCTCGTGAAGCTCGTCCACATGATCGGTCGGCGCGAGGGCCTGGGTGAGCTGCTCGGCGAGGGCGTCAGGCGCGCCGCCGCGAGGCTCGGCCGAGGCGCCGAGCGCTTCGCGCTCCACGTCAAGGGCCAGGAGCTCCCGATGCACGACCCGCGCGGCAAGAAGGGGCTCTCGCTCGCGTACGCCCTGTCCCCGACCGGAGCCGACCACATGGAGGCGCCGCATGACCCGCTCTACGCCGGCTTCCACCCCCAGGGCCACCCGCTCGGCGTCCTCGGGCTCATCGAGCCGCTGGACCCGCTCGTGCTCGACGCGAAGAAGGTCCGCGCGTTCTTCGAGACCCAGAAGGTGTGGAGCGCGTACAACTCGGTCGGCATGTGCGACTTCGTGGGCGCGCCGCTCAACGCGCTCGAGCTCCAGCCGATGATCGACTACATCAACGCCGTGACTGGCTGGAACATGAGCCTGTACGAGCTGATGAAGGTCGGCGAGCGCAACAACACGCTCGCCCGCCTCTTCAACTGCCGCGAGGGCTTCACGCCCGAGGACGACGTCCTGCCGCAGCGCCTGCACCAGGGCATCGGCAACGGCGCGCTGAAGGGCCAGAGGATCGACCCGGAGGAGTTCTTCGCGGCGCGACGCACGTACTACGAGATGGCCGGCTGGGACCCGCAGACGGGCACCCCGACCGCGTCGAAGCTGGCGGAGCTCGGCGTCGCCTAGTTGAACATGGGGCGGCCCCCAAACCCCCCGGGCGGCTCGGGACGCCCCGGCGGAGCCGTGGCGCCCCTCGATAGCCCGGCGTCGCCTAGCGCCGCACGGGGACGTGCACGAACAGCTCCGACTGGCGCGGCCTCGGGCTCCCCGGCGCCGCCGGCGGGCGCATCGCGTACGTCACCGGCTGCTGGTGATCACTCCACTGGCGCTCGACGTTGTAGACCCGGCGGAATTTCCAGAGGCTCCGGAGGAAGTTCGTCTGGCCGCGGAGCGCGAGCCGGAGCGCGATCGCCGCCACGTCGCGGAGCGCCGCGACGCCGAGGTGCTTGCGGTTCAGCACCTCCTGAGTCCGCACCAGCTCCTCGTAGAACCGCCGGAGCGGGAGCCGTGTCGGCAGCACGGCGTGCTGGACGTCGAAGAGCCGGTAGTCCAGGCTCGTGAGCCGCCGCGACTCCGTCAGCCACGTCTCGGTCCCCGGGTATGGCGTCGCGACCGTGAGGTGGACGATCTCCGGGACCGTCAGCGCCCACTCGCGCACGATCGCGAAGCGCCGCTCGTCCCAGTCGGGCTCGGCGATGATGTTGACCGCGACGGTGAGGCCGAGCTCCCGCGCGATCTCGAGCGCGCGGAGATTCTCGTTCGGCGTGACGCGCTTGCGGTGGAGCCGGAGCCCCTCCTCGTCGAGCGCCTCGAGGCCGAGGAACATGTAGTGGAGCCCGAGGCGCTTCCAGTAGGCGAAGACCTCGCGGTTCTTGACGAGCACGTCGCACCGCGTCTCGAGGTAATACTCCTTGCGGATCCCCCGGCGCTCCAGCTCGCGGCCGATCGCGTAGCCGTGCTCGGGCTGGACGAAGGCCACGTCGTCCACGAGGAACACGTTCGGCTCCTCGACGCGCGCCAGGTCCTCCGCGGCGGCCTCCGGGGAGGTCTTGCGGTAGCTCCGGCCGTAGAACGTCCAGGCGCTGCAGAACGAGCAGTCCCACGGGCAGCCGCGGGTGAACTCGGCCGAGGCGCACGGGTCGAGCACGCCGATGAAGTACTTCCGGCGGCGCCGCGTGAGGTGGCGGGCCGGCGGGAACCGGTCGAGGTCGTCGGCCAGCGTCGGCGCCGGGCCCGCGCCGTGCCGTGTGACCACGCCCGGGAGCGTCTCGAGCCTCGGGTCAAAGAGCGCCTCGAGGACCCGCGGCGCGATCGCCTCCCCCTCGCCGCGGACGACGCAGTCCACCGCGCCGCGCGCGTGCTCGAGGATCTCGGGGGCGATGAAGGAGCCCGAGTGCCCCCCGGCGAATACGAAGCAGCGCGGGAGCCGCCGCTTCGTCTCCCGCGCGAGGTCGAGCACCTCGGGCACGTTGGCGAGGTAGTTGAGCGAGAAGCCGACCGCCTCCGGCCGGAAGGCGTCGAGCTCGTGGACGTAGTCGCGGTGACGGAAGATCTGCAGATCGAGGAGCCGAACGTCGTGGCCGGCGGCGGCGATGGCGGTCGCCACCCGCTCGAGTCCGAGCGGCTCGAGCCGTAGGTAGATCTCGGAGTACATCAATGGGCTCGGATGGACGAGGAGGACGCGCATCAGAGGCCTTCCACGAGCCGCGGGAGCAGCTCCCCGATCGAGCCGCGCAGGACCGCGTCGGCCAGCGCGTCCATCTCCGTGGGCTCGGCGTTGACGATCACGACGCGCGCGCCCGCCTCCTTGGCCGCGGGGACGACGCCGGCGACGGGCCACACCGAGAGCTTCGTTCCCACGGCGAGCATCAGGTCCGCGCGCCGCGCCGCCGCGGCGGCGCGCGCGAGATCGTCGGCCACGAGGCCCTGGCCGAACGAGATCGTCGCCGACTTGAGGATGCCATGACAGGAAAGGCACGGCGGATCGTCCTCCCCCGCCCGCACGCGCGCGAGCGCCCGCTCCATCGGCGCCCGCTCGCCGCACTCAAGGCAGACGACCGCGCGCAGCGTGCCGTGGATCTCGATGACCTTCTCGGGCGACGAGCCCGCGAGCTGGTGAAGGCCGTCCACGTTTTGCGTGATCAGCGTGTCGAGCCTGCCCCGCCGCTCGAGCGTCACGAGGGCCTTGTGGCCGTCGTTCGGCTTCGCCTCCCACGCGGGCGACTCGAGCCGGGCCCGCCAGGCGCGCCGCCGCACCTCCGGGTCGGCCACGTAGTGCTGGAGCGTCGCCTGCTTCTCCGCCTGGGGGTCCTTCGTCCAGACGCCCTGCGGCCCGCGGAAGTCGGGGATGCCCGAGTCGGTCGAGATCCCCGCGCCCGTCAGCACGACGATGCGCTGGGACGCGGCGATCCAGGTGCTCACGGCGTCGATCATGCGGCCCTCTCCGCCGCCAGCATGCCGTGGAGGCGCGTCAGGACGAACGCGTAGTCGAAGGCGAGCTCGCGGAGCGCGTCGTAGCGGCCCGAGGCGCCGCCGTGTCCCACCTCGAGGTTGATCTTGAACAGGAGCGGGGCTTCGCCCGTCCCGAGCGCGCGGAGCTTCGCCACGTACTTCGCGGGCTCCCAGTACATGACCTGGCTGTCGTTGAGCCCCGCACGGACGAGCATCGGGGGGTAGCGCCGGGACCCGAGGTTCGTGTACGGGCAGTAGGTCTTCATGTACTCGTAGTGCTCGCGGATCTTCGGGTTGCCCCACTCCTCGAACTCGCCGACGGTGAGCGGCAGGGACTCGTCGAGCATCGTGTTGATCACGTCCACGAACGGCACGCGGAGCACCGCGGCCGCGCAGAGGTCGGCCTTCATGTTCAGCACGGCGCCGACCAGGAGGCCGCCCGCGCTCCCGCCCTCGATGACGAGCCGCTCGTGCGCCGTGTGGCCCTCCTTCACGAGGAACTCCGCCGACGCGATGAAGTCCGTGAAGGTGTTGCGCTTCTGCAGCATGCGGCCGGCGTCGTGCCAGCGCTTGCCGAGCTCCCCGCCCCCGCGCACGTGGGCGATGGCGACGGTGACGCCCCGGTCGAGCAGGCTCAGCCGGTTCGACGAGAAGGCCACGGGGTACGGGAACCCGTAGGCGCCGTAGCCGGCGAGCAGCATGGGGCACGAGCCGTCGCGCGGCGCATCGGCGCGGCGCACGAGCGAGATCGGGATCCGCGTGCCGTCGCCGGCGATCGCGTGGAGGCGCTCCGACCGGTAGCGCCCGGGGTCGTAGCCGCCGAGCACCTCCGTCTGCTTCAGGAGCGTCCGCTCGCGCGTCGTCACGTCGTAGTCGAAGACCGACGGCGGCGTGACGAGCGACTGGTAGCGGAAGCGGTACCGCCGCGCCGTGAACTCGTGGTTCGACTCGGGCGTCGCCTCGTACGCCGGCTCGGGGAACAGGACGTCGTGCGCGGCGCGCGTGGCGAGGTCGGTCACGCGCAGGCGCGTGAGCCCGTCCTCCCGTTCCTGCACGACGTAGTGGGTCGCGAAGACGTCGACGCCCTCGAGCATCACCGTCTCGCGGTGCGGCGCGAGCTCAGTCCACCGGTCCGGCCCGGGATCGTTCACGGGCGCCGTGACGAGACGGAAGTTGCGCCGCCCGCCCCCGTTCGTCCTCACGTAGAAGACGTTGTCGCCCCGCCAGACGCCGTGGTCCACGTCGTACTCGTGGTCCTTCTCGCGCGCCGCGATGAGGGTCCAGGCGCCCGCGGGGGCGGCCGCCGGCAGGAAGCGCACCTCGCTCGAGGTGTGGCTGGCCGCCACCGCGAAGACGTAGGCGAGACTCCGCGAGCGCTCGACGTAGAGACGGAAGAGGGTGTCCGTCTCCTCGTAGAGGAGGTCGTCGGCGGTGGCGCCGAGCCGATGGCGCCAGAGCCGGTAGGGGCGCTTCGCGGGATCCTCGGTGACGTAGAAGAACGTCGCGCGGTCCGCGGTCCAGGCGACCGCCGCGACCTTCTCGATGCGCTCGGGGAGGAGCTCGCCGGTCGCGAGGTCCTTGACGTGGAGCGTGTACTCGCGGGAGCCGGTGACGTCCACCGAGTAGGCCAGGAGCCGACCGTCGTCGCTCACCGTGTGGGCGCCAACCGAGAGGAACGCGTGGCCTGCGGCGAGCGCGTTCAGGTCGAGCGTCACCGCCTCGGGGGCCTCGACGCTCCCCTCCCGGCGGCAATAGATCGGGTACTGCCGTCCCTTCTCGGTGCGTGAGTAGTAGAAGTGCCGCCCGCGCTGGAACGGCACCGTCGTGTCGTCCTCCTTGATCCGCGCGAGCATCTCCGCGTAGAGCGCCGCCTGGAACGTCTCCGTCGGCTTCATGACGAGGTCCGTGTACGTGTTCTCCGCGCGGAGGTGGGCGAGGACCTCGGGGTCGTCCTTCTGCCTGAGCCAGTCGTAGTCGTCCTGCCGGCGCTCGCCGTGAAGGACGTCCACCTTCGGTCTCCGAGGGGCGATGGGGGGCGTGAGCATGCTCCCGTAAAGTGTACCAAGCCCGGCCGTGCTATCGTCCCCCCGTGCCTGAGCTGCCCGACGTCATCGTCTACATCGAGGCGCTCGAGGCGCGCGTCCGCGGCGCGACGCTCGAGCGCGTGCGCGTCCTGAGCCCCTTCGTCCTGCGCTCGGTGGATCCGCCGCTCGCCGCCGCGGCGGGCCGGGAGGTCCGCGGGCTCCGCCGTCTCGGCAAGCGCATCGTGCTCGAGCTCGCGGACGACCTCTTCCTCGTGCTGCATCTCATGATCGCGGGGCGCCTGCACTGGAAGCCCGCCGGCGCCACGCCCCCGGGCAAGATCGGCCTCGCGGCGTTCGACTTCTCGGCGGGGACGCTCACCATGACCGAGGCGGGCACAAAGCGGCGCGCGGCGCTCCACCTCGTCCGGGGCGAGGCGGCGCTCCGCGAGCACGACCCCGGAGGCCTCGACGTCCTGGCGGCCGACGCCGCCTCGTTCCGCCGGGCGCTCGAGTGCCGGAACCATACGCTCAAGCGCGCGCTCACCGATCCCGGCATCCTCAGCGGGATCGGCAACGCCTACTCGGACGAAATCCTCCACCGCGCGCGGCTCTCGCCCGTCAGGCAGACGCGCCAGCTCACCGACGCGGAGCGGATACGGCTCTTCGCGGCGACGCGCGACACGCTCCTCCACTGGTGTGAGCGCCTGCGGCGCGAGGCGGGCCCTGGGTTCCCCGAGGGCGTGACGGCGTTCCGCGAGGGCATGGCGGTCCACGGACGCTACGGGCAGCCGTGCCCTCAGTGCGGGGCGCCGGTGCAGCGGATCGTCTACGCGGAGAACGAGACCAACTACTGCGCGCGTTGCCAGACGGGCGACCGGCTTCTCGCCGACCGCTCGCTCTCGCGGCTCCTGCACGCGGACTGGCCGCGGACGCTCGAGGCGCTAGAGGAGCGCCGGCGGGCTAGCGGGACGGGGGGAGCACGATCGGCTGGCCGTGCGGCGTCGCGCGCGCGGCGCGGTCCCACTCGTCCTTCCGCGTGAGGAGCTCGTCCGTCAGGACGAGCCGCTTCTCCGCGACGAGCTTCTCGAGCGTGGCCAGCCAGTAGTCATAGTAGCGGCTGCCGTCGTCGACCTCGCCGCGCGCCGTCGCGGTCGCGATCTCCTCCGCGAGCCGCGCCGCCCACTCCTTCCAGGTGAAGCAGCCGCGCGCGTGCAGCGCCAGCGCCATGCCGAAGGCCTGCGCCTCCCACGGCGCCCGGAAGACGGGCCCCTGTGCATCCTTCGGGATCGCCGGCAGCGCCTCGAGA
This sequence comes from Candidatus Rokuibacteriota bacterium, assembly GCA_003220595.1. GTDB lineage: Bacteria > Methylomirabilota > Methylomirabilia > Rokubacteriales > CSP1-6 > AR19. Next base: position 9,121 of record QHSZ01000014.1, on the reverse strand, counting down.
TCGGGCGTCGTCATGCCGGGTCCAGGTGGTCGTCCCAGAGGTCGATGAAGACGACGTCGCGAGCGCTCGCCTCCGGGCCCCAGAGCTCGCGCGCGGCGAAGCGCACGCTGTAGAGGTGCTGGGGCTGCTTGCCCCGGCCCATCGCGCTCGCGTCGGCGAAGACGAAGACCCCGTAGTCGCGGTCCACGACGCCGCGCTTTCCGCGCGCGTAGCGCGGCAGCCGCGTGTGGCCCGTCGAGTTGATGTTGCGGGCGACGACGCGATCCCCGGGTTTGAAGCGCGGCACCACGTCGTCCGGCAGCCGCGCAGGGCCACCCTTCAGGAGCACCTGACCGACGTCGGCGGCCCGCAGCAGGCGTCTCACCTCGGCGCCAGTCTCCGGAGCTCGGCCACGCGGGCCTCGATCTCCGCCCGCGTGAGCAGGCCCTTCTCCACCAGGAGCCGCTCGAGACCCCAGAGCCAGTGCTCGTAGTAGCTCGTGGCGAGGTACTCGGCGGGCGGCATCTGCTCGCGCGCGTAACGGGACATGTCGATGTTCCACTCGCCCAGAAAGCCCGCGGCCATATTGAGGGCGAAGGCGCGCCGCTCCCACGCGTGGTGGAAGACGGGCTCGTTCTCCTCGCGGTCGATCGGCCCCAGGCCGTGCATCCCGCCCATGTCGTGGATGCCGTTCATCGCCGCCCGCCCCGCGCGGGCGCCTGCACCTTGGCGACGCCGATCATGCTGTCACGCGTGACGATGCCGGCCAGCTCCGCCTCGCTCCAGCCCTCGGTGCCCCTGGGCCGCTCGGGGATGACCAGGTAGCGCACCTCGGAGGTCGAGTCCCAGACGCGCACCTCGACGTCCTCCGGCACCTCGACTCCGAGCTCGCGCAGGACGCCGCGCGGATCGAGGACGGCGCGCGAGCGATAGGGCGCCGACTTGTACCACACCGGCGGGAGCCCGAGCACCGGCCACGGATAACAGGAGCAGAGCGTGCAGACGACCATGTTGTGGACCTTCGGCGTGTTCTCGAGGACCACCATGTCCTCGCCCTGCCGGCCCATGTAGCCGAGCTCGGCGATCGCCTTCGAGCCGTCCTCCAGCAGCCGCACCTTGTAGGCGGGGTCCGCCCAGGCGTGCGCGACGACGTGGGCGCCGTTGCGCGGCCCCACCTTCGTCTCGTACGTGTCGATGAGAGCGTCGAGCGCGGTCGGGTCGACCAGGCCCTTCTCGACGAGAAGCGACTCGAGCGCCCGCACCCGCAGCTCGGTCTCGGTGAGGGGCGAGCCCTCCTCCGCGTGGTCGTGGTGGTCACTCATGTTGCGTCTCCCGCACAAGCATAGCAGACTCGTGCCATGCCCCTCGCCGCGCTCCTGCTCGTCCTGGGCGCGGCGGTGTGTCACAGCACCTGGAACCTGCTCGTCAAGACCGAGCCGCGACGGCTCGAGATCCAGTCCGGCGCTCTCATCGTCGGCACGCTGCTCTGCGCGCCCGTGCTGTTCGTCTACTCCCTCGGCGAGGTGCCGGCCGTGGCGTGGCCCGTGATCCTCGTCTCCGGCGTGCTCGAGACCTCCTACGTGTTCGCGCTCAGCGCGGCCTACGGCGCGGGCGATCTGTCGCTGGTCTATCCGGTGGCCCGCGGCGTCGCGCCGGTCCTCGTGGCCCCGCTCGCGGTCGCGTTCCTCGGCGAGCACCTGTCGACGCAGGGGCTCGTCGGCATCCTCCTCGTCGTGGTCGGGATCTTCGCCAGCCACGGGGCGCTCGGCCAGGGCTGGCCGGCGGCGTGCGCCGATCGCCGCGGCCTCGGGCTCGCGATCCTCACGGGCGTTTTTATCTGCGGCTACTCGCTCGTGAACAAGCTCGGCGTGGGGCTGGTGCCGGTGCCGCTCTACGCCTTTCTCGTGTTCCTGATCGACGCCGCGCTGATCCATCTCGTCCGGTGGGTGCGCGGCGGTGGGGCGCCGCCCATCAGGCGCGACGCGCCCTGGGGCCGCATCGTGGTCGTCGGCGTTCTCATGATGACCGCGTACCTCGCGGTCCTCGGCGCCATGGCGCGGGCGCCCGTGAGCTACGTCGTCGCGGCGCGCGAGACGAGCATCGTCGTGGCGGCGGTGCTCGGCGCCGTCGTCCTGCGCGAGCGTCACTCGGCCGTCCGCATCGCGGGGGCCGTCGTGATCTTCGCCGGCCTCTGCGTGATCGCGCTCGCCCGCTGACGGCGAGCCTCGAGAAGATCCCGCGCGGCCGGTATACTGGGTACGGCCCTCACGAGAGCCCCGGAGGCGACATGACCTCGACCCCGACGCTCGAGCAGGAATACGCGGCGGCCCGCCCGAAGTCGAAGGCGCTCCACGAGCGCGCCCTCCGGAGCATGCCGAGCGGCGTCGCCCACGACGGCCGCGCGATCTCGCCCTTCCCCTTCTACGTCGAGCGCGCCGACGGCGCCCGCAAGTGGGACGTGGACGGCCACGCCTACCTCGACTGCTGGAGCGGCCACGGCGCCCTGATCCTCGGGCACAATCACCCGGCGATCGTCCGCGCGATCACCGACCAGGTGCCCAGGGGCCTCCACTACAGCGCGTGCAGCGAGCTCGAAGTCCGCTGGGCCGAGCTGATCCGCGAGTGCGTACCGGGCGCCGACCAGGTCCGCTTCACGCTGACGGGCACCGAGACCACCGCCCTCGCGGTCCGCGTCGCCCGCGCGTTCACCGGCCGGAGCAAGCTCGTCAAGTTCCAGGGCCACTTCCACGGGGTGCACGACGCCCTCGTGGCCGCGGTGAAGGACCCGTTCGAGATCCCGATGTCGGCCGGCGTGCCGCCGGAGACGCTCGCGACGACGCTGGTCGCGCGCCCGAACGACCTGGCCCACGTTCGGGAGCTCCTCGACGAGCACGAGGTCGCCGCGGTCATCCTGGAGCCCGCGGGCGCGCGCTCCATGACGGTGCCGACGAACCCCGCGTTCCTCCGCGCGCTCCGCGAGCTCACGCGCGCACGCGGCGTCGTCCTGATCTTCGACGAGGTCGTCACGGGCTTCCGCATGGCGCCGGGCGGCGCCCAGGAGTACTACGGCGTGACGGCCGATCTCGTCTGCCTCGCCAAGGCCGTCGCCGGCGGCCTGCCGGGCGCGGCGCTCGCCGGGCGCGCCGACCTCCTCGACACGATCGCGTTCGTGGGCGACCCGAAGCGCGACCGCACGCGCCGCGTCGCCGACCAGGGCACCTACAGTGCGACGCCGCTCGTCGCCGCCGCGGGCGTCGCCGCGCTCGAGCTCTTGAAGACGGGCGAGGTCCAGCGTGAGCTGAACCGCCTCGGCGACCGCCTGCGCAACGGGATGAACCAGACCCTCAAGACGCGCGGCGTGCGCGGCTGCGTGTACGGCGCCTCGTCCATCTTCCGCATCCACGTGGGCGCCGATGCCCACGAGCTCGGTCTCGACAACTGGACGGATGAGCGACGCGCGCCTGTCTCAGGCCACCCACGGGACACGCCGGCCTCGCGGACCTCGCTACAAATGGACGCGGCGCGCCTCGACCGCGGCATGGGCCCGCTCGGCGCCGCGCTCCACCTGGCGATGCTGTTGCACGGCGTGGACTACAGCCGGGGCGGCGGGCACGGCTGGCTCAACGCCGCGATGACCGACGCCGACGTCGATCGGCTGGTGGAGGCATTCGACCGCTCGCTCGAGCGGCTTCGCCGCGAGGGCGCCCTCGCCTGAGGCTCAGCACCCTCAGGACACACGGAAAACCGTTGACTTCCTCATGCGGAGGGGCCACAGTACGGGCGTTCGCACCTTGATGGCGCGTCGTCCAGGCGGGACGCGCGTCTGAGCATCGCGAGCGTCGCGAGGTGCACCGAGACTGCACCGTTCTGGTGAGTAGGCAACTCCCCGCCGGTTCCCTTCGGCTCGTCCCCAACGTCCGTGCGATGCACCAGCGGTCCCGGTGGGAGAGGCGCACGGTATGGCAGCGTTCAACCTCGGCGACGTCGTCCAGCTCAGGGAGTCGCCGTCGACCAGAGAGTCGGCATCGAGCACGCGAGGCGTCGTCGTAGACGTCAAGAGCGCCGGCGAGCTCGTCAGCATCAAGTGGATCGTGCGACTAACCCTGGAGGGGGACGTGACGACTCATCATCCTGACGAGCTCCGGAGCTTGTTCGAGTGGCAGAAGTGGCAGGACTCGGCAAACCAAGCAGCAGGGTGAGGCCCACCGAGACGCCGGTCTACGCGGTCGTCCGCCGGCGCGGGAGGACCACGACCGCCAAGCCCCGGGCGATCGTCTCGCTCCGCTGATTCACGGCGTGGAGCTCGAGCGTCACCTCGCCGCGCCCGTCGACGAGCGCCGTCCGGGCCACGCGGCCCCGGCACCACGTCGTGTCGCCGAGCAGGTTGTGGCGACGGACCTCCACGGAGAGACGGGTGAGGATACCCGCGTCCCCCATCCAGTTGGTCACCAGGTGGCCGAGCCACGCCACGCGCTCGGGACCGTAGTCGTAGGGCGCCGGGACGCCCACGGCCCGGGCGAGGGGCGCGTCCCAGTGGACTCGCTCGGGCGGCTCGGGCACGCCGAACTCGTTGGGGATGGAGAGCGCGGGATGGCGCTCGAAGAGGTCGAACGCGAGACCGTGGGCGCGCACGTAGAGGCTACCCCAGCCCTGCACGAACGCGATGATCGACGTGACCGTGAGCGGTCCCTTCACGATCTCGGGCAGCGGCGCGCCGACCTCGACGTCCTCCCAGAAGCGCGTCACGGCGCCGCGGATCTCTTCCGCCGCGTACGCGAGCCGGATCCGCTCGATCTCGTCTGCGGCGTAGCGATGCGGCTCGACCGCGCTGTACTTCTTGACCTCGCGCGCGGTGTCGCGCTCGGTACGGAAGCACCAGGAATCGGCCTCGCAGACGACCGCGCCCGTGTCGTCGACGAACGTCGTGCGGTAGGTCTGCTTGAGCGCGCGCCGCGCGAAGCTCGACGCCTTCTCCTCGAGGTCCCGCAGCACGCTCTTGCCGACGAGGCGGTCGCCCTCGCGGATCGCGCCCCGCCAGCGGAAGTCGGTGCCCGCGTACATGGCGTGGATGCCGGGGAGCCCGGTCACATAACCGGAGACGATGCGGTCCATGGCGAAGAGGATCGTCGGCGGCGCCAGCCGCGCCCGCGCCCAGAACGGATTGCGGTCGCCGATCCCGTGGGCCCAGTGGCGAATCGCGTCGCGCGAGGCGACCTCCAGGTACGGCTCGGGCCGCCGGATCTCCTTCCCGATCAGCGCCCGGAGCCCGGCGAGCGCTTCGTCCGTGATGGTCGGGAACCGCGTCACGCCGTCTCCCGGGCACGGCCCCGCAGCGACCGCCGGTCGATCTTCCCCGCGGGAGTCTTGGGGAGCTCGTCGACGAACGCGATCGCGCGCGGGTACTCGTGCTGGCTCAGGCGCCGGCCGACCCACTCCTGGAGCTCGCGAGCGAACGCCGCCTCGGTTCGCTCGGAGACGACGTAGGCCTTCGGAATCTGGCCCCGCAACTCGTCGGGCGCGCCGACCACCGCGGCCTCGCGGACGTCGGGATGGCTCAGCAGCGCGTCCTCGATCTCGACGGCGCTCATCGTCCAGCCCGCCGAGATGATCACGTCGTCGGAGCGGCCCTCGTGGTGGAAGTACCCGTCCGCGTCCATCCAGCCGCGGTCCTTCACGCGGAACCAGCCGTCCCTCCGGCGGACCGCGATCTCGCCCGTGCGGTCGGACGGCAGCGGCTCCCCGCACTCGTCCACGATCGCGACCTCCCAGCCGGGCGCGGGCTTGCCGAGCGCGCCGGGTCGCACGACGTAGTCGCGGAAGCCCGGATAGTCCACGAGGATCACGCCGACCTCGGTCGACCCGTACATGCTGCACGGCGTGGCGCCGAAGGTCGCTCGCACCCACTCCCATGTCCGCGAGTCCATGGGCTCGCCCGTGAACGAGAGCTTCTCGAGCGCTCCGCGGCGGCCCTCGGCGAGCCCCCCGCTTCGTAGCATGCGGAAGACCGTGGGCGCCGCCGCCAGATTGGTGACGCCGAACGCGTCGAGCGCTTCGAGCATGCGCGCCGCGTGGAACTTGCCGGCGTAGGCGCCAGCCGCGATGCCGAGGGCGAGCGGCGCGATGGTGCCGTGCCAGAGGCCGTGGCCCCACGCGGGCGACGACGGGCAGAAGTAGCTGTCGCCCGGCGCCAGGCCCACGCCGTAGAGCGCGGCGACCATCAGCGTCACGACGGCGCGGTGCGTGTGGCGCACGGCCTCCGGCAGGCCGCGCGTGGTCCCCGAGGTGTACTGGAAGACCGCGAGGTCGTCGGCGCGCGTCGCGGGGGCGTAGCGCGGAGACTGCTCGCCGAGGCGCCCGAGGAACCGCTCGTCGACCGCGGCGACCTCGACGCCCGGGAGGAGGGCTTGCCAGTGCTCGGCGTCCCGGGCGACGAGCAGCAGGCGGGGCGCGCAGTCCTCGACGCGCAGCCTCACCCCGTCGGGGCCGAGCAGCGTGAAGAGCGGCACGGCGACGGCGCCTCGCTTGACGGCGCCGAAGATGGCGCCGTAGAAGGCCAGCGACGGCTCGAGCATCACCGCGACGCGCTCGCCGCGGGCGACGCCCTCGGCCTCGAGGAGGTTGGCGAACCGCGAGGACCAGGCGGCGAGCTCGTCGAAGCTCCGCACCTCGCGCCGGCCGTCGGCGTGCTGGATCCGCAGCGCGGTGCGCCCGCCGGCGTGGCGGTCCACGCACTCGTGCGCGAGGTTCAGCCGGTCGGGACCACCGTCGAAGAGCTCCCAGAGGGCGTCCCAGCAGAAGGCGCTGCGCGCCTCCGGGTAACTGCGGATCTGGGCGATCCCGGACACGGCGCCTAGGGCCGCGTCGTCAACGCGCCGGAGGCCTCGGCGACCGACGGCGGCGTCGGCGCGTCCTTCCAGGGCGCGAGCCGGCGGTAGATCTCGGCCGCGGCCGCGTGGAAGCCCTGGGGCAGCCCGGCCGCGTCGAACGTCGCCGCGATCTCCTCCATCTCCCCGACGAAGCGCCACGCCTTGCGCGCGTTCCGCTGGACCGCCGACTCCGAGCGGGCCGGGAGGTCGGGCTGGGAGAGCCTCCACTCCGCGAGCAGCGCGGCGTCGACGCCCTCGGCGATCGCGAGAGCGCGGACGGCCATCAAGAGCGCGGCGTGGCCCTTGTTCCAGGCGGCGTACGCCACCTTGACCGCGGAGGCCGCGCCGGGGCCGCCCGCGACGACCACGGCCTCCAGGGGCCCTCCTGGGAAGAGCGCGGCGACCCGCGCCGCCGCGGCGCCCGAGAGATAGAGGCGCGTGGTGCCGCGCGTCTGCGGGGGGCCGCCGATGATGCCGCCGTCCACGAACGTGGCGCCCGCCTTCTCGACGATCGCGCCGATCTCGCGTGCCGTCGCCGGCGCCACCGCGTTCGCGTCGAGGTAGAGGCCCGCGAAACGGCGCTCCGCGACGGCGCGCGCCAGGTCGAGGGCCGCGTCGGGCGGGCACACGGAGACGATCAGCTCGCTCCGGCGGGCGAGCTCGTCGAGCGTGCCGACGTCCTCGAGGCCGACCGCCGCGGCCCGCCCGCGGGTCGCCGCACCGCGCCCCTCCCCGGCCCAGAGCACGCGCGCGCCGTCGGCCCGCGCCGAGGCGCCGACGGCCGCGCCCATCTCGCCCGGATGCAAGAGCCCGATCGTCGTCATGCGCCGCCTCCTTCACTCACCCGCGCGCCCTCAGTAGCGAGGTCCGCGAGGCCGGGGTGCACCGTGGGTGGCCCGAGACAGGTGCGCGTCGCTCATTCACAGGGCGAGCTCGGCCATCAGCCGGATCGCGTCGAGGCTCCCGCGCACGGCGAGCGTCGTCACGCCGGCCTCGCGGTACGCCGCGAGCCGCTCGCGGATGCGCTCGCGCGGCCCGAAGAGCCCGACCTCGTCCACGAGCGCGTCGGGCACCGCCGCCTCGGCCTCGCGCTTCCTCCCCGCGAGGTAGAGCTCCTGGATCGTCTGCGCCGCCTCCTCGTACCCGTACCGGCGGACCGTCTCGTTGTAGAAGTTGCGGCTCCGCGCGCCCATGCCCCCGACGTAGAGCGCGATCGCGGGCTTGTGCTGGGCACGGCACGCGCGGACGTCGTCGCCCACGACGACGGGGCAAGCCGCCATGACATCGAACGCGGGCTTGGGGCCGCCGGCCCTCCGGAAGCCCTCGTCGAGCCACTCGCGGAACATGCGGATCCTCGACGGCGCGAAGAGGGTCGGGATCCAACCGTCGGCGATCTCGGCGGCGAGGGCGACGTTCTTGGGCCCGATCGCGGCGAGGTAGATCGGCAGGTCGGCCCGGCCGTGAAGAATGGACTTGAGCGGCTTGCCGAGGGAGGTCGCATCCGGGCCCGCGTAGGGGATCTGGTAGTACTCGCCGCTGAACTCGACAGGCTTCTCCCGGCGGAGGATCGCGCGCACGATCGACACGTATTCCCGCGTCCGCGCGAGCGGCTTGCCGAAGCGCTGGCCGTGCCAGCCCTCGACGACTTGAGGGTTCGAGACGCCGAGCCCGAGGCGGAAGCGCCCGCCCGACAGGGCGTCGAGCGTCATCGCGGTCATCGCGCTCGCCGCGGGCGTGCGCGCCCCGATCTGCATGATCGCCGTGCCGACGTGAATGCGCGTCGTGCGCGCCGCGATCCACGCGATCGTCGTGACCGCGTCGGAGCCGTACGACTCGGCGGTCCACACCGAGTCGTAGCCGAGCCGCTCGGCCTCGAGGACGCGGTCTACGTCCGGCGAGAGCGTCGCCCCCGAGTATCCCTGCCCCAGCGCGAGCCTCATCGGCCGCCTCCTCCCACGGGCAGCCAGCATACAATACGCGCCGGGCTGATGGGACTGGCCGACGAGCGTGTCGTGGGGCGGCGCGAAGCCGCTAGGCGGCCCCGGGATAAAACGCGTCGCGCCCGCGCTGGAACGTGGGCTGGCGCTGCGCGGGGTTCCGGTTCACGAGGGGGCGCAGGAACATCGGGTGCGTGTAGCAGCGCACCTCGTGCTCGATGACGAAGAGCGGCTCGCGCGTCGCCGGATCCACGATCGTCTCGAACCGGTACTGGATCTCGCTGCTCTCCTCGGTGACGAGGCCGAGCTCGTTCAGCTTCGCGTGTGGGCCGGAGAAGT
>QHSZ01000206.1 GCA_003220595.1 Candidatus Rokuibacteriota bacterium | reverse complement strand
GTCGGTCTCGTTACCGGTGAGGTAACGCGCCAGGTTGTGCAGGGTGTCGACGTAGGCCAGAGCCTCCCGCCCGAGACCGGCACCCGGATCCTGCGCGCCCCGAGTTCGCATGCGTCGTGGAGTGTATCAGTCCGCACCTTCACCCGTCCGTAACGCTCGAACGTGCGATTCGTTCCGACCGTGGATTCTTCGACCGCGATGGAACGACTCGCACGAGGGGCGCGTTGGCAGACGTGAAGGGAGAACGACCCATGAAGACACGACTGCTGGCGGGGGTCGCCCTCGCGGCGCTGCTCGCTCTCACCGCATCGCTTCGGGCGCCCCGGCCGTCGGACGGCGCGACGCCGGAGAGGCGGATCGGCATCGAGCACTTCACGTTCCTGCCACCGGCCATGACGGTGCAGGCCGGCACGAAGGTCACGTGGGTCAACCGCGACGAGGAGACCCACACCGTGACCTCGGCGGCCGGCGCCTTCGCGTCGCCGGCGCTCGAGAAGGGCGAGACCTTCTCGTACACGTTCACGGCGCCCGGCGCCTACAGTTACTTCTGCGCGTTGCACCCCTACATGAAATCCACGCTCACGGTGCAGTAGGCGGCTCACCCATCAGAGGGAGGAACGGCAATGGATCGGAGAGGGTTTCTGGAATGCATGGCGTGGGTCGGGACGGGAGTCGTCTGGACCTCGGCGGGAGGCGTGCTCTCATCGCGCACGCTGGCCCACGCGGGCGAGGCGTCCGCGGGAGGCGACTTCAGTTTCGTCCAGATCAGCGATACGCACATCGGCTTCACGGGCGAGGCGAACAAGGACGTGACGCGCACCCTCCAGGAGGCGCTCACCGCGGTCAACGCGTTGCCGACGCCGCCCGCGTTCGTCCTCCACACCGGCGACCTCACCCACGCTCAGAAGCCGGGAGCGTTCGACGCCGTGGCCGAGCTCCTGAAGACCGTGAGGACGGAGCGCGTCTTCTTCGTGCCGGGCGAGAACGACGTCTTCCTGGACGGCGGCAAAGAGTACCTCGGCCGCTACGGCAAGGGCACGGCCGGAGGCAGGGGCTGGCAGAGCTTCGACTACCGCGGTGTCCACTTCATCGGGCTGGTCAACGTGCTGACGTACAAGGCGGACGGCCTGGGGAGTCTCGGTCCGGAGCAGCTCGAGTGGCTCGAGGACGACGTGCGGGCGCTGCCGAGCAGCACGCCGGTCGTGGTCTTCGGTCACGTGCCCCTCTGGGCAGTCTATCCTGCGTGGGGGTGGGCGACGGGCGACAGCGAGCGGGCGCTCGGCTACCTCAGGCGGTTCGGCTCGGTGACCGTGCTGAACGGCCACATCCACCAGATCATGCAGAAGATCGAGGGCGGCATCACGTTCCACACCGCGATGTCCACGGCGTTCCCCCAGCCCGCGCCCGGAACCGCGCCCGGGCCCGGCCCCATGAAGGTCCCACAGGACCGCCTCCGCCGCGTGCTCGGGCTCCGGGAGGTGACGTACGTCCAGGGGCGGAGCGCGCTCGCGGTCGTGGACCGTCCGCTCGCGTGAGCGAGGCCCGCGCCCCTCGGTGACGCCGGCGCCGCGGCGGGAAGGCGCTACTATGGGCCCGACGATGCGGACGCGGAGTGATCTCCAGGCGATCGCGCGGCGGGCGATGCGCGAGCGCGGGCTCGAGCCCGACTTCTCGCCGGCGGTCCTGGCCGAGGTCGGCGCGCTGACGACGGCCGCCGTCGCGCGCGATCCCGCGGTCCGCGACCTCCGCGACCGGCTCTGGTGCTCGATCGACAACGACGACTCGCGCGACCTCGACCAGCTCTCCGTCGCCGAGCCGCTGGCCGCCGGGCAGGTGAAGATCCTCGTCGCGGTCGCCGACGTCGACGCGCTGGTCCGCCGCGGCTCGGCGTCCGACGGCCACGCGCGGACCAACACGACGTCCGTCTACACGGCCGGGGGGATCTTCCCCATGCTGCCCGAGAGGCTCTCGACCGACCTCACCTCGCTCGGCGAGGGGGAGGAGCGCCTCGCGCTCGTCGTCGAGATGACGCTGGGCGCCGACGGGACGGCGGGCGCCTCCGAGGTCTACCGCGCGGTGGTGCGGAACCGCGCGAAGCTGGCCTACGACGCGGTGGCCGCCTGGCTCGACGGGCAGGGCCCCCCGCCGCCGCGGGTTGCGGCGGTGCCGGGTCTGGACGCGCAGCTCCGACTTCAAGACCGCGTCGCCCAGTCGATGAAGGCCTCGAGGCACCAGCACGGCGCTCTGAGCCTCGAGACTCTCGAGACGCACGCGGTGTTCGACGACGAGGTGCTCATCGATCTCCGGCCGGACGAGAAGAACCGCGCCAAGGAGCTGATCGAGGACTTCATGATCGCCGCGAACGGGGTCACGGCGCGGTACCTGGCGAGACGGCGCAGCCCGTCGCTCCGGCGTGTTCTAAAAACGCCGGAGCGCTGGAGCCGGATCGTCGAGCTCGCCCGCGAGCTCGGCGAGGGGCTGCCGGCGACGCCCGATGCGCGCGCGCTCGAGCGGTTCCTCGCCGGGCGCCGCGCGGCCGATCCCCTGCGCTTCCCCGATCTCTCGCTCAGCGTGGTGAAGCTCCTCGGCGCTGGCGAGTACGTCCTGGATCTCCCCGGCCAGACCCCCGAGGGCCACTTCGGCCTCGCGGTGCGGGACTACACGCACTCGACGGCGCCGAACCGCCGCTTCCCTGACCTTCTCACGCAGCGCCTCCTCAAGGCGGCGCTCGCGGGCGGGCCCGCGCCCTACACCGGAGACGAGCTCGAGGCGCTCGCGCGTCACTGCACCGCGCAGGAGGACAACGCGGGCAAGGTCGAGCGGCACCTGCGGAAGTCGGCGGCCGCGCTCCTCGTCCAGTCGAGGCTCGGCGAGCGGTTCGACGCGCTCGTGACCGGGGCGTCCGAGAAGGGCACCTGGGTGCGGATCCTGAACCCGCACGTGGAGGGCAAGCTGGTGCGCGGCGGGGAGCGGCTCGACATCGGTGACCGCGTGCGGGTCGAGTTGGTCGCGACCGACGTCGAGCGCGGCTACATCGACTTCGCGCGGGTCGCCGGCGGCGGTTAGCGGCCCCCGTTCCCCTCCTTGACGCGGGCGAAGCACCAGACGTCGCGGGGCACCTTCCCCTGGCTCGGCACGAGCATCCAGCGCCGGAGCACGCCCTCGCGCACCATCCCGGCCTTCTCGAGGACGCGCTGGGAGGCGACGTTCTCGAGGTCGGCCACCGCCCAGACGCGGTGGACGTCTGGCTGGGCGATCGCCCAGTCGACCACCACCCGCGCGGCCTCCGTCGCGAGGCCGCGGCCCCAGCAGGACCGGGCGAGGACGTACCCCACCTCGGCGCGCGCCGCGACCGGGCGGAGGTCGATCATCCCCGCCACGTGGTCACCCTCCGCGAGCGTGATCAGCCAGGAGAAGACCTCGCCTCGCGCCCAGCCCGCGAGGCAGTAGTCCTCGATGAACTTTCGGGTGACGCCGCCGTTCGGGTGAACGCTCCACGACACGAAGCGCGTCACCTCGGGGTCACGCGCGTAGCTCTCGAAGATGGCCGGCGCGTCGTCGGCGACGGGCCGGCGCAGGCGGAGCCGCGGCGTCCTGAACTCGGCCGGCGGCTTCATGCGAGCGTCATCACGACGTCGCCGCTCCACCGCCGCCCGGTGACGTGGCCTCCGACGACGATGTCGGTGAGGGTGCCGCCAATGGCGAGTGCGAGCGAGTAGGCGGGCACGCGCGCAACCCTAGGGCGAAGCGCCCGCGAGGTCAAGCGCGCGCGTCGCCTCAGCGCTTAGTGCTCGGGGGCGTTCCGGGCGTCGAGGTCGTGGCGCCACGTCGGATCGGCGACGTGGCGGAGCTCGTGGGCCAGGCACTCGTAGTCGCCGGCGGCACAGTAGACCTCGATGCGGCCGTTCGGATACCGCATCGTGCAGCCGCGGTTGTTGATCCCGCCGGCGGCACACACGTGGCGCACGTCACCGACGTAGAGCGTGACGGGGCCGTTCTGGTACCCGACGAACGGCGCCGCCGAGCACCCGGCGGCGAGACCGGCGAGCGCGAGCGTTCCGGCGAATCGGAGCAGTTGGCGCCTGGCCGAGTCCAGCGTGATGATCTGGCCTGTCCGTATCATGCCGAGGGTCTGAGGGTGCAGCGGGGGTGCCAACCAAACGGGGGCCCCAAAGGCACGTCGGCAAAGGCGTTCCCCATGGGGGTAGGCCGAGTTGTTCAGGAGCAGGATGGCACGCCGATGACAAAGCCGGATCCGCCGCCGTGGCGTCCGGCGTGACCTCGGCCTACGTCGGGGGGGCGGCGGTCAGCGGCCGACGCCGGCCGTCTCGTCCACGTGGGCGTCCTCACGGAAGTGCGGCATGACCTCACGGGCGAAGAGCTCCATCATCTCGAGCGTCTTCTCATGGCTCCCGCCGTTCATGCCCGAGCAGACGATGCCGGCCTTGAGCTCGTCCGAGAAGACCCGGAGCTTGTCCCGCACGGTCGCGGGGCTGCCGTAGACGATGTAGCCCTCGCGATCGGCCTCCTCGAAGGTGAGCTCGCTCGGCAGCTTTGGAGGGTTCGCCAGGAGGCGCCGGAGCGAGGCCTCCGTCATGTACCCGGGCGGGCGCCAGAAGGGCGGGTGCATGCGGAGGCCCGTGTTGAACACCCACATGACGTGCTGCTGTGCCAGCTCGCGCGCGCGCGCGTCGGTGGGGGCGACGACGATCGGGACGTTGACGGTGAGCTGGTAGCGGCTGGCGGTGTAGCCGAACCGCTCACACGCCTCGCGGTACTCGCCGTAGATCTGGGCGATCCGCTTGATCGGCGTGAAGACCATGAGGTACGGAAAGCGGCGCTTCGCGGCCCACTCGACGGTCTCGCTCGAGCCCTGCGACGGGCACCAGACGGGCGGGTGCGGCTTCTGGAGCGGGCGGGGCCACGGGTTCACGTAGTGGTAACGGTAGTACTTGCCGTCGAAGGGGAACGGTCCCTCCTCGGTCCAGGCGCGCAGGATCAGCTCGGCCGCCTCGTAGAACCGCTCGCGCGACTGGGTCGGGTTCGCGCCGGTGGAAAAGTACTCGGCGCTGATGCCGCGCACGAAGCCGGAGACCACGCGCCCGCCCGAGACGACGTCGAGCATGGCGATCTCCTCCGCGATGCGGAGCGGGTTCTCGCGCAGGGGCAGCCCGTTGCCGAGGATCGCGATCTTCGCGCGCGAGGTGCGGCGCGCGAGCATCGCCGCCATCACGTTCGGGCTCGGCATGGTGCCGTAGCAGTTCTGGTGGTGCTCGTTGACGCAGAGCCCGTCCCAGCCGAGCGTCTCGGCATACTCGAGCTGATCGAGGTACTGGTTGTAGAGCGTGTGACCGACCTTGGGGTCGTAGAGGCGGTTCGACAGGGTCACCCACGACGAGGGCTCGTCGTGGTCCATCACGTACGGCATCAAGTGGAAGTAGTAGAACTTCACCGCGCCTCCTTCGTCTCACGGCAGAACTCGCTGACGGCCTCCGCCACGGCGCCCGGCTCCTCGAGGTGCGGCACGTGGCCGGAGTCGGCGAACACCCGCAGGCGCGCGCCGGGGATCTCGCGCGCCCACGTCTCGCCGCAGGGGGCGAGCGGGGCCAGGCGGTCGTGGGCGCCCCAGCAGACGAGCGTCGGCGCGGCGATGCGCACGAGCCTCCGGCGCAGGAGCGGGTCGTAGAGGTAGGGGTTCCAGGCGACGCGCGCGAGCGCCGCGCCCTGGCGGTACTGGAGCGCCAGCGTCTCCACCGACTGGTCGGGCGGCGCCAGCGCGAGCGCGGCCATCGGATCGTGGAAGACCGTCGCCACGATCTCGGGGATGTCCATCCCGAAGAGGAACGGGTAGATCCAGCCGTCCACCTTGATGCCGACCGGGTCGATCAGCACGAGCGACGCGAGACGGTGGGAGGCCATCACCGCGATCTCCGCCGCGATCCAGCCGCCGAACGACGCGCCGGCGAGATGGACGCGCGCGAGCCCGAGCCCGTCGAGCAGGTCGAGGTAGTGGAAGGCGAGGTCGGAGACGTGCTCGATCCATTCGGCCGCGGGTGAACCGCCGTGACCGGGGTGGCTCGGCATCCGGACCGTGAATGTCTTCGCGAGCCGCTCCTGGAACGGAAGCCAACGCCCGGCGCCGCCGGCGCCGTGGAGGAACAGGAGGGGCGGGCCCGCGCCGTCCTCGAGCATGTGGACCGGCGTCCCGCGGACCGAGAGCTCGCGGCGCTCGGGCATCCTAGCCCGTGAAGAGGCCGCCGTTCGGCGACAGCCACTGGCCCGTGAAGAACGAGCCGTCGTCGGAGGCGAGGAAGAGCGCCGTGGCCGCGACCTCGCGCGGCTCGCCGTTGCGCCCGAGGGGCGTGCGCGCGAGCGCGGCCGCGCGGAGCAGGGGCGGCATCGGCTGGGTCATCGGCGTGTCGATGAAGCCCGGGCAGATCGCGTTGACGCGGATGCCGCGGGACGCGACCTCTCGCGCCACCGCGCGCGTGAAGGAGAGGATCGCGCCCTTCGCCGCGCTGTAGTGGGGCACCGTCTCGAGCCCCATGAGCGCCGCGACGCTCGAAATGTTGACGATCGCGCCGCGGTTCCGCCGGCTCATGAGCCGGAGCGCCTCGCGCGTGCAGAAGAAGGTCCCGTCGAGGTGCACCGCCAGCATCCGCCGCCACGCCTCGTCGCTCAGGTGCTGCGTGACGTCGAGGTGGGTCTCCACACCCTGGCCGCCGAGCGTCTCCATGATCCGGGTCTCGGCCCTCTTCGCGATCGCCTCGCGGTCCTCGCCGGATGTCGTGGCGACGCCCGCGTTGTTCACGAGGACGTCGAGCGCGCCGAACTCGCGCTCGAGCGCGACGAACATCGTCCGCACCTGGCCGCTGTCCGCGACGTCGGCCTGGAGCGCGCGCCCGCGGCCCGGGTCGCGCATCTCCTTCACGGTCTTCTCGGCGGCCTCGAGCCGCACGTCGTTGACCACGACGAGCGCGCCCTCGTCGGCGAAGAGATGCGCGATCGCGCGCCCGATTCCCGACCCGCCGCCCGTGACGAGCGCGATCCGACCCTCGAGCTTCATGCGGCGCCTCCTCGTGGCGTGCCGAGAGCTTACCACGCGACCTTGACGCCGGCGCACCGGTCGGGCTAGGGTCGCGATGACAAGGAGCGTGCCCATGCGAGAGCTCAAGATCTGGATGAACGGCCGGCTCGTGGCCCAGGACCAGGCGGTGCTCCCGGTGAACAGCGCCGCGGTCTTCTACGGGACCAACGTCTTCGAAGGCCTCCGGGCCTACTGGAACGCGGACGACGGCGAGGTCTACTGCTTCCGCCTCCAGGAGCACTTCGTCCGGTTCCGCGAGTCCATGAAGATGATGCGCTTCGCGGTTCCGTACAGCGACGTGGACCTGTACGAAGCGGTCCGCGAGGTCCTCAAGGGAAACGAGGTCCGCGAGGACATCCACATGCACCTGGTCGCCTACGTGACGGGGGCCGGGATGGACGCCACCGCCCCGACCGGGCTCTACATCAACCCACGGCGCCGCGGCCGCATCGCGGACGGGGGCCTCGCCTGCTGCGTGAGCTCGTGGCTCCGCACCTCGGACAACGCGATCCCGATCCGGCTCAAATGCGGCGCGAACTACCAGAACGGCCGGCTCGCCGTGCTGCAGGCCAAGGCCGACGGCTACGACGCGCCGATCCTCTTGAACCAGCAGGGGCACGTCGCGGAGGGCACCGGCGCGACGTTCTTCATGGTCCGGAAGGGCAAGCTCGTCACGCCACCGATCTCGAGCGACATCCTCGAGTCGATCACGCGCACGACGCTGATCGAGGAGATCGGTCCCGAGCTCGGCCTC
>QHSZ01000199.1 GCA_003220595.1 Candidatus Rokuibacteriota bacterium | reverse complement strand
GGCGCCCGACATCGCGGGTAAGGGGATCGCGAATCCGATCGCGCAGATCTGGACTGGCGCGATGATGCTCGAGCACCTGGGCCATCCCGAGGCGGGTCGCGCCGTCGTGACGGCGATCGAGCGGCTCGTCGAGGAACGCAAGACGCTCACGCGCGACCTCGGCGGTCACGCGTCGACCGGCGAGGTCGGTCAAGCGATCGCGGCGCTGCTCTAGGAGGGCGCGCCGCTGGTCCGGAGTTGTTTCCCTGAATCCAGCGGCGCCGGATTGGCGTCACAAGGGTGGAGGATCATGACGAATGATGAAGCGGATCCTGGTACCCATCGGCGCTCGAGAGCGTAGCGAGACGATCGTTCCGGTGGTCGCGGCGCTGGCCCAGAGCGCCGGCTCGACCGTGCGTCTGCTTCGGGTGTTTCCGATCCCGGAGCGAGTTGTCGGCCCGCAGGGCCGGACGGTCGCGTACGCCGATCAGGAGATGGCGCGCCTGACGGCGGCGGGGCTGGCGGACCTGCGGCGGGTCGAGGCGCAGCTCGCGGCCGCACCGGTGGAGCGCGTCGTTCGCTTTGGCGAGCCGGTCGAGGAAATCCTGCTGGAGGCCGAGTCCTTCGACGCCGATCTGATCGCGCTCGCGGCATCCGGCCACGGCCGGCTGCGTGGAGCGCTCCGGCCCGGTGTGGCGGAGCGGGTCGCGCGCAAGGCGTCGGTGCCCGCCCTGCTGCTGCGCGGGTGAGTCTGGCTAGGCGAGGAGGCCTTCGAGTACCGAGCGCGCGAGACGTGGCAGCTCGGGATCGCGCGCGCCCATGATGAGGACGGTGTCACCGGACTGCGCCTCGCGCAGCACCCACTCGCGCGCGGCGCCGTGGTTCGGGGCGTAGCCGCAGCGCAGTTCGTGAGGTAGATCGTCCGCCAGCGCGCGGCTCGAGAGGTCCTTCGCGACGGTGCCGCCGGAGTAGAAGATCTCCGAGTAACAGAAGCGGTCCTCGGGCCGCAGCAGCCGCGGGAGCAGCGTCTTCAACTCGGGGCGCAGGAAGCGGGCCGGGCCGAACCCGTGGGGCTGAAAGACGGCGACGACCCGCCCGGCGCCGGCCTGCGCCGCAGAGATGGTCGCGCGGATCTTCTCGCCGTTGTGAGCATAGTCGTCAACCACCCGGATGCCGCTCAGCGTCGTGCCGAGCACCTCGAACCGGCGCGCCACGCCGGGGAAGCACGCGAGCAGCACCTCCACGGCGAACGGGGCCACGCCCAGCTCGAGCGCGACCAGCGCCGCGGCGGCGGCGTTCTCGAGGTTGTGGAGCCCGGGCAGCGGTACCTTCAGCGTCACGTCGTGGTGCTCGACGCGGAGCACGCCGAGGGCGTGGTCGGGGCCCGCGCTCGAGACGCGGAGACGCGCGTCGGCGTCGGGAGAGTCGCCGTAGGTGAACGCCTTGAAGCGGCGCCCGAGCGCCGCCGCCTCGGGGCACCGGGCGTTGACGAGGAGCCGGCCGCAGCTCTCGGCGAAGGTGGCGAACTGCGGGCGGAGCGTCTCCACCTCGCCGTGGTCCCGGCTGATGTTGTGCACGACGCCGATCGCGGGGCGGTAGCCGACGAGCGTGCCGTCGGACTCGCAAGCCTCGGCGACGACGGGGCCCTCGGCGGGACCGGCGCGGAAGCACCCGCCCGGGCCGTCGCCGACGAGCGCGGCGCCGCCGAGCACGGTGGCGGGCACGCCCGCCTCGCCCAGGAGCCACGCCAGCATCCCGACGATCGTGCTCTTGCCGCTCGTGCCCGCGATGGCGACGCCGGGCACGCCGGCATTCACCACCTCCGCGAGGAGCCGCGGCCGGGAGACGTATTCGAGCCCGAGCGCGCGCGCGGCCCGCATCTCGGGCGTGTCAGCCTCGACGGCCGTCGAGTGCACGAAGCGATCGATGCCGCGCGTGACGGCCGTCCCGTCGTGCGGGAACAGCTCGATACCGAGCCCGCGGAGACGCGCGGCGACCTCCTGGCTCCTGCCCTGGTCGAAGGCGCGGTCGGAGCCCTGGACCGCGTGGCCGCGCGCGCGCAGGAGGCTGGCGAGCGGGTTCATGCCCGCCCCGGCGACGCCCGAGAAGTGATAGCGCATCGTGGTCCTCAGAGCGGGCGCGACCGGACCCGGAAATCGACGTTATCCCGAACCCACTTCCAGAGGCGCGCCTGATCCGGCGGTTCAACACCGGTCATCAGCTGAGTGCGCCAGCCCTGCATCACCTCGGACTCGGTCGTCCAGAGCCTGACCCGCTGCCGCACCACTTCCTTCCGCCAATGCTCCCCCACCTTGGGGCTCGGATAGACCAGCCGCACGGTGAGGTTTCTCGACAGATACTCGAGCGGGGTGAAGTTGATCTTTCGGTACAGCGCCAGCGAGCCTGGCTTGACGCCGGGGACCGGCACGTCCGGGATGCCGTCGGTCACCAGCAGGATGCTGATCGGGCTCAGGACGAGGTTGCGCTCCTTGGCGATCCGGGCCACCTGGGTGAAGAAGGCGTTGAAGTCGGTGAGCGTGTCGGTGGGCGCGTACCAGCGCTTGAGGTCCGCCTCGATCTGCGCGACGTCCTTGCCCGCGAAGTCGAGGATTGGGCGGAAGGCCTTGGGCTCGCTCGCCTCCTTGCCCCCGATGGCGGCGACGAACAGTTCGCGAGGCTGGCTGAGGCCGCCGAGACCGTTGAGGTGGCCGTGGAGGTAGTACGCGAGGAAGCTCATGGCGTTGCCGTAGTCCCCCGTGTGGACGAACGACCCGCTCGTATCCACCCCGACGAACAGGCTCTCCCGCAACTTGTGGTTGGTTGTCGGCTCCGCCCCCGCCGTCGTCGCGAGCAGCGCGCCCGCGAGCAGTGCGAGCGTGAGCGAGCGCGCGGGGCTCACAGGTTGCCCTGCCTTCTCGGCTGCAGATGCATCAAGCCGGCGAGGACCTCCCGGGTGTCCGTCACCTCCTTCAGGCTCTTGAACGGCAGGCTGAAGACCGGCCGCGCCGTCACCAGGACCATGCCGAAGTTCACCGCGGCGGCGAGGACGTGCATGGCGGGCAGGCCGAGGTACTCGAGGAGCTCGTCGCTCTTCTCGTGGAGCCAGCTCATCTCACGCTTGAGATCCGCGAGCGGCTCGCGCCACCAGGCGGGCGCGGGGACCAGCTTCACCGGCAGACCTTCGGGCGTGTGCATCGGCTGCCGCGAGATGACGGCGAGCAGCGGCGGCGTCCCGTACTGGCCGAACAGGAACCACGTCATTCCACGGATGCCGACCCAGCCGAACGTCGCCACGCTGAGTGTGAACCAGAGCCCAGGTCGGAAGCTGTCCCCCGTCTGCTGGACGATCCAGGGCGTGATGGCGTCGACCATCTCGCGGTAGAGGAACATCACCTCGAAGAACATGACGAAGAGCTCGACCATGACGATCTGGGCGATGAACTTGAACTCCTGCTTCCGGACGGCGTCGACGAGTGCCTGGATGCAGGCGAAGCTGCCCATGATCAGCAGGCAGAGGAAGAGCCAGAGCAGCGCTCCGGTCGCCCGCGGAATCTGCGCTTCGCCGGAGAGGTCGGCGAGCACCTGCGACAGGGTCGGCATCAGCGTGTAGGTGAAGATCGTGGCCTCGAGCGCGCACCAGACGAGCAGTATCACGAAGGCGAGCCATGGCATGCCCGGCCGGAAGTATTGGTCCGACATCCGGCCCGTCATCGCCATCGGCAGGGTGACGAGCTGGCGGGCCGCCTCGAAGAGGAGCTTCACGGCGAGGTGGGTCAGCGTGGTCAGCCAGCCGACCACCACGGCGCCGAGCCGGATGATACCGACCCAGTACATCCAGGCCGCGCGGGCCGCATCCCACCACGTCAACAGAACCGTCGAGATGAATTCGACCCGGCGCGACCGGAACGGCAGCGTGTACACGGCAAGCCCGGTGCACCAGGCGGCGGCGAGGCCGAGGAGCACGGGGAACAGGAGCAGGACGTACTTGATGGTTGCCGACCAGACAGACGAGGAGTCGAGGAAGTAGCCGAACAGCATCTGCTGCAGCTGGGGCACCCAGGCGATCGGCGCCGCGAACAGCTCGGCGACCTCGCGCCACGCCTCAGGTACCATGGCGATGAACCGGTCAATCATCTGCGTTCTCCTTGACGATGACTACGGGCCTTGGACGACTACGGGCCTTGGACACGCCCCGCCGGCGCGGCGGGCCTATCGGTGACGGGCCTGAGTTCGATGACGGGCTTCAGTAATGGTGGCTCCCCGCCGGTCACGTCCCGCGGGCCGAGATCCATGACGTCCATCACGTCCACCGCCGCCTGTCGCTCGAGCGCTTGGCGCTCGCGCCAGCCCGAGCGGGCTCCCATCGTCATCGCGAGCGCGAGGCTCGGCGCGGGGCGGCTCGTCGGCGCGGTGGTGAGGGCGCGGCGGTTCACGCGGCCCACGAGGTCCTGCCGGCCGATCCGCCGCAGGATGCGGGCCACGTACCGGCGCGTTTCGCCGTAGGGCGGAACCCCGCCGTAGAGCACGACGGCCTGTTCCCCGGCGTTGTAGGCGGCCAAAACTTGAGGTAGGTCGCCGTTGAACCGGTCCATCAGGCGCCTCAGGTGGCGGACGCCGCCTTCGATGTTCTCGTAGGGATTGAAGGTGTCCTCCACCTGGACGGCCGCGGCCGTCGCGGGCATGAGCTGCATCAGCCCGCGCGCACCCCGGCGCGACACGGCCCGCGGGTTGAACTCGGACTCGGCCTCGACGATCGCCGCGACCAGGATTGGCGCGATGTGATGGCGCACGGCGACCTCCCTGATGTGCGCTTCGATCGCGACTGCCAGGAACTCGCTCCGCGGCTCCTCGATCGCGTCATCGTCGTCCGGCGCCTGGCGCTCGATCTCTCGAGCATCGTTCGGGATCGACCGCGACGCCACGTATGCCGGAACGATCGTGAGCAGCAGGATCAGGAGCCCGAGCATGTGAGGTGTGAACAGAGATCGCACGTCGCGCATGACGCATGGAAGAGAACGCAACCACGGTGCCAGCCACCCCGGACAGATGCGTCGGCCAGTCTTCTCAGTCATTTAGCTACTGATCCTTCGAGCAGTTTCAATGGGACAGGCCGTCAGTGGTCAGACACCCCGGTGCCATCCGGTCGCGGGTGGCTATACCCTCGCGCGGAACCGCCCTGCGGCCAGACGTGGCCGGAGCGACGGCGCCGGTGCAGGCGCCGGTCGGTCCAGAGGGGCCGGACCCGGTAGGGACCGGAGCCGGAGGTTCGCACATTCGATGAAGCAATCCAAAGCGGTTGCCAGCTCCGGCTGAGTGCGGGCGCGAACCACCTCGATGTAGACCACGGTATCGTTGAAGATGGCGTTCTCAGCTCCGAGAACGCTCGACGCCGCGTGGGCCTTGAAGAGGCTGATCCAGGCCTTGTCGGGTGGCTGGCTCAGCTTGAAGTGGATGCAGACGCGATCGTCGGGCCCGCCCCGGCGCTCGAGCGTGAGGTCACTGATCCGATGGATCGTCAGCATGATTATCTCCGCAGCCACGACGCCCGAGCGCCACGCTCGGTGGAAACCGCTGACGGCAGGCGGCCCGAACTCCAGCCAGAGCCATCGAAGCACACAATGGCCGGCGTGTCCAGAGCCGGTCGGTGCGATCTAGCCGCGCTCGCTCGACAGGACCAGCGTGCCTGCGGCGGAGAGCATGCCGCCCATGCCGTTGACGAGCGAGAGCTTCGCGCCCGGCACCTGACGCTGGCCGCACTCGCCGCGCAGCTGACGCGTCGCCTCGATGATCGGGAAGATGCCGTACATCCCCGAGTGGGTGTAGGAGAGGCCGCCCCCGTTGGTGTTGAGCGTCCCTCCGCGAAGTGGCGCACGCCCTCACCGCGCTTGGCGATGCCGAGCGACTCCAGCATGATCGGCGGCCCGGAGGTGAAGGCGTCGTAGAGCATGATGTGGTCGAAGTCGTGGGGGCCGACGCCCGCCATGCGGAACGCCTTCTCACCGGCGAGGCGGGTCGCCTCGCTGAAGGTGAGGTCCTTCATCTGGGTGAGCATCACGTGCTCGGTGCCCTCGCCCACGCCGCGGACGTACACGGGCCGCTTGGCGCAGTCCTTCGCGCGATCGGCGCGCGTCAGCACGACGGCGCCGCCGGCGTCCGTGACGAGACAGATGTTGAGGAGATTGAACGGGTAGACGACCGGCCGCGAGCCAAGCACGTCGGCCACGGTGATGGGCTCGCGACGCGCCGCCTTCGGGTTCCGCATGGCCCACTGACGGGTGGACACGGCCACCTGCGCCCACTGCTCGAGCGTCGTCCCGTACTCGTGCATGTGACGCGTGGTGATCATGCCGAAGAGCGTGGGGGCCCCGCCGAAGCCGAAGGGTGCCTCGAACTGCCCGGTCAGGCTGGTGTCGCGCCGCGGGCTCACGCCCACGCCCGAGCGGCCGGACTCGCCGTGCGAGATGACGGCCACGTCGCAGAGGCCGTGGTGGAGCGCCGCCACCGCGTGGCCGACCATGATGATGAAGGAGCAGCCGCCCACCGTGGTGCCGTCCACGTAGCGCGGGGAGATACCGAGCGCCTCGCCGAGGAGGGCGGGGGAGTGTTGGCCCGCGGTGAAGATCCCGTCCACGTCGGAAACCTTGAGCCCGGCGTCGCGGACGGCGTTGGTAACCGCCTCCAGATGGAGCGTGAGCTGGCTCTTCCCCGGGAGGGTCCCGATCTCGTCGCTCTCGTCGACCCCCACGACGCAGGCGGAGTTCCTGAGCGCCTTCATGTCGGCCATGACACTCACCGGGCCGGCTCGAACAGGGGCAGCGTGATCTCGTCGGTCAGCTTCGAGAACACGACCCGCACCGGCATGTCGCACCTGATCGCCCTGGGGTCGGGCTCGACGTTGACGAGGTTCGACATCATACGCGGCCCTTCCGCCAGCTCGACCATTGCGAGCACGTAGGGTGGCTTGATCTTCCACGCCTTGTTGAAGACCTGGTAGGCGATCTCGAAGGCGTGGAGCGTGCCCCGGCCGCTCGCCTGGATCCAGCCGATGTCGCGCGCCGAGCAGCGAGGGCACACGGCGCGCGGATAAAAGAAGACGTGGCCGCACGCCTTGCATTTGGGCAGGAGGAGCTTCTGCTCCCGCAGGCCGTCCCAGAAGGGCTTGGCCTCCGGCGTGATGGGGCTCGGCAGCGGGCGATCGATCTCCATGGGTCCCTCTCCTCCTCGAGCGCGAGCCGAGACTAGTCGGCGGGCGTCGCCGGTGTCAAGGCCGGCGACCCCGCGGGCCCGGATCACGTCGAACCCCCCGGCGGTTCCCTGCTAGGATCGGGCGGCACGATTCCAGAGGTCGAGGAGGCGGCGCATGCGGACGGTCGGGCGGCTGTGCCTGCTGGCGGCAGTGGCCTCGGTCCTCGCCACCGCTGAGGCTGGGGCGCAGGGGCCGATCAAGATCGGGTTCCTCTCGCCCTTGTCCGGCGCGATCGCCGCGGCGGGCAAGGACATGTACAGCGGCTGCGAGCTCTACTGGCAGGAGACCGGCTGGCGCGTGGCCGGGCGCAAGCTCGAGGTAACCCTGGAGGACAACGAGGGCCTGCCCGCCACGGCGCTGACCAAGCTCCGCAAGCTCGTCGAGAGCGATCGCGTCCACGTGGTGGCCGGCGTCATCCTCTCGAACGTCGCATACGCGCTCGTGCCCTACATCGAGCAGCAGGGGATCCCCACGCTGTACCCGATCAACTCGGCGGACGATCTCACCCAGCGGAAGCGGCCACGCTGGCTCGTCCGCACAGGGTTCTCGGCCGGCGGCAACATGCATCCGTTCGGCGAGTACGCGGCGAAGGTCCTCGGCTATCGGAAGGTCGTCACGATCGGCCTCGACTACGCGTTCGGCTGGGAGACGGTTGGCGGCTTCCACAAGGCGTTCGAGGACAACGGCGGTCAGGTGATCCAGAAGCTCTGGGTGCCGCTGAACGTGCAGGACTACGGGCCCTACCTCGCCCAGGTCAAGAAGGACGCGGACGCGGTGTTCGTCGTCGCCCTGGGGCGGTGGACGCTCCTGTTCGCGAAGCAGTACGCGGAGAGCGGTCTCAAGGGCCGGGTGCCGCTCATCGCCGGCGGGACCTACAACGACGAGCACGTCCTGCCGCAGCTCGGCGACGAGTCGCTCGGCGTCGTGAGCGCGCACCACTACTCGGCGTCCCTCGAGACGCCCGCCAACCAGCGGTTCCGCGCCGCCTTCGAGAAGGCGTACCACCGGCTACCCTCCTTCTACTCGGAGAACTGCTACACGGGCGCGCGGATCCTCGGCGAGGCCGTGCGGGCCATCGGCGGGAAGGTGGAGGACCGGCCGGCGCTCGTCGCCGCGCTCCGCCAGGTCAAGATCACCGACGCGCCGCGCGGGCCCGTGGAGATGGACGCCTATGGCAACCCGACGCAGAATATCTACATCCGCAAGGTGGAGCGCGTGGGCGGCAAGCTCCAGAACACCGTGATCCACACGTACCCGGCGGTCAGCCAGTTCTGGAAGTACGACCCCGAGGAGTTCCTGAAGCAGCCCGTCTACTCGCGGGAGTTCCCGCCGTGCCGGCACTGCTGACTGAAACAAACCTAATCGTGACGAGTCTTTGCGGATCGAGACACGACCCGGGCCCTCACCGTCCTGACACGCCGGCCGCCCGAGGCGCGCCGTATTCATCCTGGCTCGCGACCGCGCGGCCCCGTATGATCTAGGCATGGAACGGACGAGCGCCGGGCGGTTCCGCCGCCGCGGCGCTGTGAGCACGAGCCCCGCCCCCGAGGTCGCATCCGCTCCCGAGTTCATGGAGCCCGTGGTCGAGCACGAACCCGTCGTGCCACTCGCCACGCCCGAGCCCGCCTTCGCCGCGCGCGTCCCGCCGCCGGCGCCCGCGGCGCCGCTGCCGACGAACCGCCGCGCGATCTTCTTCGACGTCGAGAACACGAGTAGCGCCGGACACATCGGGCGCGTGATCGAGCACCTCGCCGTCGACCGCGCGGGCTGGCGGACCGAATTCGTCGCCATCGGGAACTGGCGGGTGATCGGCCAGGACACGGCGCGCCTGCTCGCGCGCCACGGCGCCCAGCTCGTCCACAGCGCGCCGTCCACCGGGGTGCGCGACTGGAGCGACCTCCGCATCGCGGTGAGCGCGGGCGTGTGGCTCGCCGCCGCCCGCCCCGGCGACGTGCTCGAGATCGTGTCGGACGACCGCGCCTTCGACGCCGTCGGTGATGTCGCGACGGCGCTCGGCATCTCGTTCCACCGGCTCTCCTCCCGCGCGCTCACCGGCGCCGCGCCGGCGGAGCCGCGCGAGGCCGCGCCGGTGGGCGAGTCGCGGCGGCGTCATGGGCGGCGCGGGCGCCGCGGCGGGCGCGCCCCGGCGGCGGTCGCAGAGCCGCGCCGCCACGAGCCCGCGCACGCCGCCCCGGCGGGGGAGGCGCACACGGCGCCCCACGACGAGATCGTGGACCTCGTGCGCGAGCTTGCCGAGCGTGAGCAGAACGGCGCGGTCCTCATCGACACGCTCGCGCGGGCGCTGAAGGCGCGGGGCTTCAGCCGACCGCCCGGCTCGCCGCGGCTCGTCACGCGAATCCGGCGGATCAAGGAGCTGTCGGTGAGCCCGACGGGCATGATCACGCTGGTCGGCCCGACGGCGGACGGAGAGCCCGTCGCGGAGGCGGTCGGCGAGGTGGGCGAGCCCGCACCGCCGGCGGGACGACGTCGGCGACGAGGGCGACGGGGTGGGCGGCGACGCCGGCGCGAGGGAGCAGCGGGCGCCTGACCAACATGGGGGCCTCGAGATGGCCCCAAGCCCCCGGGTGGCTCGGGACGCCCGGCGAGGCCGTGGCGCCCCTCGATGATCCGACAGGCTCCTAGGGGCTGACGAGGACGGCCCGGGCCCTGGCGCGGAGCTCGTCGGACAGGGGCGTGGATTTGCGCGCGTCCATGTCGAGGTGGACCCCGAGCTGCTCGAGGGTGGCGACGCGCTCGCCGTTCCGTTCGTTCGACATGACGTGAAGCAGGCGCAGCGAGGAAGTGCCTACGTGCAGGAGCGCCGACTGGACGCGCACCGGGTCGCCGGGGCAGAGCGCGCCGCCGATCGCGAGCTGGAACTCGAACGTCGAGAAGCCGCGACGCTGCTCGCGCTGATAGCCCGGCGTCATCCCGAAGGCGGCGATGGCGTGGCCGTTGGCGGCCGAGAAGCGATGGATGTAGTGGGCGAGCCCGCTCTGGCCGAAGACGTCCAGCTCCGACGGCTCCACGGTGTCGCGCGCCGTTTGGCGGAAGCCCGCGAGACCGCGCGGCCGCGGGCGCTGCTCACGCGGCGGGCCGTCCCACGGGACGTGGCGGCCCTCGGCGACGCGCCGCTGCGCGGGCGTGAGGCGCGCGGCCGCGCGCCGCTTCAGGTCGACGTGGCGCACGGACTGCTCGACCGTGGTGCAGACCTCGCCGTTCTCGGAGTTGAACACCTTGTGACCGAGGACGAGCGTGTCGCGCTCGGCGCGGATGACGCCGCTCTCGATGTGCAGGATGTCGCCGACGCGCAGCTCGCGCTGGTAGCGCACGTAGCAGTCGCTGGTCACGCAGCCGCGCCCCGAGCGCTTCATGTAGGCCGGCCCGAGCCCCAGCGCCTCGAGCAGACCGAGCCCGGCATCGGCGACGCGGGCGAGGTAATAGGCGACGGTGAGGTGGTCGTTGTGGTCCACCTCCCAGCGGTACACAAACCCTCGATATGTCTCGAGCCAGCTCACTTTTTCCTCCGCCGCGAATCCTCGACGATGCCTGCTACAATCTAATAGCCATGGCTAGCCTACCCCAAAGCCTGCAATCCAGCTCGGTTGACGTCC
>QHSZ01000198.1 GCA_003220595.1 Candidatus Rokuibacteriota bacterium | reverse complement strand
GCGCTCGTGCGCGACCGCCTGGCGCCGGCCTTCGCCACGCTCGGCTGGGCGCCACGGCCCGGCGAGGACGAGCTGACGCGCCAGCTCCGCGCCGACCTCGCGCGGGCGCTCGGCGTGCTCGGCGACGACCGCGGCGTCCAGGCGGAGGCGGCTCAGCTCTACGCGGGGCATCTGGCCGGACGCGAGACAGACCCGAACGTCCTGCCCGCCCTCATCGCGATCCTCGCTCACGCGGGCGACGCCGCCCGCTACGACGAGTTCCTGAAGCGCTTCAAGTCGGCCGCGACGCCCCAGGAGGAGCAGCGCTATCTCTACGCGCTGGCAAGCTTCCGCCAGGCGCCGCTGCTCGCCGCGACGCTCGAGCGCACCGTGAACGGCGAGATCCGCACGCAGGACGCGCCCTTCGTGGCGCGCGCGCTCCTCCAGAGCGTCCATGCGCGCGAGCTCGCCTGGGCGTTCGTCAAGTCGCACTGGGACGTGATGGACCGCCAGTACCCGAAGCACGGGCTCCGGCGCCTGGCCGAGGGCGTGACGGGCCTCACGACGCCCGAGCTCGAGCGCGACGTCCACGCGTTCTTCCGCGAGCGCAAGATCGAGTTCGGCGGCAAGACGCTCGAGCAGTACCTCGAGCAGCTGCGCATCGCGGTCGCCCTGCGCGAGCGTGAAGGTGCCGCGCTCTCGAAGTACCTCGCGCGCCTCGTCTGAGCCCGGCGCGCACGGAGGGAGGCGGCCCATGCGACCACTGAGCGTGTCGGCGGTGGCGGTGACGGCACTCGTGGCCCTCGCGGCGGCGGCGTGGGCCCAGCACGGCGTGGGCGGCGCGGGTGCCTCCGGGCAACAGGCGGCGCAGGCGTGCCTGGCGGAGTTCGAGCAGGTCGTGGGCGAGGGGCGCGGCTTCGGCCTGGCCTTCGCCGCCGACCAGAACGGCTACCCCGGCCCCATGCACGTGCTCGAGCTGAAGGAGCGCCTGACGCTCTCGCCAGAGCAGGAGGCGTCGGCGCGCGACCTCATGCACGCGATGTTCGCCGAGTCGCGTCCGGCGAGTGGACGGCTCCTCGAGGCCGAGGCGAAGCTCCGGCGGCTCTTCGCCGGGGGCGGCGCCGACGAGGCCTCTGTGCGCGCCGCCGTCGGCGAGGTCGAGCGCCTGCGCGGCGAGGTCCGGCTGGTCCACCTCCTCACGCATCTCAAGACACGGGCGCTCCTGAGCGAGGCGCAGCGCCGGATCTATCACGAGGCGCGCTGGGGTGCCCCGCGCTGAGGTGCGTGTATCAAAAGCTGGACATTCCCTCCGGCTCTTGGCGCGAGCTACGATGGCCTTCGATGCCTGCGCGGAACGCCATCGTCGCGGCTCGGCGCATCGAGCGCGCGATACTTCTGGTCCGCGGCCAGAAGGTCATCCTAGATGCTGATCTCGCTGTACTATACGGCGTGCCGATCAGAGTCCTCATACAGGCCGTTAAGCGCAACCTCGTCCGCTTCCCCATCGATTTCATGTTCCAACTGACCCGGGCGGAAGCCCTCTCTCTAAGATCACAAATCGTGATCTTAGAGAGAGGCCGCGGGAAGCACCGGAAATACCTGCCGTACGCGTTCACCCAGGAAGGCGTCGCCATGTTGTCGAGCGTTCTCAGAAGTTCCCGCGCGGTTCAGGTCAACATCGCCATCATGCGCGTGTTCGTGAGACTTCGCGGGATGCTCTCGAATGAGCCGCTCGCCCGCAAGCTGGCTGCGCTCGAGAAGAAATACGACGCTCAGTTTAAAGTCGTCTTCGATGCCATTCGGCAACTCATGTCGCCCCGAGCCGCCGGGATTCGCACGATCGGCTTTCGTCCACGGCCCGGCGAGGACAGCGTGAGCCGGCTGCGGCCTCATCGAGCTTGAGATCACGAGCCGAGCGCGCGCGCGCCGAATAAGATCGGAGGCGTCAGCGTGCTGGTGGCCACGGCGGCGGATTTCGGTCTGCTCAAGCTCTACGCGAGTGGAACCCAGGACGCGTGGGACGTGGAGCAGCTCCTGGCGGGCCCCGGCCGCGCGGCGCCCATCGGCCCCTACGCCTGGCCGCTGACGCGCGACTCGACGGCGGGAAGCGGTGCGCTAGCCCTCGCCCGCTGTCCGGACAGCGGCCGGGCCCCGGCGGACCTTCGGTGAGAACCAGCGTTGGGCGATCACCGTCGGGATCACCGCGCTCGCGACGACCACTGCGATGAGCACCGAGAACTGCGCGCGATCGATGAGGCCCGCGTTGAGGCCGTAGAGCGACGAGATCGTCCCGAAGGTGAGCCCGGTGGACATGAGGAGCGTCGTGAACACGGCGTCCGCGGGCACCCACCGCGCGGCGAGCGGATAGACGCCGACCCACTTCGTCGCGAGCTTGACCGCGAACAGCACCGCGAGCACGCCCGCGTTCGCCCAGACGAGCCGGAGCGAGACGTTCATCCCGCCCTTGAGGAAGAAGAATGGCGTGAGGAAGCCGAACGCGACCACGCGGAAGCGCTGCTGGAGCTGCCCGTGGCCGTGGAACACCGGCGCCAGCGCGAGGCCCAGGATGAACGCGGGCAGCACCGCGTGGCTCTGGGCGCGCTCGGCGAAGAACATCAGGACGAGGAGCGCGGCGAACGCGCCCTTGAGCTCGGGCTCGATCACCCGCTCACCGTAGCGGGCGAAGAACCACGGCTGCAGCGCCACCATCGCCCAGATCACGAGCGCCGAGGCCGCGGCGAAGGGCACGAGCCACCACGTCGGGTGGACGAAGAGGAGCGCCAGCGCGACGGCCACGCCGAGGTCGGTGACGAACGTCGCCGCCATGATGAGCTTGCCGATCGGCGTATGGGTCAGGCCCGTCTCGACGAGCACGGCGTAGACGACGGCGAGCGACGTCGTGGACAGCGCCACGCCGCCGATCTGCGACGCCTCCGTCGACCAGCCGAGCCCCCACGCGCAGAACGCCCAGACACCGGCGAAGGGTACGACGAACGAGAGCCCGCCGATCAGCAGGCTCTCCCGGAGCTTCTCGCGCATCGCCCGGCGGTCGACCTCGGCGCCCGCGAGGAACGTCAGCACGATGCCCCCGAACGACGCGAGGAAGTCCATCCACGGCGGGCTCGCCAGGTCCAGGACATTGCCGGCGAGGACGCCGAGGCTGATCTCGATCAGGGCCACCGACACGGCGAGCTCGACGGACGTCAGGCTGGCCATCATGATGAGCAGGCCGATGAGCATCGCGGTCCAGAGCGGTTCCATCGGTGCCGCATTGTACCCGCCGCGGGCTCCGTGGTACGTTGCCGTGCCATGAGGGCCTTGCGCCTGGGGCTCGTCTTGGCGAGCGTGCTGCTCGTCGGGCCACGCGAGGCTCCGGCCTTGACCGTCCAGGAGGCGATCCTCCGCGCCAAGCCCGCCGTCGCGCTCGTCACCGCCGAGGTGCGCGCCGACGTGACGATGAACTGCGGCCGCGGGCTCGTCACCGTGAGCCCGCGGCCGTTCGTCGAGACCGGGACGGGCTGGTTCGTGGACGGCCGCGGCTGGCTCGTGACCAACGCCCACGTCGTGGACCCCGCCTACCGCCCGCGGCCCTGGGTGACGCACGAGCTGAAGAAGAAGGCGATCGAGCAGGCGTGTGTCGAGCCGGTGCTGCGCGAGCGGGGGCTCATGCGCGGCCTGCGGCCCGACGTCGAGGAGCAGATCCGGCGCCAGGCGAGCGACCAGGCGCTCGCGACCGCAAAGGTCGCGACGTTCCCGAAGATCACGGTGATGCTCTCGAACGGCACGAAGCTGGCCGCGGAGGTCAAGAAGTTCAGCCCGCCGCCCGTCCTCGACAACAACGGCCGCCCGCTCCCGGACTACGGGCGCGACCTGGCACTCCTCCGCGTGAAGGACGGCGTCTATCCCGCGATCGCGCTCTCGAGGCGCGACGTCCAGATCGGTGACCCGGTGCACATCCTCGGCTTTCCGGGCGTGGTGCTCGAGCACGAGCTCCTGAACCAGAGCGCGACGCTCGAGGCGTCCGTCACCAATGGCGCGGTGTCGGGGGTCAAGCAGGACGCGATTGGCCAGGACCTCGTCCAGACCGACGCGCCGGCCGCGCACGGCAACAGCGGCGGCCCCGCGATCACCGACGACGCGTCGCTCGTCGGCGTGATGACGTTCGTCTCGCTCTCGGCGTCGGGCGCGATCGTGCAGGGCTACAACTTCCTGATCCCGGCCAAGGATGTGGCGAAGTTCCTCCAGGGCACGGAGGTCAAGCCGGGCGAGAGCGCGTTCAACGCGGTGTGGGCGGCGGGCATCGAGGCCCTCCTCGCCGAGCGTTACTCTACGGCGGCGGCGAAGATCGATGAGGCGAACCGGATCCTGCCCGGCCTCACCGACGTCAAGCGCCTCCTCGCCGACGCCGAGGAGAAGGTGAAGCACCCGCCGCCGCGGCCCTTCCCCTGGGCCTGGGCGACCGTCGGCGTGACGCTCCTCTCGCTCGGCGCCTACGGCGCCATGTGGGGCAAGCGCTGGTGGAAGAACCGCTACCGCGTGCAGCCCACCCAGGTCATCGGCTTCATCGAGCGCGGGCTGAGCCCCGTGCTGCTCGACGTCCGGACCAAGACCGACTACGAGACGAGCCCCCTCAAGCTCCCGGGGGCCGTCCGGCTCGAGCCCGAGCACGCGGCGACGGCCGACCCGCACATCGTGCGCGAGCAGCTGATCGTCGCGTACTGCACGAGCCCCGAGGAGGCAACGAGCGCCCGCGTCGCGGCCGTGTTGCGCCAGCGCGGCTGGAAGGACGTGCGGATCCTCAAGGGCGGGCTCGGCGGCTGGACCAACGCGCGCCTGCCCGTCGAGGCGAAGGCGTCGCTGCCCTCGATCGGCCTCGAGATCTACAAGAGCCTCTCGCTCGGCGACATCGAGCGGCGCACGTTCAAGCCCGGCGAGTTCATCTTCCGCGAGGGCGACGACCCGCGCGGCGAGGCGTACCTGATCCACGCGGGCACGATCGAGATCCGCCGGAGCTTCGACGGGAGCGAGAAGGTGCTCAACCGCCAGGGCGAGGGCGAGCTGCTCGGCGAGATGGCGCTCTTCCGCAAGGGCCCGCGCTCGGCGAGCGCCGTCGCGACGGCCGACACCGAGCTGCTCATCATCAAGGAGGAGCGGCTCGAGTGGCTCATCCGGAACCGCCCCCAGCTGACCGTCGAGCTCCTCCGGCGTCTCTCGAACCTGGTCGTCGCCACCGACCAGGAGCGGGCCGGCATCGTCAGAGCCTGAGAATGAATCGCGCCGTCGAGCCGCGCCCCGGGTTCGCCGGGGCGTGTGCGAGCGTCCGGGGGGCTTGGGGTCCGGGGGTCCGGGGGCTTGGGGGGCCCGTCGCGGCCCCCCATGTCCTCAGATGACGCCGTGCGCGCGGAGGCGCTCGAGCTCCGCCCGCGTGATCCCGAGCCGCTCGCCGTAGATCTCCTCGTTGTGCTCGCCGGGCCGCG
>QHSZ01000197.1 GCA_003220595.1 Candidatus Rokuibacteriota bacterium | reverse complement strand
CGCAGCGCGTCCTCCGCCTCGCGCTCCCCGACCCACGCGGCCACGAGGTCGTCCACGAGCGCCCGGTGCTCGAGCCGCGCGCGGGTGGTCGAAAGGCGCGGGTCGCTGGCCAGCGCGGGCCGGCCGAGCGCCTGGGCGAGGCGCTCGAACATCCGGTCGTTCGTGCAGGCGATCGCGATCCAGCGCCCGTCGCGACTCTCGTAGTGGTTGTGCGGCGCCGCACTCTCCGTCCCCGAGCCGATCCGCTCGCGCACCTGGCCCGTCGCGCCAAAGACCGCGACCGCGTCGTCGAGCACGCGCAGGACCGGCTCGTAGAGGCCGAGGTCCACGACCTGGCCCGCGCCCGTGCGCTCCGCGTGGCGCAGGGCCACGAGCGCCCCGACGGCGCCGAAGACGCCCGCGAGGT
>QHSZ01000013.1 GCA_003220595.1 Candidatus Rokuibacteriota bacterium | reverse complement strand
CGCCCGAGATGGTCGAGCGCGTGTGCGGGATCCCGAAGGCCAAGTTCGAGGAGGTCGCCCAGCTCTACTGCGGCAACTCCGGCCCCGACAAGACCGGGGCCATCACGTACGCGCTCAACCTCACGCAGCACACCAACGGCGTGGAGAACATTCGTGCCCTCTGCATGCTCCAGCTCCTGCTCGGCAACGTCGGCCGGCCGGGCGGCGGCGTCGTCGCCCTCCGGGGCCACGCGAACGTCCAGGGCGCCACGGATCTCGAGCTGCTCTACCACGAGCTGCCGGGCTACATGGCCCAACCGTTGCGCGACGCCCACCCGGATCTCGCGACGTACCTCGAGAAGGAGACACCGAAGGGCGGCTTCTGGACGAACAAGCCGAAGTTCTTCGTGAGCCTGCTGAAGGCCTTCTACGGCGACGCCGCCACGAAGGACAACGAGTTCGGCTACCAGTGGCTGCCAAAGCGCGCGTCGGCCGACGCCTACAGCCACCAGCACATGTTCGTGGACATGTACAACGGCGTCATCAAGGGCTTCCTCGCCGACGGACAGAACCCGGCGGTGGGCGGCCCGAACGCCAAGCTCGCCCGCGCGGCTATGCAGCGGCTGGACTGGCTCGTCGTGAAGGACATCTTCATCACCGAGACGGCCGAGATCTGGAAGGCGCCCGGCGTGGACCCGAAGAGCGTCAAGACCGAGATCTTCTTCCTGCCGGCCGCGCCGGCCGCGGAGAAGGACGGGTCGCTGACGAACACGATGCGGCTCATCCAGTGGCACGAGAAGGCAGTGACGCCGCCCGGCGACGTGACCTCCGACGCCGAGTTCTTCTGCAGCCTGGCCCAGCGGCTCCAGAAGCTCTACGCGGGCTCGAAGAAGGAGCGCGACAAGGGGTTCCTCGCGGCCGACTTCAAGTACGGCGACAACCCGAAAGAGCCCGACATGGAGCTGGTGCTCAAGGAGGTCAACGGGTTCGCCACGGAGGAGATCCAGGGCAAGGACGGGAAGGTCGTCTACAAGAAGGGCCAGCCGCTCAACACCTTCGCTCATATGACCGATGACGGCAAGACCGCCGGCGGCTGCTGGATCTACACGGGCGTGATCGTCGAGGGCCCGGACGGCAAGCTGGTGAACCGCGCCAACGCGCGCAAGCCGGCCGACGACAAGGACTACCTGGGCCACGGCTGGGCCTTCGCCTGGCCCGCGAACCGCCGCATCCTCTACAACCGCGCCTCCGCCGACCTTCAGGGAAAGCCGTGGAGCGAGAAGAAGAAGCTCATCTGGTGGGACCCGCAGGCGCCGGGCAACGAGCCCGACAAGAAGGGCAAGTGGGTGGGGCTCGACGTGCCCGACTTCAACGCGTTTCTGGATCCTGCCGCGAAGAACGGCGACAAGCCGTTCATCATGCGGACGGACCTCGTGGGCGGCTTCTTCGGGCCGCTCAACGACGGGCCGTTCCCGGAGCACTACGAGCCGATCGAGTCGCCCGTGAAAAACCTGCTCTCGAAGCGGCAGAACAACCCGGTGGCGAAAATCTGGAAGGTCCCGGACCAGCAGAACGAGCTCGCATCCGTGGGCTCGGCGGACTATCCGTACGTCATCACGACCTACCGGCTGACGGAGCATCACCTGTCGGGCGTCATGTCGCGCTACCTGCCAATGCTGGCGGAGCTGTTCGAGTCGCACTTCGCCGAGATCAGCCACGAGCTGGCCGGCGAGATCGGCCTGCAGAACGGCGACATGGTCACCGTCTCGACGCCACGGGGCAAGATCCACGTGAAGGCGATGGTCACGAATCGCCTCAAGCCGTTCACCATCGACGGCAAGAAGGTCCACCAGATCGGCGTGCCCTGGCACTGGGGCTTCAAGGGCATCGACGGGCTGCCCGGGAGCAAGGGCGACATCACCAACGACCTCTCCGCCACGGTCGGCGACCCTAACGTCTACATCCAGGAGACGAAGGCCTTCCTCTGCAACGTGAAGAAGGGGGTGGTGTAGCGATGGCCCGCACCCTGGCGATGTTCACGGACACCTCCCTCTGCATCGGCTGTCGCGCCTGCCAGGTCGCATGCAAGCAGTGGAACGAGCTCGGCATGGAGGTGCCCGAGTGGACCGGCACCTACCAGAACCACGAGCACTTCACCGACAAGACCTTCCGGCTCGTCCGCTTCATCGAGGAGCCGAAGCCGACGGGCGACCTGGCCTGGCTGCTCATGTCGGACGTGTGCAAGCACTGCGCCCAGGCGGGCTGTCTCGACGCCTGCCCGACTGGCGCCATCTACCGCACGGAGTACGGCACCGTCAACATCAGCCAGGACGTCTGCAACGGCTGCCGGTACTGCGTCTCCTCCTGCCCGTTCGGCGTCGTGGCGTTCAACGAGAGCACGGGCACGGCGACGAAGTGCACGTTCTGCAACGACCGCATTCACAACGGCCTCGGGCCGGCGTGCGCGAAGGCGTGCCCGACCGAGTCGATCCAGTTCGGCTTCCGCGACGACCTGGTCGCCAAGGCGCAGAAGCGCGTCGAGACGCTCAAGGCGATGGGCTTCAAGGACGCGCAGCTCTACGGCGCCGACGCGAAGGGGTTTCTCGGCGGCCTCAACGCGTTCTTCCTCCTGCTCTCGAGGCCCGGCACGTACCACCTGCCGGAGAATCCGAAGCTCCCGCAGCGCAACGTGGTCGTCGACTCGCTCCTGTCTATCGGCTCGGCGCTGATCGTCGGCCTGGGCGCCCTGCTCGCATTCCGCGACCGCGGGAAGGGGCGCGACGATGCTTAAGACCCCCGGCTGGGAGATGATGATCGTCTGGTACTTCTTCCTCGGCGGGATCGCCGGGGGCGCCTACTTCACGGCCGCCATCGCCGACAACTTCGGCGGGGCGCGCGACCGCCAGGTGGCGCGGGCCGGTTATGTGCTGTCGCTGCCGCTCGTCATGGCCTGCGGGGTCCTCCTCATCGCGGACCTCGGCGTGCCCACGCGGTTCCTCAACATGCTCCGCGTGCTCAAGTTCTGGGACCCGATGTCGATCGGCGCCTGGGTGGTCGGCGCGTTCGGCATGTTCTCGTTCGTCTCGTCGGTCCTGAGTTTCTCGACGTCCGCGCGGACGGACGCGCTGCGCCGGAAGATAGGGCTCGTGGGCATCTTCTTCGGCTTCTTCCTCGCGAGCTACACCGGCGTGCTCCTCTCGAGCAGCGCGCAGCCGTTCTGGAGCGAGGCGCGGCTCATGGGCGCGCTCTTCCTCGCGTCGGGCGCCTCCACGGGCATGGCGGCGATCTCGCTGATCCTGTTCCTCACCGGCGCCTCCGCGGGCGAGGGCTGGGGCAAGGTGAAGAAGGCCGACCGCTATTCGATGGTCTTCGAGCTCTGCGTGCTCGCGATCTTCCTGGCGCTCCTCGGCTCGGCGGCGACGCCCCTCACGAGCGGCCACTTCGCCCCGCTCTTCTGGGGCGGCCTGGTCGGCGTGGGACTCATCGTCCCGCTGCTCCTCGACCTCGTGGGTCACCGCGTCAAGACCCTGGCGGCGCTGTCCGCTCTACTGGTCCTCGCGGGCGGCTTCGTCCTCCGCTACGTGGTGCTGATGTCCATCCAATCCTGATCCCCACGGATCCGACGGCGACTCGCGAG
This sequence comes from Candidatus Rokuibacteriota bacterium, assembly GCA_003220595.1. Classification (GTDB taxonomy): domain Bacteria; phylum Methylomirabilota; class Methylomirabilia; order Rokubacteriales; family CSP1-6; genus AR19. The sequence continues at coordinate 15,456 of QHSZ01000013.1, read as the reverse complement.
GGGCCCCCACGGGCCCCTCGCCGTCTTGGCCGCCGGCGACCCGGGAGCCCATGACGATCGCGAGCCTGAAGGAGGAGTGGGCGGATCTCCTGTCCCGCCGTGCCGAGCTCCGAGGGACGCTGAGCGTCTACGACGACCTCTTCGACGCGTGGGAGCGCTGGACGCCCGGGCGGCTGACGCCGCTCGGCTGGGGACGCGAGGACTGCCGTCGGCGCTGGGAGCGCGGCGTGCCGCTGCTCGCCGACGCGCCGCCCCCGATTCGCGCCGACGAGCTCGAGGAGCTGCTCGCCGCGGCCATGGAGCGCGTCGTGGTGCTCGCGAATGACGCGCGACCGAGCCTCGGACGCCTCGCCGAGGCGTGGGATCGAGGCGAGATCGCGCCCGCGGCGCTGTTCCCGGCGCCCGGGCGGGTCGGCTCGAGGGCGGTGGAAGAAGCCTCGGGCCTGGCCCCCGAGGTCGCCGCGTTCCTCGCCTACGGCTGTCTCCGGCCGGCCCTCGACCATTACTTCACCGAGTGCCGCCAGCACCTCGACGAGCACGTGTGGAAGGTCGGGGTCTGTCCGTTCTGCGGCAGCCCCGCGGGCTTCTCCGACGTGCTTGAACACGGCCAGCGCCGCCTGGCCTGCCACCTCTGCGGCGGCGGCTGGACCTTCGCACGCACCCGCTGCCCGCACTGCGGTAACGAGCGGAGCCGCGACCTCGTGAGGCTCGAGCCCGAGGACCGGGACCAGGGCTACCTGATCCTCGGCTGCAACGGCTGCAAGGCATATCTGAAGGAGCTCGACCGAAGGGTGCGCTGGAACGCGCAATCGGCGCTTGTCGAGGACTGGGGCTCGCCCCATCTCGACCTGGTCGCCTCGCGCGCGGGCTACTGGCGCCCCGTCCCGACACTCCTTCAGCTCGCGTGAGCTCTAGGAGGCGAGGTCAATCCGCATCGGGAATGTGGTAAACTCTCGCTCAGCGTGGCGTTTCGAGCGTTATGCATCCGACTCTCTTGAGCCTCGCCATCATTGCCTACGTCGCGGCGACGGGCCTGTCGCTCGCGTACCTCGTCCAGCGCGAGGAGTGGATCCACCGCCTCGCCTCGCTCGCCACGATCGGCGGGTGGCTCCTCCACACCGGGGCGCTCTTGGCCCGTGGCCTCCAACTCGGCCGGCCGCCGCTCGCGAGCCTCCCGGAAGCCGTATCGGTCGCCGTCTGGGTGGTCGTGCTGCTGGCCCTCTGGGTGGAGCGCCAGACGGGCGTGAAGGTGCTGAGCGCCTTCGTCCTGCCGGTCGTCCTCATGTTCAGCATGAAGGCGTCGACGACGCGCTCGCTGCCGGGGCTCGAGCCGGCGCTCGGAGGCGCGTGGCTCTGGGTGCACATCGGTCTCACACTCATCGGCATCGCCGCGTTCGTCCTGAACTTCGCCGGCGCGCTCATGTACCTCCTGCAGGAGCACCAGCTTCGCCTGAAGCGACCGGGCACCCTCTACTACCGGTTGCCCGCCCTCGAGACGCTGGACCGGCTGACGTACCGCACGCTCGCGCTCGGGTTCCCATTCCTGACGATCGGCATCCTCCTGGGCGTCCTGTGGGCGGGCCCCGCCTGGGGGAGCGTCCTCACCTTCGACCCGCTCGCCCTCCTCTCGGTCGTCGCGTGGACGATCTACGCGGGCACCCTCGCGGGGCGCACGGCCGCGGGCTGGCACGGCCGGCGGGCGGCCTACTTCGCGATCGTCGGTTTCGCGGCGCTCGTCCTGACGCTCGGCGCTGGGTTGTTCCTGCCCGGCCGGCACGGCTCCTGATGCCGCTCTTCGTCGCCGGCCTCTCCCACAGGAACGCACCCGTGGAGTTGCGCGAGCGGCTCGCCGTGGAGGAGGACAAGCTCCGCGAGCTCCTGCGCGACGTCACCGCCACGGGCACGGTCGAGGAGGCGCTCATCCTCTCGACCTGCAACCGCGTGGAGGTGTACGGCGTCGCTCCCGCCCCGGGTGAGGCGCGCGCCCTCGCGTTCCGCCACCTCTGCCAGCACCGGGGCGTGAGCCCGGCGCTCGTCGAGCCGCTGCTCTACACGCACCTCGAGGAGGACGCCATCCGTCACGCCTTTCGCGTGGCGTCGAGCCTCGACTCGATGATGATCGGCGAGCCCCAGATCCTCGGCCAGGTGAAGGAGGCGTTCGCGCTCGCGCAGGCCTGCGCGACGATCGGCCCGAGCCTGCACCCGCTCTTCACGCAGGCCTTCGCCGTCGCCAAGCGGGTCCGCAACGAGACGGAGATCGCCCGCCACGCGGTGTCCGTCGCCTTCGCCGCCGTCGAGCTCGCAAAGAAGATCTTCGCCGGGCTCGCGCGCAAGGCGGTGCTGCTGGTCGGCGCGGGCAAGATGGGGGAGCTCGCGGCGCGGCACCTGGTCGAGCAGGGCGCGTTCCCCGTCTACGTCGTGAACCGGACCTGGGCTCGCGCCCAGGAGATGGCGCGCGCGCTGTCGGGCACCGCGCTCCCCTGGGACGAGCTCGAGACGGCGCTCGCCGGCGTCGACATCGTCATCACATCCACCGGGGCGGCGGAGCCCGTGATCACGCGCGCGGCGGTGCAGCGCGTGACCAACGGTCGCCGCGCGCGGCCGCTCTTCTTCATCGACATCGCGGTCCCGCGCGACGTCGAGGCGGGCGTGGACAGTCTCGGCGGCGTGTACCGCTATGACATCGACGACCTGAAGCAGGTGGTGGACGCGAACATCCGCGAGCGGCACCGCGAGGCGCACCGCGCGGAGGCGCTGGTCGAGCGCGAGGCGGGGAAGTTCGTCGCGCGGCTACGCGACGTCGAGGTGATCCCCACGATCGTCTCGCTGCGCGAGCGGCTGGAAGAGATCCGACTCGGCGAGCTTCGCAAGGCGCTCGCGCGCCTGGCCGACGCGCCGCCCGAGACGCGCCAGGCGCTCGAGGCCCTGTCGTCCGCGATCGTGAACAAGATCCTGCACGCGCCGATCACGAAGCTTCGCGAGTCCTCGCGCGCGGGCGCGCACCGCACGTGGCTGGAGCTCGTGCACGAGCTCTTCGGCCTCACCCGGAAATGATCCGACTCGCCACGCGCGGGAGCGTGCTCGCCCTGGCCCAGGCCGCCCTGGTGGCCGAGCGGCTCCGCGTCCGGGGTGAGGGCGTGGAGGTCGTGCCGATCCGCACCGAGGGCGACCGCCTCGCCGAGGCGCGCCTGGCGACGCTCGGTGGCAAGGGGCTGTTCATCCGTGAGCTCGAACAGGCGCTGGTCGAGGGGCGCGTCGACTGCGCGGTGCACAGCCTGAAGGACCTTCCGGCGGCGCTCCCCGCGGGGCTCGTGCTGGCGGCGTTTCCGCCGCGCGAGACGCCGGGTGACGTGCTCGTGACCCGCGAGGGCGGCGGCCTCGACGACCTGCCGGCGGGCGCGGTGGTCGGCACCTCGAGTCCGCGCCGGCGCGCGCTCGTGCTGTCGCTGCGGCCCGATCTCGCCGTCGTGCCGATGCGCGGCAACGTGGACACGCGTCTGCGAAGGCTCGCCGACGGCGCCTGCGACGGCGTCGTGCTCGCGGCGGCCGGTCTCGCGCGGCTCGGCCTCGCCCCGATCCACGTGCGTGCGCTCGATCCCGCGGTGTTCGTGCCCGCCGTGGGCCAGGGGATCCTCGCCGTCGAGGCGCGGGCGTCGGACCGCCGGGTTCTCGCCCTGCTCGAGGCCGTCGATCACGGCCCGACGCGCGTCTGTGCCCTCGCCGAGCGCGCCTACCTCGCCCGGCTCGGCGCGTCCTGCAACTCGCCGATGGCCGCCCACGCGACGCTCGCCGGCGGGCGGCTCCGCGTGACGGCGCTCGTCGCGAGCGAGGACGGGCAGCATGTGCTCCGCGGCGAGGACGGGGGCGCGCCCGAGGACGCCGAGCGGATCGGCCGGCGACTCGCCGAATCACTGCTCGAGCGCGGCGCCGCCGGCGTGACAGCGCTCAGGGCGTGACGGCCATGGCACGGACGGCGCGCGCGATGAGAGCCGGACCGCTCGCGGGGCGGACGATCGTTGTCACGCGCGCCGCGGCCCAGGCGCAGCGCTTCGTACAGCTCCTGGAGGAGGCGGGGGCGCGCGTGGTGCAGGCGCCGACGATCGCGATCGAGCCGCCGCCCTCGTGGGAGCCACTCGACGCCGCGCTGGCGGCCCTCGACACGTTCACGTGGGTGGTCTTCACGAGCGTGAACGGCGTCCTCATGCTGGACAAGCGGCTCGCGGCGCGCGGCCTCGCCTGGGCCGCGGTCGGGAGGAAGCGTATCGCGGCGATCGGCCCGGCGACGGCGGAGGCGCTCGCCGAGCACGGCGTGCGAGTGGAGGTGGTGCCCCGCGAGTTCCGCGCCGAGGCGCTCGTCGAGGCGCTGCGCGGCGCGCTCGGGCCCGGCGACCGCGTCCTGCTGCCGCGGGCGCGGGAGACGCGCGACGTCCTCGTCGTCGAGCTCCGACGGCTCGGCGCGGCGATCAGCGAGGTGCCCGCGTACCAGACGAAGCGGGTCGAGAACGGTGTCGAGCGGCTACGGGGCGCGCTCGCGTCCGGCGCGGTGGACGCCGTGACGTTCACGAGCTCGTCCACGGCGCGGAACTTCGCCGAGCTGTTCAGCGAAGGGGAGCGCCTCGCGTGGCGGGGGCGGGTCGCAGTCGCCTCGATCGGACCCATCACCGCGGCGACCGCGGCCGAATACGGGCTGGCGACGGACGTGATGCCGAGCGAGTACACGATCCCCGCCCTCGCGCGGGCGATCGCCGACTACTTTTCCCGGTTGCCGAGGACTCGCGGCCGCCGCGGCAGGAGGGGCGACTGATGGCGCATGCGATGTTCCGTCCGAGGCGTCTCCGCGAGAAGCCGCTCCTCCGGAAGCTCGTGCGTGAGACCGCGCTCGCCGTAGACGACCTGGTCTACCCGCTCTTCGCGGTCCACGGCCGCGGGGTCCGCGAGCCGATCGGGTCCATGCCGGGGCAGTTCCGGTTCTCGATCGACGAGCTCGTGAAGGACGTGAAGGACGTCGCGGGCATGGGGATCCCCGCCGTGCTCCTGTTCGGCGTGCCGGCCGAGAAGGACCCGCGGGGCTCGGAGGCCTGGGCCGACGACGGCATTGTCCAGCAAGCGGTCCGCGCCGTGAAGGACGTCGTGCCCGACCTCCTCGTCGTCACCGACGTATGTCTCTGCCAGTACACGAGTCACGGTCACTGCGGGGTGGTGGAGGGTGGAAGCGTGCGGAACGACCCGACGCTCGAGCTGCTCGCGCGCGTGGCGGTCTCGCACGCCGAGGCGGGCGCCGACATGGTGGCGCCCTCGGACATGATGGACGGGCGGGTCGGCGCCATCCGCGAGGCGCTGGACGAGGCCGGCTACCTGGACGCGCCGATCCTGGCCTATTCGGCAAAATACGCGTCGTGCTTCTACGGGCCGTTCCGCGACGCAGCCGAGTCGGCCCCGCAGTTCGGCGACCGGCGCTCGTACCAGATGGATCCCGCCAACGTCGTCGAGGCCATGCGGGAAATCGCGCTCGACCTCGACGAGGGCGCCGACATCGTGATGATCAAGCCAGCGCTCCCGTACCTCGACGTGATCTCGCGGGCGAAGACGGAGTTTGGCGTGCCGCTCGCGGCCTACTCGGTCTCCGGTGAGTACGCGATGATCCGCGCCGCGGGCCAGCTGGGCTGGCTCGACGAGGAGCGTGCGATGCTGGAGGCGCTCACCGCGATCCGCCGGGCCGGCGCCGACATCGTGATCACCTACTTTGCGAAGGACGCCGCCCGCCTCCTGGAACGTGGCGGTGCGAGCTGAGGCCGTGCGACGGGCGAGGCGAGCAGTGACATGGTCGGGCATCGTGCGAGCTGAGGCCGTGGGACGGGCGAAGCGAGCGGTGACATGAGGGTATCGGCCAAAGGCGAGTACGCGATCCTGGCGGTGCTGGACCTGGCGCTCAGGCGGGGGCAGACCCTCGTGCCGATCCAGGACATCGCCGAGCGCCAGGCGATCCCGCAGCGCTATCTCGAGCAGGTGCTGCTCTCGCTCAAGCGCGCGGGGCTCCTCGGCTCCAGGCGCGGCTCTTCGGGGGGCTACCACCTCACGCGCCCGGCCGAACAGATCAGCGTGGGCGACGTACTGCGCGCGGTCGACGGCGCTCAGTCGCCCCTGGAGGCCCAGCGCCGCGCCCGCGGCAGGAACGGCGGCGAGACGTTCGATCTCGGCGAGCTCTGGGACGAGATCTCCAAGGCGGTTTCCGAGGTCGTCGACCGGATCACCTTCGGCGAGCTGGCGGAGCGCGTGCGCGCGCGGCGGAGCGCCGCGCGGCCCATGTACCACATATGACGCGACCGAAGATCGCGGCGAACGTGCTCGAGCTGATCGGCGGGACGCCCATGGTCCGTCTGAACCGGCTGCCGGCGCCCGGCGCCGCTCGCGTCGTCGCCAAGCTCGAGTCGGTGAACCCGGGCGGGAGCGTGAAGGACCGGATCGCGCTGTCGATGCTCGAGGACGCGGAGGCGCGCGGCCTGCTGAAGCCCGGCGCGACGATCGTCGAGCCGACGAGCGGCAACACCGGCATCGGGCTCGCGATGGCGGCCGCGGTCAGGGGCTACCGGCTCATCCTGACCATGCCCGACGACATGAGCGTCGAGCGCCAGCGCCTGCTCGCGCGGTTCGGCGCCGAGCTGCACGTCACGCCGGCGATCGAGGGGATGACGGGCGCCGTGCACGCGGCCCAGGAGCTTCTGCGCGAGCATCCCGACTACTTCATGCCGCAGCAGTTCCAGAACCCCGCGAATCCCGAGGCACACCGGCGCACCACGGCGCTCGAGATCCTGGACGCGGTGGACGGGCGGCTTGACGCCTTCGTGGCTGGTGTCGGCACCGGGGGCACGGTGACGGGCGTGGGCGAGGTGCTCAAGGAGAAGGTGCCAGGCGTGCGCGTGATCGCCGTCGAGCCGGCGAAGTCCCCCGTGCTGTCCGGCGGCAAGGGGCGCCCGCACGCGATCCAGGGCATCGGCGCGTCATTCGTGCCGGGCGTCCTGAACCGCGCGGTGATCGACAGGATCATCCAGGTGCGCGACGAGGACGCGCTCGCGTGGTCGCGGCGGCTGGCGCGCGAGGAGGGGCTGCTCGTCGGCGTGTCGGCCGGCGCCGCGGCCTTCGCCGCCTGCGCGGTCGCCACCGAGCTCGCCGCCGGACAGCTCGTCGTCACGGTGCTGCCCGACACCGGCGAGCGATACCTGAGCCAGGGCTAGTGTCCCGCCGGGACGCGGCGCGGCGAGGCGAGAGGTGAGAGTGTTCGAGCATCGCAGGAGAGTGGACGCATGGCCGTGACCGTGTACATCCCGACGCCGTTCCGAAGGGCGACGAACAACAAGGACCGCCTGCAGTCGGCCGCGACGACCGTCGGCGGGCTGCTCGACGAGCTGGAGGGCGCCTACACGGGCCTGCGCGGGCTCGTGCGCGGCGAGGGCGGCCAGCTCCACCACCACGTGAACGTCTACGTGAACAACGAGGCGATCGAGGTCCTTCAGGGGCTCGCGACGCCATTGAAAGACGGCGACGAGGTGGCGATCATCCCCGCCCTCGCGGGCGGCGGCTGGTGATCCTGAGCCCGGACGAGCTGGAGGCGATCCGCCGCCAGGCGATCGAGGAGTACCCGCACGAGTCGTGCGGCGTGATCGTCGCGCGCGGCGCCGAGCGGCGCCTCGTGCGCTGCAGGAACGCCCAGAACGAGCTCCACGCAAAGGATTCCGTCCGCCATCCGCGCGACGCCCGGACCGCCTACTACATCGACCCCGCCGACCTGCTGCGGATCGGCCGGCTCGAGGCCGAGGGCTTCGCGGTGGCCGTCATCTATCACTCGCACGTGGACGCCGGCGCCTACTTCTCCGAGACGGACAAGCGCCAGGCCCTGCTCGGCGGCGAGCCCGCCTATCCCGCCGCGACCTACGTGGTGACGTCGGTGCTGGGCGGGCGGCCGGGAGCGGTCGCGGCGTTCCGGTGGAGCTCCGAGCGCAGCGATTTCGTGCCGGTCGACCTCGAGGCGGCCGGGGGTGCGACGGAGGCGCCGCCGCGCGACTCGAAGCGGCTCTGGGACCGCGCGGTCGCCGTGATGCCCGGCGGCGTCAATAGCCCAGTGCGCGCCTTCCGCGGCGTCGGCGGTGAGCCGTTCTTCGTCGCGCGCGGCGCGGGCGCCCGCCTCTGGGACGTGGACGGGCGCGAGTACATCGACTTCCTCGGCTCGTGGGGGCCGCTCATCCTGGGCCACGCGCCGGCGCCGGTCGTCGCGGCCATCGCCGAGACGGCCGCCCGCGGCACGAGCTACGGCGCGCCGACACCGCTGGAGGTGGAGATGGCGGAGGCGCTCACCGCCGCCTACCCGTCGATGGAGCTCGTGCGCCTCGTGAGCTCGGGCACGGAGGCCGCGATGAGCGCGATCCGCGTGGCGCGGGGCGCCACCGGCCGCGCGCTCCTCGTGAAGTTCGACGGCTGTTACCACGGCCACGCCGACAGCCTGCTGGTCAAGGCGGGCTCGGGCGGCGCGACCTTCTCGATTCCCGACAGCGCCGGCGTGCCGGCGCCGCTGGCCGGGCTCACGCTCACGGCGCCGTTCAACGACCTCGAGGCTGTTCGCGCGCTCTTTCGCGCGCGCGGCAGCGAGATCGCGGCCGTGATCGTCGAGCCTGTGGCGGGCAACATGGGCGTGGTGCCGCCGCAACCGGGCTTCCTCGAGGGGCTCCGCGCGACCACGCGCGAGCACGGCGCGGTGCTGATCTTCGACGAGGTCATCACGGGGTTCCGCGTCGCCTACGGCGGGGCGCAAGAGCGGTACGGCGTCAGCCCAGACCTCACGTGCCTCGGCAAGATCATCGGCGGCGGGCTGCCCGTCGGCGCGTACGGCGGCTCGCGCGCGCTCATGGGCCAGGTGGCGCCCCTCGGCCCCGTGTACCAGGCGGGCACCCTGTCGGGGAACCCGCTCGCCGTCGCGGCGGGGCTCGCGACCCTGCGGCGGCTCGACCGTTCGTCCTACGCGACGCTCGAGGCGCGTTCGGCCGAGCTCGAGCGCGGGCTCCGGCTCGGGGCGTCGCGCGGCGGCGTGCCGCTCACGGTGAACCGCGTCGGCTCGATGCTGACCGCGTTCTTCTGCGATACGCCGGTGACCGACTACGCGTCCGCCAAGCGGAGCGACACGAAGCGCTATGCTCGCTACTTCCACGCGATGCGGGAGCGTGGCGTGTGTCTGGCGCCCTCGCAGTTCGAGGCCGCGTTCGTCTCGCTCGCCCACACGGAGCAGGACATCGCCACGACCGCGCGGGCGGCGGCCGAGTCCCTGGCGAGCCTCTAGCGACGCGTTTGCTCATTGACGCGGTCGCGGGGCGAGTGATAGGCTTCACAAGCATCACTCAATCCCGCGGAGGGCGATCGACTGTCGATGGGCGCAAGGGCGGGCGTGGGAGCCTTGGGCGTCGTGCTCCTCGCCATTCTGGTCTTCCTGGCGGTCTCGTCGTGGAGCCGCCAGCCGGCAGTCGCGAAGGCGTCCATCCAGCCGATCAACTTCCCGCACAACACGCACGTCCAGACCTACAAGCTCGACTGCCAGTACTGTCACAGTGACGCGCGGCGCTCCGAGTACGCGGGCCTGCCGTCGGTGACGCGCTGTCTCGGCTGTCATAAGATCACCGCCGCCGACCGGCCGGAGATCAAGAAGCTCGGCGAGTACCTGGCCAAGGGGGAGCCGATCCCGTGGGTACGCGTGAACAAGCTCCCCGAGTTCACGTACTTCCCACACAAGGCCCACCTCCGGGCGAAACTCACGTGCCAGGAGTGCCACGGCGCCGTCGAGACCATGACGACGTTCGCCGCGGAGACGGGCCGGACGCTCACGAACGACCTCCTGAACCTGGTCGGCCTCCGGCCCGCGGCGCGGCCGCTGACGATGGGCTGGTGCGTCGACTGTCACCGGCGACAGAACGCGACGGCGGGCATGCACGCGCCGCTCGACTGCGTGACCTGCCACCACTAGAGCGTGCGAGCATGAACAGGCGCGACTTCTTCAAGATCGTGGCGACGAGCGGCGCCAGTGCGGCCGTCGCGGGCTGCCAGCAGACGACCGAGAGCATCCTGCCCCTGGTGGTGCCGAACGAGCAGCTCGTGCCGGGGGTCGCCGCGTGGTTCGCGACCGTGTGCCGCGAGTGTCCGGCCGGCTGCGGCGTGCTCGCGCGGAACCGTGAGGGCCGCGTCGTGAAGCTCGAGGGGAATCCCGAGCACCCAGTGAATCACGGCGCGCTCTGCGTTCGCGGCCAGGCGGCGCTCCAGGGGCTCTACCACCCCGACCGGTTCGCGGGGCCGGGTGTGCCCGAGGGGCGCGGTGTCAGGCCCATACACTGGGAGAGCGCGCGTGCGCAGGTGAGCGACAGGATCGCCGAGCTCCGGAAAGCGGGGCAAGGGCGCGCGATCGCCATCGTCACCCAGCTCGAGCACGGCAGCCTGGGCGCGCTCCTCGACACGTGGGTCCAGGCGATCGGCGCTCGGCCGCGCGTGACGCTCGAGGCCTTCGGATACGAGACGCTCCGGGCGGCCAACCGCGTCGCCTTCGGTCGCGACGCGATCCCGTACTACGCGTTCGAGGACGCCGAGGTCGTGCTCTCGTTCGGCGCCGACTTCCTGGAGACGTGGCTCTCGAACGTGGGGCACGCGCGCGGCTTCGGTCGCATGCACACATTCCGCGACGGGCGGGCCGGGACGTTCATCCACGTCGAGCCGCGGCAGTCGCTGACCGCGTCGAACGCCGACGAGTGGCTGCGCAACGCGCCCGGCACCGAGGGAATGCTGGCGCTCGCGGTGCTCAAGGTGATGGTCGGCGAGGGGCTCGCCGACCGGCGCTTTGCGGACGCCGTGGCGAAGGTGGACGTGGTGCGCGTCTCCGAGCAGAGCGGCGTGCCGGTCGAGCGGATCAAGCACGTCGCCTCAGTCTTCGGCCACGCGAGGCCAGGGCTCGCGGTCGGGGGCGGCGTCGCCGTGAGCGGCGGGAACGCCACGGACACGCTGGTCGCGATCAACCTGCTCAATGCGGCGGCCGGGAACGTCGGCAAGACGGTCCGCTTCGGCCCCGACTCCGCGTACGGGAGGGTGACGCCCTACGCGGAGGTGGTGGAGCTCGCGCGGGCCATGGAACGCGGCGAGATCAAGCTCCTCCTGCTCGGCCCGGGCGTCAACCCGGCGTTCACGCTGCCGGGTGGCCTCAAGTTCGCCGACGCGATCAGGAAGGCCGGCCTCGTCGTCAGCTTCGCGAGCCTGCCCGATGAGACGACGGCACTCGCGGGCCTCGTGCTCCCCGACACCCACTGGCTCGAGTCGTGGGGCGACTACACGCCGCGCGAGGGCGTCACGGGCCTGATGCAGCCGACGATGGCGCCGCTCCGCGACGCGAAGCCCATGGGCGACACCCTGCTCGCAATCGGCCGTGCCGTCTTCGGAAGCGAGGAGGGGAAGGGGCCGCTTCCGTGGGCGAGCTTCGAGCAGTATCTGCGCTCGGTCTGGGACCCGCGCGTCAAGGGCGAATGGCCGGCGGCACTGCGGCAGGGCGGCGTCTTCCAGGACGTCGCCGCGGCGCCGGTGACGGTGAGGCCCGTCGCCCTCGAGGCCGCGGCGGCCCCGCTCGAGGGCGACGCGGGCGGATTCGCGCTGCTGGCGTACCCGTCGTTCAGGTTCTATGACGGCCGCGGCGCGAGCCGGGCGTGGCTCCAGGAGACCCCCGACACGATGACCCAGGCCGTGTGGGACGCGTGGGTGGAGGTGCCGGCGGAGGCGGCCGCGCGGCTCGGGATCGTGACGGGCGACGTCCTGAAGGTGACCTCGCCGCACGGTGCGCTCGAGGTGCCCGCGTACGTCTCGCCGACGCTCCATGGCCGGGCCGTGGCGATCCCGATCGGCCACCGTTACGCGCCCTATCACGTACCGCGCTATGTCGCGGCGCCGTCGACCCCGGCGAACCCCGTCGCGCTGCTCTCCGGGGCGCCCGAGCCCGCGTCAGGAGGGCCGATCTACCTGGGCGTGCGCGTGACGCTCGCGAAGACGGGGGTGCGCCGGCCGCTCGCGATCTTGCAAGCGACGCACGATCAGCAGGAACGCGAGCTCGCCCGGCACGTGGACCTGCGCGCGGCACGCGAGGCGGCGCTGCGCGGCCGGCCCGAGCCCGAGGTGCCCATCAGCCTCTACCCGGAGAAGCAGTATCCCGGGTACCGCTGGGGCCTGGCGATCGACGTGGACGCGTGCGTCGGCTGTCAGGCGTGTGTCGTCGCCTGCCAGGCCGAGAACAACGTCGCCGTCGTCGGCAAGGCGCCGGCCGCCTACGGGCGCGGGATGCACTGGATCCGCGTCGAGCGCTGGGCGGAGGGCAGGGCCGAGCAGCCGACGAACGTCTTCCTGCCGATGCTCTGCCAGCACTGCGAGGTCGCGCCGTGTGAGCCCGTGTGCCCGGTGTTCGCCGCGTACCGGACCGACGAGGGCCTGAACGCCCAGGTATACAACCGCTGCGTCGGCACGCGCTACTGCGGCAACAACTGCCCGTACCACGTCCGCCGCTTCAACTGGTTCCAGTGGGAGATCCCGACGCCGCTCGAGGTCCAGCTGAATCCCGACGTCACGGTCCGCCAGCTCGGCGTCATGGAGAAGTGCACGATGTGCGTCCAGCGCATCGTCGCCGGCAAGGACGGGGCGAAGGATGCGAAGCGCGCGGTGCAGGACGGCGACATCCTGACCGCCTGTCAGCAGACGTGCCCGACGCAGGCGATCACCTTCGGCAACCTCAAGGACGAGAAGAGCGCGGTGGTCGGGCTCGTCCGCTCGCCGCGCGCCTACCACGTCCTCGACGAGATCGGCACGCGGCCGTCCGTGACGTATCTGAAGAAGGTCGTCCGAGACCACGCGTGAGCCCCACGAACGACGCTCGCGGCGCCTCGCCCACGTTCGCCGACGTCAATCGCGACGTCGTCCGCACGCTCGAGCCCCCCGGCAACCTCTACTTCGCGTGGATGTGCGTCGTCGCCCTCATCCTGGCCGCGGGGATCCTCGCGTGGACGGGCCAGATCTGGTGGGGCATGGGGATGGCCGGCAAGCGCACGCCCCAGATGTGGGCGATGTACATCACGAGCTTCGTGTTCTGGATCGGTATCGGCCACGCGGGCACGCTGATCTCCGCGATCCTCTATCTGTTTCGCGCGCGGTGGCGAACGCCCATCTATCGTGCTGCCGAGGCGATGACGATCTTCGCGGTCCTGACCGCCGGCCTGTTCCCGCTGATCCACGCGGGCCGCATGTGGTTCGCGTACTTCCTGCTGCCGTACCCGAACCAGCGATACCTCTGGCCGAACTTCCGCTCGCCACTCGTCTGGGACGTGTTCGCGATCTCGACGTACCTCTCGATCTCGACCGTCTTCTTCATCGTCGGCCTGGTGCCCGACATCGCCGCCCTCCGGGACGCGTCGATCGGCTGGCGCCGGCGGATCTACGCGATGCTGGCGCTCGGCTGGGAGGGCGCCGACTCGCAGTGGCGGCACTATCGGCGCGCGTACGGCCTGCTCGCCGCGCTCGCCACGCCGCTCGTCCTCTCCGTGCACAGCGTCGTGTCGTGGGACTTCGCGATGGCGCTGGTTCCGGGCTGGCACTCGACGCTCTTCGCGCCGTTCTTCGTCGACGGCGCGATCTTCTCGGGCTTCGCGATGGTGCTGATCCTCCTCCTGCCGATGCGCCACTTCTTCGGGCTCCACGCCTACATCGAGGACAGGCACCTGGACGCGATGGGCAAGCTCATCCTGGTGACCGGCCTGATTCTGACCTACTTCTACATCTGCGAGATCTTCACCTCGATTTACAGCGGGGACGATATCGAGAAGGCCTCGCTCTTCTGGAAGGTGACGAAGTCCTACGCGTGGGCGCTCTGGCTGATGTACTTCTGCAACTGCGTCGCGCCCCTCATCCTGTTCTGGAAGAAGGCGCGTACGAGCCCGACGATCCTCTACGTCGTCTCGATCCTCGTGCTGATCGGCATGTGGTTCGAGCGGTTCAACATCATCGTGCCGTCGCTCGGGCACGACTTCTACCCGTACACGTGGGGTATCTACTACCCGAGCCCGACCGACACGATGGTCGTCATCGGCAGCTTCGCGTGGTTCTTCATCCTGTTCCTCGGGTTCATCAAGGTCATGCCGTCGCTCTCGATCGTGGAGGTGAAGGAGACTCTCCCGCCGCCGCTGAGGGACCCCCGCCATGCCGGCCACCACTGAGACGATCCTCGGCGTCTTCGCTCACGTGGACACGACGGTCCGCGCCCTCGAGGACTTGAAGGCGAAGGGCTACCACGATCTCACCGTGTACACACCGGTCCCCGTGCACGAGATCGAGGAGGTGCTGGAGCGCGACCGGCCGGTGAGCCGCGTGCGCCTCTTCACGCTCATTGGCGGCCTGACGGGCATGGCGTCCGGGTTCCTCCTGACGATCTGGTCCTCGCTGCAGTGGGGCCTCACGACGGGCGGCAAGCCGGTTGCCTCCATCCCGCCTTTCGTCGTCATCGCGTTCGAGCTGACGATCCTGTTCGGCGGGATCGCGACGGTGCTCGGCATGGCGCTGCTCGGGCGGCTGCCGCGGCTCACGCCGAGCCCGAGCTTCGACCCGCGCTTCACCAACGACCGCTTCGGGGTGGCCATCCACGTGGCGCCCGGGCGCGGCGGGTCGGTGCGCGAGATCCTCCGCGCGGCGGGAGCGGACGAGGTGCGGCCGTGAAGTGGGTCTTCATCCTCACGCTTCTGATCGTCGCCGCGGCCGGCGGGCTGATGGGCGCGGCCGTGGTCGTGCGCTTCACCCACAACATGGCCGAAACCGCCAGGATCATGCCGGGCGAGCGCGTCTTCCGGATGCCCGCGGGCGTGGTCCCGCGCGGCGGCGACCTCGTCCTCCCCAAGGAGCAGCGCGAGGTCGCCGCGAAGCAGCCGAACCCGGTGCGGGCGTCGGCCGCGTCGATCGCGCTGGGACGCGAGCGCTACGTGACCTTCTGCGTGCCCTGCCACGGCGCCGAGGCCAAGGGCGGGGTGACGGGCCTGGTGGCGACGAAGTTCATCCCGACGCCCGACCTCACGAACGCGGAGCTCCAGAAGCAGCGGACCGACGGCTACTGGCACAGCTACATCGTCGCCGGCGGCGCGGTGATGCCCAGCTACGGCGAGGCGCTCTCCTCGGAGGAGGCGTGGCACATCGTGAACTTCCTCCGGAGCGTGGCGCGACAATGACGATCGTCTGGGCCCTGATCGTGACCGCCGGTGCGATCGCCTTCCTGACGGGGGCGCGCTCGGCGGACGCCGCCCAGGTGTGGTCCATCTATCTCGTAAACCTCGTCTTCTGGTCGGGGCTCGCCGTCACGGGGCCCGCGATCGCCGCGATGATGCAGCTCACCGAGGCGCGCTGGTCGCCGAGCGTCCGACG
>QHSZ01000012.1 GCA_003220595.1 Candidatus Rokuibacteriota bacterium | reverse complement strand
TCGCCATGTAGCCGATCCAGATCGCGGGCACGAGCCCGGCCGGATTCGAGCGCGGGGGGAAGAGATAGACCCAGCGGCGCGCGCGCGCCCAGATCTGCACCGGCGCCAGCGCCGTGGCGAGCGCCGCCCAGCCCCACTGCGTGTCGCGGAGCTGGCGCCCGAGCTCGTCGAGGTCCACCGCGCGGAAGAGGTAGACGAAGAGGGCGGCGCTGATCGCGACGCCGAGGAGGACCTTGAGCCGGTTCAGAGGCCGAGCTGGGCCAGGACGGCGTCGATCGCGGGCGGCACCGTCGTCGGCCGCGACGCCGACTCGAGCGCGGTGTCGGGGTCCTTGAGCCCGTGCCCCGTCAGCGTGAGCACGAGGGTGGAGCCGGCCTCGAAGCGGCCGGCCTTGACCGACTTGAGGAGGCCAGCCACGGTCGCCGCGGACGCGGGCTCCATGAAGATGCCCTCCTCGCGGGCGAGCATCCGGTAGGCGCGCAGGATCTCCTCGTCGCTCACCACGTCCACCCAGCCCTTCGAGTCCTGCATGGCCTCGAGCGCCGGCCCCCACGACGCGGGGTTGCCGATCTTGATCGCCGTCGCGACCGTGCGCGGCTCCTCGATCACGCGGTTCTCGTAGATCGGCGCCGCACCCGCGGCCTGGAAGCCGACCATGCGCGGCAGCTCGGTCATGCGTCCGGTGCGGTGGTACTCGCGGTAGCCGCGCCAGTAGGCGGTGATGTTGCCCGCGTTGCCGACGGGGATCAGGTGGTAGTCCGGCGCGCGGCCGAGCTGGTCCACGACCTCGAAGGCGGCGGTCTTCTGGCCCTCGAGGCGGAAGGGGTTCACCGAGTTCACGAGCGTCACCGGGTGCGTCTCGGCGATCCGGCGCACGATCGAGAGCGCCTGGTCGAAGTTGCCGTCCACGGTGAGGACCCGCGCGCCGTGGATCGCGGCCTGCGAGAGCTTGCCGAGCGCGACCGCGCCCTTCGGCACCATGACGAAGGCGCGGATGCCGGCGCGCGCGGCGAACGCCGCCGCGGACGCCGAGGTGTTGCCCGTCGAGGCGCAGATGACGGCGCGCGAGCCCGCCTCGAGCGCCTTCGAGATCGCCATCGTCATTCCGCGGTCCTTGAACGAGCCCGTCGGGTTGAAACCCTCGCACTTGAGGTAGATCGACAGGCGGCGGTCGGTCGCCTCCTCGAGGCGCGGCGCGTGGATGAGCGGCGTGTTGCCCTCCGAGAGCGTGACGATGGGTGTCTTGTCCGTCACGGGCAGGAAGTCGCGGTACTGCTCGATGACGCCGCGCCAGGCCTTCACGCCGGGCCGCCCTCCACGCGGAACATCGTGGTCGCCGCGGCGACGTCGGGGAGCTTGTCGATGGCGGCGAGGGCGTTGCGCATGTCGAGCTCGCGGGCCTCGTGGCTCAGCATGACGACCGGCACCGCCTCGCGCTTGCCGCGTCCCTTCTGGATGACGTTCGCGATCGAGATGTTGTTGTCGCCGAGGATACCGGCCACCTTCGACAGCACGCCGGGCCGGTCCTGGGCCATGACGCGTAGGTAGTAGCAACACCGGATCTCGTCCATCGGCTTCCGCGGCAGGGCGGTCGGGCCCGCGGACGGCAGCTCGAGCGCCAGCGCCGGGATGTCGTGGGCGATCCGGCGCGCGATGTCGAGCGTGTCGGCCCACACCGCCGAGGCCGTCGGCAGCTGGCCCGCGCCGCGGCCGTAGAACATGAGGTCGCCGACGGCGTCGCCGGTGATGAAGATCGCGTTGAAGACGCCGGAGACCGCGGCGAGCGGTGAGCTCGCGGGGATCATCGTCGGGTGCACGCGGACCTCCACCGCCGCGCGCCCGGCGCCCTGGCCCTCGCCCCCCGATGCCTTGGCGATCGCGAGGAGCTTGATGCGGTACCCGAGCTCCCGCGCGTAGCCGATGTCCTGCTGCGTCACGCGCGTGATGCCCTCGGTGTGGATGTCCTTCAGCCCCACGAACGTGCGAAACGCCAGTGAGACGAGGATCTGGAGCTTGTGGGCGGAATCCATGCCCTCGATGTCGAGGGTCGGGTCCGCCTCGGCGTAGCCCTGGGCCTGCGCGTCCTTCAGCACCAGCGAAAAGTCCAGGCCCTCGTCGGTCATCTTCGACAGGATGTAGTTCGACGTCCCGTTGACGATGCCGAAGACGGCCTGGATGCGGTTGGCGACGAGCCCTTCCTTGACCGCCAGGATGAGCGGGATCCCGCCCGCGACCGCCGCCTCGAACGCGAGCGTCACACCGCGCCGCCGCGCCTCGTCGTAGAGCTCGGCGCCGTGGTGGGCGAGGAGCGCCTTGTTGGCCGTGACGACGTGCTTGCCCGCCTGGAGGGCCTTGAGGATGAACGTCCGCGCGGGCTCGAGGCCGCCGACCAGCTCGATGACGATCTGGATCGACGGGTCGGCGAGCACCCCGGCGGCGTCGGCCGTCAGCGGCAGCGTCTTGAGGTCCAGCCCCTCGCGCGGGCGCGTCAGGTCCGTGTCGGCGACGGTGGCCAGCACGAGCCGTGCGCCGGCGCGCTCCTCGAGCATCGCGCGGCGGGACTCGAGGATCTTCACGACGCCGCCGCCGACGGTGCCGAGCCCGAGCAACCCGATCCTGACGTCCTTCATCCGCCTCGATCCTCGCGTGGTGGGTGCTTGTCAGCGGGCGAGCTGCTTGAGCCCGCGGAGCGCCTGCTTGATCCGCTGCTCGTTCTCGACGAGGGCGAACCGGACGAACCCTTCGCCGTACTCGCCGAACCCGATGCCCGGGGAGACGGCCACCTTCGCCTCCTGGATGAGCAGCTTCGAGAACTCGAGGGACCCCATCGTGCGGAAGGGCTCGGGGATGGGCGCCCAGACGAACATCGTGCCCTTGGGCTTGGGCACCGACCAGCCGAGCTTGTTGAGACCGTCGACGAGGACGTCGCGGCGTTTGCGGTGGATCTCCACGATGTCGGCGACGCACGTCTGGTCGCCCTCGAGCGCGATGATGCCGGCGATCTGAATGGGCTGGAAGGCGCCGTAGTCCAGGTAGGACTTGATACGCGCGAGCGCGTGGACCATGTTGGCGTTGCCGCACACGAAGCCGAGCCGCCAGCCGGGCATGTTGTAGGACTTCGAGGTCGAGAAGACCTCGACGCCGACCTCCTTCGCCCCCGGCACCTCCAGGAACGACGGCGGCTTGTAGCCGTCGAAGCAGAAGTCGGCGTAGGCGAAGTCGTGGACCACCATGAGCCGGTGCTCGCGCGCGAACGCCACGACCTTCTCGAAGAACCCGCGGTCCACGCACATCGTCGTCGGGTTGTGCGGGAAGGAGAGGATCAGGAGCTTGGCCTTGGGCCAGGCGAGCTTCGCCGTCTCCTCGAGCCGGGCGAAGAAGTCGCCGTCGGGCGTCAGCGGCACGGAGCGCAGGTCGCCGTCGGCGATGACGACCGAGTAGGAGTGGATCGGGTAGGTCGGGTTCGGCACGAGCACGCCGTCGCCCGGCTGCAGGACGGCGAGCGCCAGGTGGGCCAGGCCCTCCTTGGCGCCGATCGTGGCGATCGTCTCGGAGTCGGGATCCAGCGTCACGCCGTAGCGGTCGCGATACCACTTGGTGATCGCGACGCGCAGGCGCGTGATGCCCCGCGAGGCCGAATAGCGGTGGTTCTTCGGGTTCTGCGCCGCCTCGACGAGCTTGGCGACGATATGCTTCGGTGTCCCGAGATCGGGGTTGCCCATACCGAGATCGATCACGTCGACGCCCCGCGCGCGGGCCTTCGTCTTGAGGTCGTTGACGATCGCGAAGACGTAGGGCGGAAGCCGCTTGATCCGGTAGAAGTCGTCCATCAGGACTCCTCTTCGGGGACGTGTCCTCCGATGATACAAGGTCGCCGCGAGGAGTGTCAATAAATGACGGTCCCACGCGGAGTTAGCGCCCAATGCGTGCGCGTCACCGCGGTGACATAGAGACTCAGGTGTTTGCCGGAATGACAGTGACAGACGCGCTTAACCCCTCGATTCTGCGAGGCGCCGGGCCAGGCACGGCATTTGCGAATCACAGATGGGCATGGAGAGGCACGCCGTAGCCCTCGATGGGCCAGCCGAGCGGACGCCAGAGCTCAGGGCAGCACCGGCGCCCCGGCCCGGCGGAGCCCGCGCACGCACAAACCCGAGGACCCAGTTCAGCCTCCT
Source organism: Candidatus Rokuibacteriota bacterium (assembly GCA_003220595.1). Lineage (GTDB taxonomy): Bacteria > Methylomirabilota > Methylomirabilia > Rokubacteriales > CSP1-6 > AR19. The sequence goes on along the minus strand of QHSZ01000012.1, from coordinate 15,162 downwards.
CATCGTCCGCGGCGACGGCGCCCGCGTCTTGCGGCTCAACTTCCCCCGGCCCCTCGTCACCGGCACGTTCGTGGCCCTGGCGGTCTGCATGGCGGTGCTGGGCGTGCTCGTCGGCGACTGGGTGCAGCTCCGCGAGCTCACGCGTGAGGCGAAGACGTTCAGCCGTCAGATCACAGACCAGCGCGCGACCATCGATTCCTTCAACCGCCGCGTCGCCGAGCTCCGCAAGGAGATGGTGGGCTGGCGCGAGCTCCACGCGCGCATCTGGGAGCCGTTCGGTCCCGAGCTCACGCCCGGCCGGCGCGACCGGGGCATCGGCGGCGGCGCGCGGGAGGCCGATCGCTCACCCGCGTCGCTCCACCCGAAGGACGAGATCGAGCGCCTCGCGGAGAGCGTCGTGGAGCAGGGCGACAACCTCCGCGCCCTCGACCGCCTGATGACGCGCGCGGGCAAGGCGCTCGCGGCGCTGCCGTCCCGCTGGCCCGTGCGCGGCGCCGTGAACTCCGAGTTCGGCAACCGCCTGTCACCGTGGACGCAGGTCACCGAGTTCCACGGCGGCCTCGACATCAACGCCAACCAGGGGACGCCGGTCCGCGCCCCCGCCGCCGGCACGGTCACCTTCGCGGGCGCGCAGCCGGAGTTCGGCATCCTCGTCATCATCGAGCACGAGAACGACGTCCGCAGCATGTACGGCCACCTCTCGAAGACCTCGGTCAAGCAAGGCGACTGGGTCCAGCGCGGCGGGGTCATCGGGTTCTCCGGCAACACGGGGCGTTCATCGGGCCCGCACCTCCACTACGAGATCCTCGTGAAGGGCCAGCCGGTGAACCCACGCGCCTACCTCTGGGACTAGTCGAACATGGGGGGCCGCGACGGGCCCCCCAAGCCCCCCAGGTGCCTCCGGTGTGGCTCGGGACGACCCGGCGGAGCCGTGGCGCCCCTCGATAACCCGCCCCCAGAATCGATTGCGCCGGCGGAGCCGGCGCTCGAAGCCCCGCGGCGCTATCTGATCGCGACGCCGCTGCGGACCTGGCAGGCCACCCAGTGCCCCTGCGAGACCTCCTTGAGCACCTGTTCGTTCTCCGAGCACGAGGGCACGCGGAGCGCGCAGCGCGTGTGGAAGCGGCAGCCGGACGGCGGGTTGATGGGGCTCGGCACGTCGCCCTCGAGCAGGATCCGCTTGCGCTTCATGGTGGGATCGGGGATCGGCACGGCGGAGAGGAGCGCCTCCGTGTAGGGGTGCTTCGGGTTGGTGTAGAGCTCCTTCGCGGGCGCGATCTCGACGATCTTGCCGAGGTACATGACGGCCACCCGCGTCGAGATGTGCTCGACGACCGAGAGGTCGTGGGCGATGAAGAGGTAGGTGAGGCCGAACTTCGACTGCAGATCCTCGAGCAGGTTGATGATCTGCGCCTGGATCGAGACGTCGAGCGCCGAGACGGGCTCGTCGGCGACGATCAGCTTCGGGCCGACCGCGAGCGCCCGCGCGATGCCGATGCGCTGGCGCTGGCCGCCCGAGAACTCGTGCGGGTAGCGGCGCAGGTGGTCGGGCTGGAGGCCGACGGTCTCGAGGAGCTGCACGACGCGCTCCTCGCGCGCCTTGCGCGTCTTCGCGAGCTTGTGGATGACGAGGGCCTCGCCGATGATCGAGCCGACCGTCATTCTGGGATTCAGCGACGCGTACGGGTCCTGGAAGATGATCTGCATCTCCTTCCGGAGTCCCCGCAGCGACCGCTTGTCGAGCGTCGTGACGTTCTGCCCGTGGAACCACACCTCGCCCGCCGTCGGCTCGATCAGTCGGAGGATCGACCGGCCCGTCGTGGACTTCCCGCAGCCCGACTCGCCCACGAGCCCGAGCGTCTCGCCGGCCATGATGTCGAAGGAGACGTCGTCCACGGCGTGGACCCGCGCGACCTCGCGCGAGAAGAGGCCGCCACGGATCGGGAAGTACTTCTTGAGGTTCTTGATCAGGAGGAGGGGTTCCGCCATGACGCGCCTCAGTAGAGGAAGCAGGCCACCTTGTGGCCCGGCCGGAGTTCCTTGAGCTTCGGGTCGCTCTCGCTGCACTTCGGCATCACGAACTGGCAGCGCGGCGCGAACCGGCAGCCCGGCTTCACGTCGCCGCGCAGGGTCGGCACGGTGCCGGGGATGGCCTCGAGGCGCTGCCGCTGCGTGGCGGCGAGGTCGATCCGCGGAATCGAGCGCAGGAGGCCCTGCGTGTAGGGGTGGAGCGGCTCCTTGAACAGCTCCCGGACCGGCGCCTCCTCCACGACCTGCGCGCCGTACATCACGTCGACCCGCTGCGCGGTCTCGGCGATGACGCCCATGTCGTGGGTGATCAACAAGATCGCCATGCCGAGCTTCGCCTTGAGCTCGTTCAGCAGCTCGAGGATCTGGGCCTGGATCGTCACGTCCAGCGCCGTCGTCGGCTCGTCGGCGATGAGGAGCTTCGGGTTGCAGGAGAGCGCCATGGCGATCATGATGCGCTGGCGCATGCCGCCCGAGAGCTGATGGGGATACTCCTTCACGCGGCGCTCGGCGTTGGGGATGTGCACGATCTTGAGCATCTCGACCGTCTTGTCCATCGCGTCGCGCCGCCCGAGGTGCTCGTGGAGGCGCACGGCCTCGGCGATCTGCTCGCCGACCGTGAACACCGGGTTCAGCGAGGTCATGGGCTCCTGGAAGATCATCGAGATCTCTTTGCCGCGAATCTTGCGCATCTGGGCGGCGGGCAGCTCGAGGAGGCTCCGCCCCCCGTAGGTGATCGTGCCCTCGACGATCCGGCCGGGCGGCGTCGGAATCAGCCGCATGATCGACAGCGCCGTGACGCTCTTGCCGGAGCCGGACTCGCCGACGATGCCGAGCGTCTCGCCCTTGTTGATATAGAGGTCCACCCCGTCGACGGCGCGGACGACGCCCTCGTCGGTGAAGAAGTACGTCTTCAGGCTCTTGACATCGAGAAGCCGTTCCGCCATGGCGCCCCCTGCTTACCGACCCATGTCAACGCTCGCCTCGGCCGGCGGGGCCCCCGCCCCGCGTTGTCCAGTGATCCGCACGACTACTTGCTCGCAAGCTCGCCGAAGGCCTCGAGCGCGCGCTCGATGTCGTCGGCGTCGACGTCCTTGTGCGTGACGCAGCGGATCGACGCGGGGCCGATCGCGTGGACCTTCACCTTCCGCGCGGCGCAGCCCGTCACCAGCCCCGTCGTGGCCGCCTGGGCGGCGCCGGGCCCCTCGGGGTGCTCGACGCCGAAGATGACGATGTTCGTCTGCACGCTCGCCAGGTCCACCCGGAGCCGCGGGAGCTTCGCGAGTCCCTCGGCGAGCCGCCGGGCGTTGGCGTGATCCTCGGCCAGCCGGTCCACCATGCGCTCGAGGGCGACGACGCCGGCCGCCGCGATGACGCCGGCCTGCCGCATCCCGCCGCCGACCATCTTGCGCACGCGCCGGGCGCGCGCGATGAAGTCGCGCGAGCCGCACACGACGGATCCGACCGGCGCGCCGAGCCCCTTCGACACGCAGAACGTGACCGAGTCCACGTGGCGCGCGAAGTCGCTCGCCGACCGCCGGAGCGCGACCGCGGCGTTGAAGAGCCGCGCGCCGTCCAGATGGACGGGGACTCCCGCGCCGTGGGCCACGGCGGCGACCGCCTCGATCTCCTCGGGCGTGCAGCAGGTCCCGCCGTGCCGATTGTGCGTGTTCTCGAGGCAGACGAGCCCCGTCGGCGGCACGTGGATGTTCGGGGGCCGGAGGGCCTCGCGCACCTGCTCGGGCGTGAGGAAGCCGCGTGCCGTCTTCACGGGGCGCATCTGGACGTTGCCGATGACGGTGGAGCCCGCGACCTCGTAGTTGAAGATGTGCGAGTCGAGGTCGAGGACGACCTCCTGCCCGGCGCGCGTGTGGCTGACGACCGACGCCAGGTTGCCCAGCGTGCCTGAGGCGACGTAGAGGCCGGCCTCCGTGCCGAGCCGCTCGGCGGCCATCGCCTCGAGGCGCTTCACGGTCGGGTCCTCCTCCCACACGTCGTCGCCCACCTCGGCGCGGGCCATCGCCTCGCGCATCTCGGGGGTCGGGAGCGTCAGCGTGTCGGAGCGGAGGTCGACGATGTCATGCATGAAGGCTACCTCTGGGCCCGCAGGCGCTGGGCGGCGCGGCGTCCGAAGTCGGTGTAGCCGTACTCGTCGGACAGGCGGCGGAGCAGCGTGACCGCCTCCGCTCGCTTGCCCTCGTGGAGATTCACATCGGCGAGGAGGAAGAGCGCCTCGGGCACCACGAGCGACCGCGGGTAGTCCCGCAGCACCAGCTCGAGCCGTTGCCGGGCGCCGCTGGGGTTGCCCTGCGTGAAGTAGTAGCTGGCGACCCAGACCTCTTTCTGGGCGAGCCGCCCGCGGCAGATGTCGATCTTGGCGAGCGCCTCGGTCGCGTAACGACTCTCGGGGTACTCCTTGACGAGCTTCCGGAACTGATCGTGCGCCTTCTGGGTGAGCCCCTGGTCCTGCTCGACCGGCTTCATCTGGTCGTAGTAGCTCATCGCCAGCCGGTACTGGACGAGGTCCGCGACCTGATGGCGGGGGTAGAACGAGAGGAAGGCCTCGAACTCCCGGATGGCCTTGTCGAAGTCGCCGTCGCGATAATGGCTCTCGCCGATCAGGAAGCGGGCGCGCGGGGCGTACGACGAGGTCGGGTGGCGCTCGACGATCTTCTTGAAGCTCTCGCGCGCTTCGTCGTGGCGCTGCTTTGCGAGGTCGTTCTCGCCTTTCGCGTAGAGCTCCTCCGCCGGCAGGATCGGCGTCGGTGCGGGCCTGAGCCAGCCGCAGCCGCCCGCCGCCAGGAGCAGGCCGGCGAGGAGCACGCGCATGCACGGGGCAGGGGAACCAAGCATGAAATTGGCCAATACATATAGCATAGTCCATTCCCAAAAACTCTTTGACTTCCAAGGCGCTGCCCGGTATTACGAGAGCACCCAGGAGGCGTCCTATGGCCTTGCCGCGGATGCTCAAAATCCGCCAGACCTTCCCCAGACCCCGCGTGGCTGACATCCCGGGTGCCGTCGCCGCCGCCCTCGCCGGCGCCGAGCTGACGCTCAAGCGCGGCGACACCGTCGCCGTCGGCGCGGGCAGCAGGGGCATCGCGAACATCGACGTCATCGTGGGTCGTACGGTGCGGTGGCTCAAGGAGTTCGGCGCCCGGCCCTTCGTGTTCCCGGCGATGGGCAGCCACGGCGGCGGGACGGCCGAGGGGCAGCTCTCGGTCCTCGAGCACTACGGCATCACCGAGGCGACGATGGGCTGCCCGATCCGCGCAACGATGGACGTCGTGCAGGTGGGCGAGGCGCTCGGGCTGCCCGTGTGGCTTGACCGGCACGCCGCCGAGGCGGACTGGATCGGCCTCGTCAACCGCGTCAAGCCCCACACCGACTTCAAGGGCTCGATCGAGTCGGGGCTCTTCAAGATGATGACGATCGGGCTCGGTAAGTACAAGGGCGCGATCCAGTATCACCGCGCGAACATCCACCACGGCTACGAGACCGTCATCACGGCGGTGGGCCGCGAGATGCTGAAGAAGGCGCGGATCGGCTTCGGCGTCGGCATCGTCGAGAACGGCTACGACGAGACGGCGCGGCTCGAGGCCTTCAACGCGGCAAACCTCGAAGCCGGCGAGCGCCGCCTGCTGAAGGACGCGCGCGAGTGGATGGCGCGGCTGCCGTTCTCGCCGATCGACGTCCTGATCGTCGAGGAGATGGGCAAGAACGTCTCGGGCGCCGGCATGGACACGAACGTGATCGGGCGGCCGTCGAACCCGCACGAGCCGTTCCCCGCCGACCCGAAGATCCTCTGGATCGTCGCGCTCGACCTCACCGAGGAGAGCTACGGCAACGCCGTGGGCATCGGCAACGCCGACTTCACCACGCGCCGGCTCGTGGACAAGATCGACATGAAGCCGACCCTCATCAATGCGATCACCGCGTGCGCGCCCAACGGCGCGAAGGTCCCGCCGACCTACGACACCGATCGCGAGGCGATCGAGACGGCGCTCTCGTGCATCGGCCTCACGCCGCCGTCGAGCGCGCGCGTCGTCCGCATCAAGAACACCCTGGCGCTGGGCGAGCTCGAGGTCTCGGAGGCGTTCCAGGCCGAGCTGGCGAAGCGGCCGGAGCTCAAGCAGCTTGCCGATCCCGCGCCGCTGCCGTTTGACGCAGCGGGACGGTTGATCCCGCTCGCTCACGATTAGCGCCGCCACGGACCTCGCGAGGGAGGCGCCGGGGTCGTGAGGGTGCGCCTCATCCTGAGCCTCGGCGCCGTGGTCGGCGTGCTCGCCCTGGGCTACGGCGCCTACGCCTGGTACCAGGGCACCCACTACGTCTGGACCGACGACGCCTACGTCGAGGGCACCATCTCGCCCATCAGCGCGAAGGTCGCGGGCCCCGTCGTCGAGCTTCACGTGCGCGACAACCAGCTGGTGAAGCGGGGCGAGCTGCTGGTCCGTGTGGACCCCCGCGACTACGAGGCCAGGGTCGCCCAGGCGCGGGCGGCCGTCGCGACGGCCGAGGCGGCGCTGCGCGCGGCGCGCTCGGACGTGCCGCTCACGCGCGAGTCGACCAGCGCCCAGATCGACCAGGCGCGCGCCGCGCTCGAGGCCTCCGTCGTCGCGGTCCGCTCGTCCGACTCCGCGGTCGACCAGGCGCGTGCCGCGCTCGAGGCCAAGCGTGCCGCGGTCGCCGCCATGCGCGCCGACGTCGTCGGGGCGGAGAGCGCCCAGCGCGAGGCCGGCCGGGAGCTCGAGCGGCAGCGCGCGCTCCTCAAGGGCGACCTGATCGCGCGCCGCGACTTCGATCGCGCCGAATCGGCCGCCGAGACCGCCGCCGCGGTCGTCGAGGCGACGCGGCGTCGGCTCACCGCGACCGAGCGTGAGGTCCAGCAGGCGGAGGCCGAGTTGGCCGCGCGCCTGCACGCCGTCGACCAGGCCAAGCAGCGCGTGGCCGAGCTGCGGGCGTCGCTGGCGCACGCGACGAGCCAGACCCACCAGGTCGCGATGAAGGACGCGGAGGTGAGTCGCGCCGAGGCCCGCCTGAAGGAGACCCAGGCCGACCTCGCGTTCGCCGAGCTACAGCTCCTGCACACGGAGATCCGCGCGCCGCTCGACGGCAACGTCTCGAAGCGCTCGGTCGAGGTGGGGCAGATCGTGCAGATGGGTCAGCCCCTGCTCGCGATCGTCCCGCTCCACGACGTGTGGGTGCTCGCGAACCTGAAGGAGACGCAGCTCGCGCGCATCCGGGCGGGCCAGCGGGCCGAGATCCGCGTGGACGGGTTTCCCGAGAAGACCTTCACCGGCGTGGTCAACTCGGTCGCCGCCGGCACCGGCGCGCGCTTCTCCCTGCTCCCGCCTGAGAACGCCACCGGCAACTGGGTGAAGGTGGTGCAGCGCGTGCCCGTGAAGATCCTGCTCGACCCGAAGGAGGTCGGGAACCCGCATACGCTGCGCGCGGGCATGTCGGTGGGAGTCTCGATCCGCGTCAAGTGAACGGTGTCGCCGCGCTGCGCGGCGACGCGCATCGACGGCCTGTTAGCCTCGGACCAGGATCACCGCGCCCGCCAGCAGCAACAGGGCGCCGCCGATACGACTGACGGCCTGGCCGCCCGGCAGGACGCGCTCGGCGAGGACGAAGACCGCGAGCCCCGCGATCCACCAGAGGTTCATCACGCCGGCGACGAAGAGCAGCGCCATCAGCGCCCAGCAGCACGCCACGCAGTAGGCGCCGTGTCGCACGCCCATGACCACGGCGCCGGCCCGCCCCTCGCGCCACTCGCTCATCACGAAGGAGAGCGGAGAGCGACACTTCGACAGGCACACCTCCTTGAGGCGCGTCCACTGGAACGCGCCCGCGGCGAGGAGGAGCGCGCCGCCGAGCCGCGCGCTCGTGCTCGCCATGGCGGCGGAGAGGAGTTGAGCCTCGTGGAGCCGCCACTGCGCGAGCGCCGCCGCGGCGGCGTAGGTGGTCCACACCACCGCGTAGCCCAGGAGAAACACGACGGTCGGAACGGTCGCCCGCTCCTGCTCCCGCCGCTTCCGCTGCACCGCGGCGAACGTCAGGACCATCGGCGTCGCCGCCGGCACCATCATGGCCATCATCATGACCGTCCACATGACGAAGAGCAGCAGCACGTCCACGACCTCCCAGGGGTGGTCGCGCAGCATCGCCATCCCCGGCATGTCGGGCAGGTCCATGCCCGGCATCATCGCCGACAGACGGAAGAGGTACAGCCAGGCCGCGAGGGTGATCGCCAGCAGGGCGGCGCCGACGATCGCGCGGTCGCGCCGGAGCACGCTGTCGAGCGCCGGCATGCGCCTCAGTTGGCCCAGTTGAACTCGTACAGGATCCAGTTGGTTTTCTCGGCGGCGACCGACACGCCGGCCGCGCTGGCGCGGAACGTGCCCTGCCCGCACTCGCCCTTCTTCCAGATGAAGCCGTCCGGCAGATGCACCTGCGCGAAATGGTCCTCGCCCGTGACGGGGTTCTTGAACGCGTCGCCGCGCCCCTCCCCGACGCCCTCGGCGCGGAAGATGCTCTTCTGGCCGCTCCCCTCGATGGTGATCTTGGCCTTCACGAGGCCCGCGACCGCCGCCGTCGGCCCCAGGAGCTCCCACGGCATCCCGCCGAGCGCGCCGGTGAAGATCTGTCCGAGCGCCTCGACCTGCTTGTCGGTGGTCGCCGGGTCCACGACGAAGGCGACCTTGCCGTTGCCCTCGTGAATCGCCTTCGGCCAGTGATACACGCCGGCGCACTTCACGCCGGAGAGGTCCACGGCGCCGCACGTGCCTCGACGGATGTGGAGGCCGACGAGGGCACGACAGCTGCCGTCCTTGGAGTTGGGGAATCCCCCGAAGTTGCAGCCGCAGCCGAAGTCACAGTTGCAGAACTCGTACCCCTGACCCGTGAGCGTCCATGTGGTCTTCTTCACCGTCGCCGTCGCCATGGCCGCGCCTCCTCGCGCTCGAGGTCACCCGGACTGTCGACCGATGCCCGGTGGGACCTGGTAGAGATATTCCTTCAAGTACTCGATCTCGGCGTCGTGATCCTCGATGGCGACCCGCATGAGGTCGCGGATCGAGAGCATGGACAGGAGGCGCTCGCCGCTCACGACCGGCAGGTGGCGGATGTTCGCCTGGTCCATCTTCTGCATCGCCGACTGGTAGTCCTCGTCCGCGTCGGCGATGACCAGCCGCGCGGTCATGACGTCGGCCACCCGGGTCTCCACCGGGTCGAGCCCGCGGTCCACGACCTTCCGGACGACGTCGCGCTCGGAGAAGACCCCGCAGAGCCGGTCGCCATCGAGGATGGCGACGATGCCGACGTTGTTGGCCGCCATGGTGCGCACCGCGTCGGCGACCCTGGCGCTCCGCTGGATCGTGAACAGGAAGCCGTGACGCATGATGTCCCGAAGCTTCTTCATCGCTGACACCTCCAGCGATCCGGGCTCTGCACTGCTAGGCGAGGTAACCGAGTCTACCGCGTTCAGAGGAGCTTCTCCATGACGATGGTGTCGACCCACTGGCCGTCGAGCTGGCCCTGGTCCTTGTAGATGCCGACGGTGCGGAAGCCGAGCTTCGTGTAGAGCGCCAAACCGCCCGCGTTGGTCGGGAACGCGGACAGGACCATCTTGTGGAAGCCGTGCTCCCGCGCGAGCGCGACGAGCCGCTCGAGCAGTGCCTGGCCCACGCCTCGGCCGCGCCACCCGCGCTCGATGTAGATCGAGAAGTCGGCGACGAAGCGGTAGGCCTCGCGCGCGTTGAAGACGTTGAGGCTGCCCCAGCCGACGACCGTCGCGCCGGGCTCCGCCACCTCGGCGACGATCACGGGGTGGCGCGGGCTCCGGCTCGCCATCCACTCGCGCCGCTCCTCCGGCGTCCGCAGCTCCGTCTCGAGCGTGGCGACGCGATCCTCGATCCCCTGGTTGTAGATCCGCGCGATCGCGCCCGCGTCCGCCGGCGTGGCGAGCCGCACGCGGCAGTCGCTCACGCCAGCTCCCGCGCGTCCAGCCGCCCCTCCTTCTGCAGGCGCGCGAACTCGTCGAGCGTCTTCCGCACGCCGGCCTCCAGCGAGGTCGGCGGCGCCGGGCCGAGGTCCTTCTGGTAGCGCGTGTCGTCGAGCGCCGCGGGGAAGGGGATCGGCTGCTCGACGTGGCCGATGAGGCCGGCCGCGCTCGGCCATGCCCGCCCGATCAGCTTCACGACGTCGGCGATGGCGGCCGAGGCGCCGTGCAGGTTGTAGGCGCGCGCGCCGTCGAGTTGCGAGTCCGCCGCCGCGAGCAGCGCACGCGCGACGTCCTCCACGTGGATCAGGTCGGTCGAGCCGCCCCAGCGGATCTGGAACCTGCGCCCGAGCACGGCCGCCTTCATCGCGAGCGTCGGATCGGCCGTGAGCCCGAAGTCGCGCCCGGGGCCGTAGACCGAGAGCGGGCGGAAGCCCATGGACGGCACGCGGTGCTCCTCCCAGTAGATCCGTGCCGTCTCCTCGTTCGCGGCCTTGTAGACGCCGTAGTGCGTCGCCGGCTGCCAGGGCGCGTCGTCCTTGACGGGGCCGGGCGGATAGAGGCTGGGCGCGCCGAAGACGGCCGCGGACGACGCGTAGACGACGCGCTCGACCTGGCCTGCGCGCGCCGCCTCGAAGACATTGGCCGTGCCGACGACGTTCACCAGGGCGCCGCGCGGCGGATCCTGGCGGCAGAGCGGGACCTGCCACGCGGCGAGATGGATGATGCGGCGGACCCCGTGCTTCTTCACCACGGCGCCCACCGCCTCGCGGTCGGTGATGTCGCCCCGCACGATCGTCACACGGCTCGCGACGTCGTCGGCGACGATCATCCGCATCCGCCAGGGATCGTCCGCGAGGTCGAAGACGACGGGTCGCTCGCCGCCGCTCAACAGGCCGCGGACGACCCACGCGCCGATGCAGCCGAACGCGCCGGTAACCAGCGTGGTCATGAACCGGAATATAATGCCCCTCGTGTTCCAGAGCGAGCGCTTCTTCCGCGAGGCGTGGCCGCAGTTCTCCCAGGCCTTCGAGTCGTCGATGGATGCGGCGAGCGAGGTCCAGTGGATCGCGGGCCTCGCGGCGCTCGAGCCGCCCGCCCGCGTCCTCGACGCCCCGTGCGGCTTCGGCCGCCACTCGGTCGAGCTGGCGCGCCTCGGCTTCGCGGTCACGGGCGTCGACTTCAACGAGACCGAGCTGGACCGCGCGCGCAAGGCGGCGCGCGAGGCGGGCGTCGAGCTGGCGCTCGCCTGCGAGGACATGCGCGACATGGAGTTCTCGGGCGAGTTCGACCTGGCCGTGAACCTGTTCAGCTCGATCGGCTTCTTCTCCGACGACGAGGACCGGCTGCTGCTCGATCGCTTCTGGCGCGCGCTCAAGCCCGGCGGCCTCTTTGTCCTCGACACGCGCAACCGCGACCAGCTCGTGCGCTCGCTTCCGCCCGAGGAGCGCAAGCGCGTGAGCGGCTGGACGCTTCGCATCGAGAACGCATTCGATCCCGCGACGAGCCGCTGGCGCGCCCGCTGGTTCCGGCTCAAGCGCGCCACGGCCAAGACCAAGGAGCAGGCACAGGAGCTGATCGGCGAGAGCGAGATCCGCCTCTACTCGGCCCACGAGCTGTCGGCGATGCTGCGCCCCGAGCGCTGGAGCCGGGTCGAGCTCTACGGCGGGCTCGACGGAACGCCCTTCTCGCTCGACGCCCCGCGCCTCGTCCTCGCCGCCTGGAAATAGTCCCAGCACCCGAGAGAAAGGAGACCGTTCGATGGCTGCCGATTCCCGCCCGCTGGTCGTGCTGGCCGGTCCGATCAATCCCGATGGCCAGGCGCTGCTCGAGAAGGAGGCGCGTGTCGTCGTCTGCGAGGACGAGACCGAGGCCGGGCTCGCGAAGGCCGCGGTCGAGGCGCAGGGGATCCTGTTCCGCATCCGGCCCAACTGCAGCGCGAGCCTGATGGCCGCGTGCAAGCAGCTCCGGGTCGTCGGCCGGCACGGGGTGGGGCTCGACACGGTGGACATTCCCGCCGCCACCCGGCTCGGCGTCGCCGTCGTCCACGCGCCGGGCTCGAACTCGCAGGCGGTCGCGGAGCACGCGCTCATGCTGATGCTCGCGAGCGTCAAGCGCACGCTGCTGATCGACAAGATGACGCGCGCCGGGGACTGGGGCGCCAAGCGCAACGCGGGCGCGAGCGAGGGCAACACGGAGCTCGCGGGCAAGACCCTCGGGATCGTCGGCGTCGGCAACATCGGCCGCCGCGTGGCGAAGTTCGCGGGGGCCATCGGCATGCGCGTCCTCGGCTACGACAAGTACGTGCCGGAGGACGAGGTGCGCCGGCGCGGCGCCGAGCCGGTGAAGAGCCTGGAGGCGCTCCTGCCGCAGGTGGACGTCCTCACGTGCCACACGCCGCTCACGCCCGAGACGAAGCACATGATCAACGCGAAGTCCCTCGCGCTCATGAAGCCGGGCGCGATCTACGTCAACACCTCGCGCGGCCCGGTGCAGGACGAGCGCGCGCTCTTCGAGGCGCTCACGCGCGGCCGGCTCGGGGCCGCGGGCCTCGACGTGTGGGAGGAGGAGCCGACGCCGCGGGACAACCCGCTGCTCAACCTCGAGAACGTCGTCTGCTCGTCCCACGTCGCCGGCGTCACCCGCGAGGCGAACCGTCAGATGGCGGTGCAGGTGGCGGGAGAGATGCTGCGCGTGCTGCGGGGTCAGCGGCCCGAGGTGCTCGTGAACCCCGACGTGTGGCCGCGGCTGGGCCAGCGGTAGCGACCGCGGCCGAGGCGCTCGGGGCCCGCACCTCCGCGGCGCGCCAGAGCAGGTGGAACCAGTTGTACGGGCTCTGCGACGCGGGGAGGGCGATGCTCGCTTGAAAGGCCGTGGCGAGAAGCGCCAGGCCGACGACGACCGGCAGCAGGGCGCCGCGCCGGCGCGCCTTGGCGAGCGCCCACTCGAGCCCGTAGAGGTACACGGTCACGAAGGGCACCAGGATCCCCACGATCAGGCGCCCGGACATGAAGTAGGGCTGGCGCGGCGACGGCTGCAGCGTCCGGGTGCCGAAGTCGAACAGCGTGGAGAGGACGGCCAGGGCCGCGACCGCGAGCCCCACGGTGGCCACGCTCGTCCCGAGCGCCTGCCTCTCGTCGCGGTCCCGCGCGCTCAGCACCCGGATCACGGCGCAGGCGAGAAACACGAACGAGGAGATCGAGTAGAACCAATCGACGCCGGGCAGCGTCATCGGCGTCCCGTGCCACGTGAGCTCGCCCCGCCAGAGCGTCGCCAGCAGGCCGTGCGCGAAGTTCCCGAGGGCGCCGGGCGCCGCCGGCCCGAAGAACGGATGGTCCAGGACCGCGCCGGGGCTCTTCACGGACCAGCCCAGCAGGGTGTACTTCTGGCGCGCGCCGGTCGGATCCCCCGACAGGAGAGCGTTGCGCGCGAGCCATGCCGCGACAGGGCCGAGCGCCGCGAGCCCGAGCAACAGGAGCCGCCCGGCGTCGGCGCGGGCGGCCCGGACGCTGGCGCTCCGCGTGGCGACGGCGAGCGTGATGAGCAGGGGGCCGACGATCGCGACGTTCGAGTACTTGGTCAGCACCGTCGCCGCGGTGAGCAGGCCGGCCAGCGCGTACTGCGGCCACGGCTGCGGCGCCCGCGCGATGCGCACGAGGCACACGAGCGCCGCGGCGAGGAGCAGCGGCGCCAGCGGGGCGTCGTTCGTGGCCCCGTAGAAGCTGCCCTGGGGGAAGGCCGCCACGAGCACCGCCGCGGCGAGCCCGAGGGCCTGGTGCCCCGGGCAGACGGTGCGCGCGAACACGTACGCGAGCGCGACGACGCCCGCGTAGAGCGCGCTGTTGAGGAAGCGTGTCCAGTAGAAGAGCTGGCCGCCGCCGAGGCCGGCCGCCTGCCCGAGGCGATGCCAGGCGCCCGCGACCGCGTAGTAGACGGGTGGCTCCGTCGCCTCGTGGTTGACGATGTTCCAGCGCTCGATCCCCCACGGCAGGACGCTCTCGCGCAGGGTGGCGGGCGCCGTCCACACCGGCGGGGGCACGCCGTCCTCCGACGCAGGGTTCAGGAATTCGGGGCTGTTGTGGAGCAGCACGAGATCGGGCCGGGGCCGGGAGATCCCGGTGCCATAGAGGACGATCGTCTCTCGCGTCGCGGGGCTCATTCGCTCGTCAGCGAGATGACGCGGCACGTGACCCTGCGCGTACTTGACGACCAGGTCGAAGTGAAACGCCTCGTCGGTCGAGTGGAAGGGTGGGAGGGCGGCGCTCACGAGGAAGACCCGGAGCGCACCGACGACACAGAGGACCAAGACGACACTGCGCTCACGGCCCTCGAGCCACGTCGGCATCGGTCTTCGAGCAGAGTCTACTGCAAACGACGCGAAGGGCGGATCGTCGGCTCCGAGCCGAGCGAGCGGGGCGCGCGCGTAGTAGAATCCGGCCATGCCCATCGACCCGCGCCACCCCCGGGAGATCCGGCAGGACATCCGGCGGGGCAAGCTCACGGGCATCACGGCCGGCCTGGGGCAGAACTTCGTCCAGGCGAACCTCGCGGTGCTCCCGAGGGACTCCGCCTACGATTTCCTGCTCTTCTGCCAGCGCAACCCGCGCCCGTGCCCGCTCCTGGAGGTGACCGACGTCGGCTCGGCGGAGCCCGTCGGCGTGGCGCCGGGCGCCGACCTCAGAACGGACATCCCGAAGTACCGCGTCTACAAGGACGGCGTCCTCGCCGACGAGGTGACGGACGCGACGCCCTACTGGCGGGGCGACCTCGTCGCCTTCCTCCTGGGCTGCTCGTTCACGTTCGAGTGGGCGCTGCTCGAGGCGGGGATCCGCCTCTGGCACGTCGAGCAGGGGAAGAACGTCGCGATGTGGCGGACGTCGATCGCATGCCGCGCGGCGGGCGCGTTCCACGGGCCCATGGTCGTCTCGATGCGCCCGATCGCCGCCGGCGAGCTCGCGAAGGCCGTGACCGCAAGCGCGCGGTTCCCCGGGGCCCACGGCGCCCCGGTCCACATCGGCGACCCGGCCGCGCTCGGCATCAAGGACATCAGGCGCCCCGACTGGGGCGACGCGCAGGAGTTCAGACCCGGTGACGTGCCGGTCTTCTGGGCGTGCGGCGTCACGCCCCAGGCC
>QHSZ01000196.1 GCA_003220595.1 Candidatus Rokuibacteriota bacterium | reverse complement strand
TGAGGCTTCTCGCCACTAAGGTTGCGCCGTCGACTTCGCTCATGAGTTCTCTCCTGTCAGAGTGGGGTCGCCCTCCTTCCCCCTTGGTGCCGAGTTAAGATCGCGCCCCCCGGAGCAAGAGTCAAGCCACGAGCACGTGGCAAGGTGCTCACTGCCTTCGAGATGCTACGCGTGCCGCGCGACGGTCGTGTCCCTATAGTGGTGGAAATAGCGGCGCGGCTTCCGGTCATTCAATGATTTGATCCGCCCGCTGCAGCAGCGACGGCGGGATCGCGAGGCCCAGCGCCTTGGCAGTCTTGAGGTTGATGACCAGCTCGAGCTTCGTCGGCTGTTCGACGGGCAGGTCGCCGGGCTTGGCTCCTTTCAAAATCTTGTCCACGTAAGTGGCGGCGCGCCGAAACAGATCAGCGAAGTCCGGTCCATAGGACATCAGGCCCCCGGCATCGACAAAATCTCTCGAGCTGTACACAGCCGGCAGCCGGTTCTTTGCCGCCAGGTCCACGAGGCGTCTTCGCTCACCGAAGAGCATGGTGCTTGGCAACACAGCCAGAGCACCCGCGCGCGCCCCGGTCATTTCCGAGAAGGCCCGGTCGATATCGGCGGGACCTCGCGCCTCGACGAATTGAAGGCGCATCCCTAGCGCCCGCCCCGCGGCTTCTGCACGCTTCAGCATGTCCTTTTCCGTGCGTTCGGGGACGTCACCTGGCTGCCAGAGGACAGCGACCCGACTGACCCCTGGGACGGCCTGGGGGAGCTGTTCCAGACACTTGCCTATTAGGTCCGGGCCGATGGTGGACAACCCCGTGACATTGCCGCCCGGCCGCGCAAGGCTGGTGACGAGCCCGCTCGCAACCGGATCGCCAGAATTCACAAAGACAATGGGGATGGTCCTGGTCGCTTGCTTGGCCGCCAGGACATGCACTGAAGCTGGGACCAGGATGACATCGACCTTGAGCGCAACCAGTTCGGCCGCGAGGGCGGGGAGCCGCTCGACCTTCCCCTCGGCAGATCGGTATTCGATCACGAGGTTGCGACCCTCGACGTAACCGAGGTCACGCAGTCCTTTGAGGAAAGCCTCTCGCAGGTGGTGGGGGGCCGTAGCCACGTCGGCCGTGGTCAGGTAGCCGATTCGAGCGATCTTGGTCGGCTGCTGCGCCTCGGCGGCCAGCGGCGCGGCGAGGAGGCCAGCGGCGAGGGCGGCTGCGAGCGCGGCGCGTCTAATCATCATGCCGCCACCGCCGTGTGCTGGCTGAGCACGGTGGCGATCTTCCGCCAGTCGTCGATCTTCCGCAACTTGATCTGCCCACTCGCCACGAGGCTGAAGAGCAGGACCAGCGCGGCGTCTTCACTCGGCAATGAGCCCTGAGTCTTCACCCGCCGACGGAATTCCTCATGGAGCCGTTCAATCGTGTTTGTCGTTCGTAATGTCTTCCACTGCGCCTTGGGGAAGCGAACGGCATCGCATATGAAGCCGAGCCCTTCTTTTGCTTTCCGCTTACGGGCGCGAGCAAGCCAAAAGGATTTGTCTAGACCTCCCCCGATACACAATCATCGAACAACCATGGCAACGCGGCCTGCAGCGAGTAGGATTCCGTCGCGGCGTTCAAACGCGAACAAGTGGAGATTTACTTGGTGAGATCCTCTCGAGACACCTCGGCGATCTCCTTGAAGTGATCACCTTCCCCTGCATTCAGGAAGATCACGGCCGCGGTGTTGTTGCCCTTGGCGTCCCAGACGAGGTCGGCGGCCGGTCTGAAGGACTTTGCAGATATGGTCCATGCCGTTCACAGGAGCTCCCGCCGCACTGCACAGGTCCGAGGCGCTCCGTGCTGATAAGTAATTGGAAAGATACTCACGTCAGTAGGCCATTGGTTGGCACCGGGCTTGCGCTGGCCAGGTTAAGGTGGTTTCGGCGGCGTAAGCAGGAAGTTCTTGCGCTCACGAGGTGCACAGAGGAGGGCTGAGATATGAGAGATCGCCTAACGGAGCGGCTGCTGTCAGTTCTCTTGAGCATATTAGCGACTGTCTTTGCCGCGGCTCCCGCGGCTGCCAGCACGTTTCCCGATTTCGTCGACGACGTCATCACCGTGCCTGAGCCGGGGACACTCGTCCTGCTCACGACCAGTGCCGCTGCTCTGGCCGGGTTAGGCTGGCTTCGGCGCCGTAAGTAGCCGGGTTCCTGTCCGCCCGCGGTCTCCGACAGGAGAGTTCCGCCTGTCCGGGCCCTCCCAACACGGCGGCGCCGATTTTCCGGCGCCCGCCGCCGGTGGCACGTCCGAGCCAGGAGCACGTAGTAGGCCGTGCGCCAGGCGAGGCCTAGCGCCGCGCAGATCGTCGTCATCGCGTTCCCCCGCGGACTCTCTGCGCAATAACGGCATTTTTTAAACGACCTCCTGGGCCGCGCGCAGAATCCCGACCTCCATGGTCTTGGGGCCGGCGCGCTCGAGTTCCCGAATCCTGGCGTAGACCTCGCGCAATTGGCTGGCCGGGACGACATCCTCACTGGCCTGGACCGCCGTCGTCGCGCCCGCTTCCGCGAACCGCGTCCAGCTGCGGATCACGCCGGGCGAGATGTCGAGCTCACGAGTGAGCTCGGCCAGGGGCTGCTCCCCGCTCAGGATGCGCTGGACCGTTGCTCGCTTGAACTCCGTGCTGAACCCACGCTTGCCGGCCGCGTTCCGCGGATGCTCGCCCTTGGGACCTCCCGTGAGTAATCGAAATTGGGGGCGGCTAACCGCCCTTGCCGGTGTGTGATAGCCTTTGCGCCAGTGTTGGCAGCGCCACGTCCCGCCCTCGTCGTCACCATCGGGATCGCGCTCCTCGCCGTCACCCCGGCCTCCGCATCGGACACGGCGGACCAGAAAGGGATGCGGCTGGCCGTAAACTACCTGCTCGGGGCGCAACGGCCGTCCGGTCTTTTCGCCTACGACTTCGATTTCCTCGAGGGCAAGCCCAAAGAGTCCGAGAACATCGTTCGACAGGCCGCGGGCGCCTACGTCCTCGCCGAGTACTACGTGCACGCTCGCGACGAACACGTACGCGGGGCCATCGAGGCGGCGCTGACGGCGCTCGACGCTCAGTCCCTTCCGATTGGCAAGAGCCCGCTCCGGTCGTTGCTGGACCGCATCGGTCTGCTCTCGCTGCCGGTAGGCCGCTCCAAGCTCAGAGTCGCTCTCGAACGACTCGACTTCCTCTATCGGCCGGGCACGGACGCCAAGGTCGTCTCGGCAGACCGTCGTTACGCCAACGCCTGGGCGGGAGCGACGCCGATCGCGTTGCTGGCAGAGCTCCAGTACCACCGGGCTTCCTCCGACGGACGCTTCGCCGGCCAGCGCGCGGCCTGGCTGAAAGGCCTGCGCGCGCTGCATGTCCCCAACCGCGGCTTCCGGGCCTTCCCGTACTCGCTCGAGGGTTCACCCTATGTCGATGGGCAAGGATGGCTCGCCCTGGCGTTTTACGCGAGTGCGTTCTCGCTGGATGAAAGCCTCGCGGCATTGCTCACGGAACTGGACGGCAATCTGATGACGCGTTACGGGCGAGAATTCTCGTTCCAGTTCTACCACTGGGGCACGATGGCGGCGGCCCTCCGGTGGAAGCGCACCTCCGACGAGAGGTTCGTACAGTTCATCCGAGCGCAGGCGCAGGTCGCCCTGGATCAACCCGCGTGGACGCGTGCGCGCTTCGAGAACACGTGCGCTCCGCTGGAGGGGTTAGCCACGGCAGCCGCGGTCCTTCGCGGGCGGGACGACGCCGAGATCGCGCTGCGGAGGCGGATCCATGAGCGGATCGACGCAGAGATGACGAAGAATCGTGCCCTGCAAATCCAGCCGGATCAGACGCGCCTTCAGCTCGCCGATGGCGCGTACCGGTCCTTGCCGAGGCTCCGCGACTTCTCCGGCGCCTTCCTCGCCGGGCTCTTCGAGCCCTACACGCGCATCGACCTCACCGGCCACTGTCTGTCGGTCATGGTGAAGCTCGCCGGCGAACATCAGAGGTCCTCACAGCGGTAGCGCACCTCGCTCCGCTGCCCGCTTCGCCAGTCGGGCGTTCCGTAGATCACGAGGGTGAGCCCTGATCCGCGCGTGAGCCCACAGAGCCGCCGCGCCACACTTTTGTAGGTCCGCTCCTCAGGATACGGCTCCACATTCCGTTCGCTGATCGACCAGCGGAACACGTCCAGAACCAGCTGCCCGCCGCCGAGACGGCGCAGGTGCCTTTGCGCTTCGGCGGGCAGCTGCACCTTCACGCGTTCGTCCACATGCACGAGGGCGTGTTTGGTGCTCGCCGAGTAGAGGGCCGCCGAGAAGTTCGCGTCCCACGCGTCGAAAAAATTGAGGGCCGGCATGACGGCGAACAACAGGAGCACCGCGTAGTGGGGGACGAAGCTCCGCTGATACAGCATGGCGCGGAGCGGGCTGTCGTTGACTCTCCAGAACAGGAGGCCGACGGACGCCGCCATCACAACGTTCCACGGCCACACGAGGCTGTCCCAGCGGTGACCGAAGGGCCCGATCAAGAGCAAGAGCAAGGCATGCATGCCCATGGCCGCCCGGACCGCCACCTGGCGGAGCGGCCGAGTCAGGAGGGCGACGCCGAGGCTCGCTTCGAGGAGGGCGACCCCCAGACCGAGCGGGTAGGGCCAGCCTCTGACGCTATCCGGCGGCAGGCCGATGAGGGGGCTGATCAGCCAGGGGAATCCTCGCCGGATAAAGCTGACGTTGACCTTCTGTAGCCCGGCCCAGAAATAGGTGGTCGCCGAGATCACGCGGCAGCTGTTCAGCACGGCGTCGCGCCGGGCGTCGGCCGATCCTGGGCAGTGAAAGCTCAGGACGGCGAGGATGGCCGCGTACTGGTAGACCCATGGGGTCCAGCGGGCCTGGTCCCACAGCGTGTAGACAGCAACGAGAACGACGAAGCCCACGAGGTATGGTCGCGGGCGACGGACGAAGATGCTCGCGCCGAGGAGGGCCAGGAGCAGGCCGAACCACGCGTAGTCGAGCGGAAATGGAACGAGCGAAAGTCGGTCGGAAACGGGCGCAGGCGGAAACGAGCGCGAGGAGAGCCAGAGCCTGGGGGAGAGGAGCAGGCCCGCGATGAAGCCGCAGGCGGTGATCGTCCTCAGCCAGCGGAGGCGTACGCTGGGATCGACGAACCTGAGGTGCGACATCCTAAGAATCAATGGGTTCCACCCGGCTGACCCACTCTCATGACTGATCCGGCAAAGCATGGAAAGCCACGATGACACTCGAGAAGCTAGCCCCACGAATCGAACGTCTGTTCGAATCGTGTCGCTCTCCCTTAGACCCGTGTGAGACCCGTGTTCGGCGTGGCTTCGGCATCAGAGCGTCTCGGGCTTCGTGACGCGATCAAAGCACGCTGGATCAGATTCAACCGCAGTCGCGGTGCCGAGCCAATCGATCCGAGGCCTGGGTGGACCACTGGGATGGCTTGAATCGTGATCAACGCTGCCTCGGGGTCAGACGAACCCAGAAGCCAATGGCCCGATAGAACGTGAAAAGCCAGTCCGACTGGTCAGGGTCGCCATCTACGGCGTGGTGCCAGTACTGGAAGATGCCGGTCGCTAGGGAACGGGCAACCGCGTCCCGGTGGAGAATTAGTTGAGCGAGTCTCTCGGGGTCGCGGTCACGAACTCGGCCGAGCTCTATGTTGAATCTCACGTCCTGCGCCATTGACCCGGTGCTCGCCGTCATCATGGTGACCGGAAACGAAGATATCGCGATGGCCCGGGAAACGCTGAAAATCGGCGCGGTCGACTATGTCCCGAAGCCGTTGGACTTTGAGTATCTTGGGCGTGCCGTCGCTGCGGCGATCCGGCGATGGCCGCACTCCCTCGCAGGACTCAGCCTGACGCACGCCTCTGCCTCGGCGGCCCTCCGGTATACAGCCACAGTGTCCAGAAGGATTCTGATCGTCGATAACCGTGAGGGCGCGCACCCCCGAGCGAGTCGCGCGCGGTCTTGGTGGAGTGATCTACACCGGGATAGCGGGGCGGCCTACAGTGACTTCCCTTTTGCAGCTTGCGCCTTCAAGAGGAAGGTCTTTGGAAGCTCGCCTTCACCACAGATCTTGAACGATCCGAAGTGCTTGTACCATGGGCCGTCAGGCGCCTCCGGCTC
>QHSZ01000195.1 GCA_003220595.1 Candidatus Rokuibacteriota bacterium | reverse complement strand
GAAGTCGACGCCGAGCGACTCGAGGATCTGCGCCTCGACGAAGTGGCCGATGCGCGCCTTGGCCATCACCGGGATCGTCACCGTCTTCTGGATCTCTCGGATCTTCTTCACCGGCGCCATCCGCGCGACGCCGCCTTCCTTGCGGATGTCGGCGGGCACGCGCTCGAGCGCCATCACCGACGCCGCGCCCGCGTCCTCGGCGATCTTCGCCTGTTCGGCGTTGGTGACGTCCATGATGACCCCGCCCTTCAGCATTTCCGCGAGGCCGATGTGCTTCCGGTCCGCGAGCCGCAGTCCGTTCACGTCCGACATGTGCTTTTCTCCTTTATGATTTGCCGTCGGGGCGCCTTCGCAGGGCTCCGGCGCCCGACGGTCGGGCACTCAATGCGTCACGCCTCCAGGGCTCCGGCGCCCGACGGTCGGGCACTCAATGCGTCACGCCTCCAGGGCTCCGGCGCCCGACGGTGTCACACCACCGGCACCGCCGCACGGTCCGCCCGCTCCCGCGTCGAGCCGCCCGCCGCCTTGATCGTCTCCGCGAGCCTCCGGACGCCCTCGTCGATCCGGCCCGCGGCGACCGACGAGAACGAGAGCCGCAGCGTCCGCGCACCGCCGCCGTCCACGAAGAATGTGGCGCCCGGCGTGAACGCGACCCCGCGCTCGATCGCTGCCGGCAGGAGCGCCTCCGCGTCGAGCCCCGGAGGCAGAGTCACGAGCAGGGAAAACCCGCCCGTCGGCTCGGTCCACGTCGTCTCACGCGGCATCCGGCGGCGGAGCGCGGCGAGCAGAAGCGCACGGCGCCGCGCGTACTCGCGGGCGACGCGCACCACGTGGCGGTCGAGGAGCTTGCGCTCGCAGAACCGGTGGACCGCCGCCTGGAGCAGCGCGCTCGTGTGGAGGTCGGCGAGCTGCTTGGCCGCGAGGAGGCGTTCGAGGACCGGTCGCGGCCCGACGAGCCAGCCGAGGCGCAGCCCCGGGAAGAGGACCTTCGAGAAGGTGCCGATATAGATGACCACGCCGTCGCGGTCCATCGCCTTCAGCGGGACGGCAGGCCGCGCACCGTAGTAGAGGCTTCCGTCGAAGCCGTCCTCGACGATCGGCACCTGGTGGCGTCCCGCCGCCTGGAGGAGCCGCCGCGCGGTTTCCGGCGCGAGCGAGAGCCCCGTCGGGTTGTGGGCGCTCGGCTGGCAGTAGAAGAGCTTCGGCGCGTGGCGGTCGAGGAGACGCTCGAAGACGTCCACGCGCGGCCCGGCGGCGTCCCACGGCACGGCCAGGGGCTGGGCGCCGAACGAGCGGAACACCTGGAGGGCGCGCGGATACGTGGGCTCCTCGATCGCGACGGCGTCGCCCGGATCGAGCAGCGTGCGGGCGATCAGGTCGAAGCCCTGCTGCGAGCCGTTGACGATCAGAATCTCGTCGGGTCGCGCCTCGAGCCCGAAACGTAGGAGGTACGTCGAGAGGTACTGCCGGAGCGGCGGATAGCCGCCCGCCGGGTAGTACTGGAGCAACGACGCGCCGTCCTCCCGGATCACGTCGTTCAGCACGCGGCGAAACGCCTCGGTCGGGAAGAGGCCGCTGTCGGGCATGCCGCCGGCGAACGTGATGACGCCGGGGGTCGCCGCCGCGGCGCTGACGAGCGCGCGCGTCCGGTCGTCGTCGGCCGCGACGATCTGGGCGCTCCGCGAGAAGAGCCCAGGCCAGTTGAGCGGCGCGGGCCGCGGGTCCGCCGGGCCCGCCGCCACCTGGACGCCCGGCGGCTCCGCGACGAACGTCCCCTGCCCGACATGGGCGCGCGCCCAGCCCGCGGCGACCAGCTCCTCGTACGCTTGGGCGACGGTGGCCCGGTTGACGCCCAGCTCCTGGGCGAGCTCACGCGTCGCGGGCAGCTTCACGCCAGGCGCGAGGAGCCGCTCGCGGATGAGCCGCTCCAGGTGCGCCTGGATCTGGCGCGGCAGCGCGACGGGCTTTTCGCGGTCGAGCGGGATGCGCACGTGGTCTCCTTGCCAAGCCATTATCTGGGCAATTGTTGCCCCGTCAAGGGCCAATTGGCCTGCTCATTCCCGAGCCAATTCCGGCCAATCCGCTATAATCTCCCCGTCTCAGCGAGCCCGTCCCGGAAGCGATCCAGGATCGGCGGACGACGTCCCGACCGCGAGGAGGGAGACCCTGATGGCAGCCGGCGAAGCCCCGATCAAGCAAGCGGTGA
Organism: Candidatus Rokuibacteriota bacterium; assembly: GCA_003220595.1. Taxonomy (GTDB): domain Bacteria; phylum Methylomirabilota; class Methylomirabilia; order Rokubacteriales; family CSP1-6; genus AR19. The sequence continues at coordinate 7,742 of QHSZ01000195.1, read as the reverse complement.
AGTGGCTGGACGAGCAGCTCCGCGACGACCCCTCGGCCGACCGCCTGAAGCTCGTCGATGAGGCCTCGCGGCGGTTCGACCTGACGCCCCTCGACGCCGATTTCCTGCTGCGTCAGGTCGGGAAGCGCGGCACACCCTCGTGAGCGACGCCCAGGCTCGCCGCGTCCAGGCGCAGTTCGGCCAGAGCCCCGAGGCGTACGTGGCGAGCGCGGGGCACGCCGGGGGCGCCGACCTCGAAACGCTCCTGGCCTGGGGGCGTGCCCGCAAGCCCGCGCGCGTGCTCGACATCGCCACGGGCGGTGGCCACACGGCGCTCGCCTTCGCCGGCCTGGCAGCGCGCGTGGTCGCGTTCGACCTCACCGAGCCGATGCTCCGCGCCGCGCGCGAGTTCATCCACGGTCGCGGCGCGACCTCCGTCGGCTTCGTCGCGGGCGACGTCGGCGCGCTGCCCTTCGACGACGGCGCCTTCGACGTCGTCACGTGCCGGATCGCCGCCCATCACTTCGGCGAGGTCGCCGCGGCGGTCCGCCAGGTCCAGCGTGTCCTGCGTCGCGGCGGTTCCTTCCTGGTCCAAGACATCCTCGGGCACGACGACCCGGACGCCAGCGCCTTCGTCACCGAGGTCGAGAAGCGGCGCGACCCCTCGCACGTCCGCGCCTATCGCGCGACGGAGTGGAAGGCGTTCCTGAGAGCGGCGGGGCTCACGGTGATGGACGAGGCGACCGTCGAGAAGGTGCGTGTCTGGAACGAATGGACGGGACGGATGCGGATGGCGGGCGACGCGCGGCGGGAGCTCGAGGCGTTCGTGCGTCGGGCGCCCGAGCGCTGCCGGCAGGCATTCGCCTTCAGGCTCGCGGGCGACACCATCGAGTCCTTCACCGACCGCATGATCCTGCTTCGCGCGGACCGAGACTAGCGCCGCGGCATGAGGCGCACGACGGTCGCCCCCCAGCCTCCCCGCTCGGGAGGCGCCTCGGCGTAGGCGGCAACCAGCGGGTGGCGGGCGAGCAGCGACCTGACGAGCGCGCGTTGGACGCCGATCCCCCGCCCGTGGATCAGGCGCACCTCCACGAACCCGCGGGCGTGGGCGGCCTCGAGGTACTCCGAGACGACGGAGGGAATGTCACGCGGCGCGAACGCGTGCAGGTCGAGGGCGTCCTCGATCGGGACGCCGACGGGCTCGTCGGGTGCTCCGTCTACAGGCGTGGGCCTTCCAGCACGTGCCGCTTCCAGTGGTCGACGCTCAGGAGATCCTCCCCCGAGAGCTTGCACTGTCAGAAGGTCGCCGCCCGTTCGAAGAACGCGACGTCCACCACGCGGACGTTCTCCGCCCGCGCCGTCTCCGCCACCTTCTGCGCGACCATCTGACGGACGAAGGGGATCGGGATCCGGCCGAGCCGGCGGATGACCTCGTCGGTGCAGCGGATGCGCGTGCCGGGGAGGACGGGTCCGTCGGCGACGACCGCGTCCTCTGAGCGCTCCGGGTGCTCGCAGGTCTCGGGGACGAGCTGCTGCAGGCGCAGCGACACGTATTCGGTGACCCACTGCTGGATGCCGTGCTTCAGCTCCTCGCCGAGCGGGACGACCCGGCCGAGCGCGTCGTCGATGCCACGCAGCAGGCCTTCCAGGCGGCCGAGCCGCGCCTCGAGCGCCGCGAGCCGCTGCTCCAACGCGTGATCCGTCATCCGAGCCTCCGAACGAGCTCGGGCCCCCACCAGGCTCGCGGCGTCATGTCATGCGAGCACGGGCCGCCGCGCGCGCCACTCGGTGAGGCGCTGGTAAGCGTCTCCCGCGCGGAGGACCGTGGCCTCGTCGAACGGGCGCCCGACGAATTGAAGGCCGATCGGGAGCCCCGTCGACGTGAAGCCGCACGGCACGGAGCACGCCGGATGCCCGGAGAAGTTGAACGGGCGTGTGAGGCGGAGCAGGGCAGAGCGCACGTCGGACGGACCGTCGCCGAGCCGCGTCGTCTTCTCGCCGAGCGCCGGCGCCGGGATCGGCGTCGCCGGCGCCAGGAGCACGTCGCGCCGGGCGAGTGCCGCGTCCACGTCCCGACGGACGAGCTGGCGTACCTGCTGGGCGCGGACGTAGTGGACACCGCTCACGAAGGCGCCCAGCTTGAGGCGCTCGCGCACGTCGGGCTGGTAGTCGGCGGCACGGGTCCGCATCCACTCCGCGTGATAGGCGAGCGCCTCGGTCGCGACGACCGCGAACGCCGCCGCCGGCACGTGCTCGATCTGCGCGAGCCCGACCTCGTCCACCACGGCGCCGGCCTGCTCGAGCGTCTTCGCGGCCTTCTCCACGGCCGCGCGCACCTCGGCCGCCGCGACGTCGGTGAAGTGGGCGCGCAGGAGCCCGACCCGGAGACCCCTCACGTCGCCGGTGAGCGCAGCCGCGTAGTCGGGCACGGGCAGGACGCTGGTCGTCGGGTCGGCGGGATCGTAGCCGGCCATCGCGCGGAGCATGAGCGCGCAGTCCTCGACGGTGCGCGCCATGGGCCCCGCGTGGTCCATGGACCAGGATAGCGGCAGCACGCCGGCGCGGCTCACGCGCCCGTAGGTCGGTTTGAGGCCGCTGATCCCGCAGAGTGAGGCGGGGATGCGAATCGAGCCGCCGGTGTCGGAGCCGAGGGCGCCGGGGCACAGCGCGGCCGCAACGGCCACCCCCGAGCCCGAGGACGAGCCTCCCGCGACGCGGTGGGCGCCACCGTCCCACGGGTTCATCGCGTCGCCGTAGTGAGCGTTGAGCCCCTCGGGCCCGTAGGCGAACTCGTGCATGTTGAGCTTGCCGAGCACGATCAGGCCGGCCGCGGCGAGGCGCGCGACGACCGTCGAGTCCTCGGTCGGCACCGCGTCCGCGAGGATCCTCGAACCGCCCGTGGTCCGCACGCCCTTCGTGTTGTAGAGATCTTTCGGCCCGTACGGCACGCCGTGCAGCGGACCAGCGGCGCGGCCGGCCATCAGCTCGGCCTCCGCCGTGCGCGCGGCGGCGAGCGCCTGCTCGCCGCACACGGTGATGAACGCCCTGAGCTTGCCGTCGAGCGCCGTGACGCGCGCGAGGTGGGTACGGACGACCTCCACCGGCGAGACTTCCTTCTTGGCGATCATGCGGCCCAGCTCGGCCATCGAGCGCCAGACGAGGTCGCTCACGTCAGACCATACGGTACTGCGTCGCGGGCTCGAGGTCAGAGAGGCGCAGCGCCTCGAGCTGCGCCAGGAGTGCCAGGGTGCGCTCGAGGATGGGCCGGATCGCCTCGAGCTCGGCGTCGCTCCAGTCGAATCCGGCGAGCCGAACGGCGCTCCGCATGCTGTCGAGGTCTATTTCCATGGGCGGGAGCATACCACTAGAATGAGGGGACATGGCCGTCGCGCTCACGATCCTGACCGAGCCGCGCGATCCCGGGGCGCGCCGCACGCTCGACCTGGCACCGGGGACGTCGATCCTCAGAGCCGCCCAAGCCGGGGGTGTCGACATCACCGCCACCTGCGGCGGCCGGGGCCGCTGCACGTCGTGCCGAGTCAAGTTCGTGGCCGGGGCTGTGCCGCCGCCCACGATCATGGACGAGGTCCAGCTCGGCCCCGACCTCGTGCGCGAGGGCTACCGGCTCTCCTGCCAGTGCGTGCCGTGCGATCCCGTCACGGTCCAGGTGGCGCCGCCGCTCGAGGAGCTGTCGTTCCAGATCCTCGGCGGGGGCCCGGGCCCGAACGCTCTGAGCCGGGTCGCCCTGGACTCGGGAATCCAGAAGCAGCTCGTCAAGGTGGCCCTGCCCCGCGAGGAGCACCACCAGACCTCGGACCTCGAGCAGCTCTGCGCCGCCGTAGGGCTGACGCCGGCCGACGTCGGGACGAGCGTGCTCCAGGGCCTGCCCGCGGCGCTCCGCGACGATCCCGACGGCGTCACGGTGACGACGTTCGCGGCGGGCGGCGCCGCGGGCCGCGATCGCGTGCTCGCCGTCGAGCGCGGCGACACCGCGGGCATGAAGTTCGGCCTCGCGGTGGACATCGGCACGACGAGCGTTGTCACCACGCTGCTGGCGCTCGACTCGGGCGAGCAGCTCGGGTCGGTGTCGAGCCTGAACCCCCAGGCGGTCTTCGGCGGCGACCTCATGTCGCGGATCGCCTTCGCGCAGTTCAACCCGGCCAACCTCCGGAAGCTCCACACGCGGATCGTGGGCCTCCTGAACCAGCACGTCGAGCAGGTCTGCCGGGAGTCCGGCGTCCTCGCCAAGTGGATCTACAAGGTCGTCGTCGTCGGCAACACGTGCATGCACCACATCCTGCTCGGCATCGACCCCTCGCACGTGGGGCTCGCGCCCTATGCCCCTGTGATGCGCCACCCGCTGGTCCTGCCCGCGCGCGAGCTGTTCCTGAAGGTCGCGCCGGAGGCGCGCGTCTGCCTGCTGCCGATCGTCGCGGGCTTCGTCGGCGCCGACGCGGTCGCCGTGGCGCTCGCCACGCGCATCTACGAGAGCGCCGAGGTCCGCGTCGCGGTGGACATCGGCACCAACGGGGAGGTCCTCCTGGGCTCGCGCGACCGCCTCTGGGCCTGCTCGGCGCCGGCCGGGCCCGCGCTCGAGGGCGGCCAGATCCGTCATGGGATGCGTGGGGCGCTCGGCGCGATCGACCGCGTCGAGATCGCCGACGACATCCGCGTGCACACGATCGGCGAGAGCCCGGCCCTCGGGATCTGCGGCTCGGGCCTCGTCGATCTCCTCGCGGTGCTCCTCGACGCCGGCGTGATCGACTGGACGGGGCTCATCCAGCTGGAGGCGCGCGAGACCTTCCCCCCGAAGCTCCGCGCGCGGGTCGAGATGCGCGGCGAGGAGCGGCTGGTCGTCGTCTTGCGGCCGGGCGAGGCGGGGGCGCGCCAAGAGATCGTCCTCACCCAGGACGACGTCCGTCAAGTGCAGCTCGCGAAGGGCGCGATCGCCTCCGGCGTGGCGATGCTCCAGCACGTCGCCGGAGTCCCGGACGCAGGCGTGACCGAGCTCATGCTGGCGGGGGGCTTCGGCAACTACATCTCGATCGCGAGCGCGCTCCGCATCGGCCTGATCCCGCCGCTGTCGAAGGACAGGATCCGCTACGTCGGCAACGCGGCCTCGCTCGGCGCCCAGATGTGCCTGCTCTCCGAGGCCGAGCGCGGCCGCGCCGCCGAGGTCGCGGCGCGGATCGAGCACGTCTCCCTCGCCACCCACCCCGACTTCGAGCGGATCTTCGTGGAGGCGATGAACTTCCCGGGCGCGTCATGAAGGCCACGATCCCCGCGAAGATCGTCGGCATCGAGGTCGGCGCGGTCAGCCAGACGCTCGACGCGCGCTGGCTCATGGCGTATGCAGCGGGACTCGGCGAGACCGACCCGCGCTACTACGACACGGAGGGGCCCAGCGGGCCCGTCGCCCACCCGATGTTCGCCGCCAGCTACGAGTGGACCGTGGCGCTCACACTCCGCGGAAAGACGCTCAAGCCGGAACTCCTCCCGCTGGGCGTCCAGACGAGCCATCACCTCGTCATCCACCGGCGGCCCCAGGCGACCGATCGCCTCCTCACGCGCGGCCAGGTGATCACGCTCAGGCCGGTCGCCTCGGGGACGCTCGTGGTCACGCGCTACTCTACGGTGGATCGGAACGGACGACCCGTCACCACGACCGACTACGGCTCGATCTTCCGGGGCGTCACGTGCGAGGGCGAGACGAGCGCCTCCGTCCCGCCGCTCGCGCGCCCCATCCCGCCCGCGGGGGACGAGGTGCGCTGGACCTCGCCGGTGGCGATCAGCATGCAAGCCGCCCACGTCTACAGCGAGTGCGCGCGCATCTGGAACCCGATCCACACCGACCTCGCCGTCGCGCGGGGCGCCGGGCTGCCCGGGCTCATCCTCCACGGTACGGCCACGGTCGCCCTCGCGATCTCGCGAGTGGTCACGCACGACCTCGGCGGTGACCCCGCCCGCGTCAGCGAGCTCACCGCGCGTATGACCGGCATGGTCGGCCTGCCCTCGACCTTGACCGTGCGCGGCCGCGCGCGCGCCGGCGACCTCATCGCGTTCGACTGCGTCAACGAGCGCGGTGACACCGTGCTGAGCGACGGAGTCGTCCGCGCATGAAGCAGATGGGACGGCGCGAGCGCCTCCAAGCCGCGATCAACCGCGAGCCCGTGGACCGGATCCCCTACGCCGTCTGGCGCCACTTCCCCAGCGTGGACCGCTCGCCCGCGGGTCTGGCCCAGGCGACACTCCGCTTCCATGAGCGCTACGGTTCGGACTTCATCAAGATCACGCCGCGTGGGGGCTACGCGGTCGAGGCGTGGGGATGCGTCGAGGCCGACGAGCAGAGGCCCGACGGTCACCGGCCATGCGCCCGCTGCGCCGTGCGCGACGCCTCGGACTGGAAGAAGATCCGCGCGCTCGATCCGGCGTCGGCCCCGGGCTGGAGCGAAGCGCTCGAGACGATCGTCCGCCTGGGCTTCGACCGTCGGATCGGCGACGCGCCCGTGCTGCCGACGCTCTTCTCGCCCCTGTCCCTCGCACGAAAGCTCTCCGGCGACCGGTTGACGCACGACCTTCGCGAGCAGCCGGGGCTCGTCGAAGGCGCGCTCGAGGCGATCACGGAGACGCTCGTCCGCTTCGCGGCGCAGGCGCTCGCGGAGGGCCTCTCGGGCATCTTCTACTCGATCCAGGCGGCGAGCCGCTCCGTGAGCTCTGAGGAAGACTACGGGCGCTTCGGCGAGCCGTACGACCGGCGGGTGCTGGAGTCCGTCAGGGGCAAGTCGATGCTGACGATCGTCCACTGCCACGGTGACCGCCTGATGTTCGACCGGCTGGCGGCCCTCCCCGGCAACGCCTGGAACTGGGACGACCGGGCCGCCGGCCCCTCGCTGGCGGAGGTCAAGGCCAGGACGGTCGGCGCCGTCATCGGCGGGCTCGACCAGTGGAAGACGCTGCGGGACGGGACGCCGGAGCAGGCCGCGGCGGAGGCGCAGGATGCGATCGCCCAGACGGGTGGGCTCGGGCTCATCGTGGGGCCGGGCTGCGTGCTCCCGATGAACACGCCGGACCCGAACGTCGCCGCGGTCGTGCAGGCGCTCGGCGGCCCGCTCAAGAAGATCCCCGGCATCGCCACCGAGTGAACATTGGGGCCCCGAGATGGCCCCCAAACCCCCCGGGTGGCTCGGGACGCCCCGGCGGAGCCGTGGCGCCCCTCGACAACCCGACAGGCGCCTAGCTCGACTACTTCGCCACGTTGAAGCGGAAGTGGCAGACCTCCCCATCCTTCACGACGTAGTCCTTGCCCTCGAGCCTCAGCTGGCCTGTCGACCTGAGGTCTGCGAACGAACCGCTGGCGGCCACCAGCTCCTCGTAACCGTTGACCTCGGCCCGGATGAAGCCCCGGGCGATGTCGGAATGGACGGTGCCGGCGGCGTCCTGGGCCCTGGTCCCTTCGGCGATCGGCCAGGCGCGCACCTCGTCCTCGCCGACCGTGAAGAACGAGATCAAGCCGAGCAAGGCAAAACAGTCGCTTAGGACACGGTTGATGGCAGGCTCCTTGAGGCCAAGATCGGCCAGGAAGGCCTGCTGCTCCTCGCCAGCGAGCTGAGCCACTTCCGTCTCGATGACGGCCGACACCCAGCCCACCCGGGTCCTCGGCCGCGCCGCCACGCCGTCGAGCCCGTACCGCGGGAGGACCTGGGGCGCGTCGGCGATGGCCTTCTCGTCGAGGTTCAGGCAGTGCAGGATCGGCTTCTCCGACA
>QHSZ01000231.1 GCA_003220595.1 Candidatus Rokuibacteriota bacterium | reverse complement strand
CGTCGTTCTGGGTGAGGTAGAGCGGCGCGGTGATCCCGCTCGCCCGCAGCGCGTCGGTGAAGGCGCGCGTCGTCTTCCGCGCCAGATCCACGAGGGCCGCGTTGAGCAGCGTCGCGTTCTCGCGCTCGAGGAGGCCGAGGCGGCCGAGGCGGTGGGAGAGCGTGACGGCGACGCCCGGGCACTCCTCGCGGAGGATCTCCGCCGCCTGTTCCTCGCAGAATGGGTTCAGCGGGGAGAAGACCGAGGCGACGCCGACCGAGGTGATCCCCGCCTCGCGGATGCGGCGCGCGGCGGCCCGCATGCCGGCCGTGTCGAACGGGACGAGGGGCCGGCCGTCGTACTCGTGGCCGCCCTCCAGCATCACGATCTCGCCGCGGACGATCGCCGCGAGATCCTCGGGCCAGTCGATGAAGGGCTCGAGGGAGGCGCTCGCCGGGAGCCCGATGCGGACCGCGGCGACGCGCGTCAGCTCGCGGCGCTGGACGACGGCGTTCGTGAAGTGCGTGGTGCCGAGCATCACCGCGCCGATCGGCGCGGGGTCCCCGGCGGACCGGAGCAGCTCGGCGAGGGCATTTCGCACGCCCGTGGTCACGTCCGGGGTCGTCGGCGTCTTGACCGCGTGGAGGACGCGCTCGTCCTCCAGCAGCACCGCGTCGGTGTTCGTGCCGCCGACGTCTATTCCTATTCGTCGTCGGGGCGCCTTCGCAGGGCGGGGGCGCCCGACGGTCGGGCTCTCAGCGCGCATGTTCGGGATCAACGTTCACGCTCAGCGGCGCGCAGAGCGCGTTCGCTGTAGCGTGGAGGCATACGGCGCGAGCTCTTCACGCACAACCTGCCGCACGACGTCGAGGGTCGACCGCCGATGGACGTGTTCGAGTAGTGCGTCGTTGATCAGGGTCTGGTAGTTACCGCCCCCGGCCTTGTCTACCAGGGCTCGAAAGTACTCGAGCACCGTGTTGTCCAACCGAATCGAGATCTTCGTTTTGCCCGGCTCGGGCTGGATGACTGGGCCACGCTTCGCCCGCGAGAAATCTATGTTGCGGTACCTCTCAGCTACGGCCTTTCTCATAGAGCTCCCCCTGGCGCTTGTTTGCCTTCCACGCGGAGATCACTCGGATGATGTCCTGCTTCGCGTACGCGTATACAACGACTAGCAGATTCGCCTGGTCGCTCAGGCCCAGAGTTACGAACCGTTGCTCTTCGAGCGCGTCGGGATCCTCTTGGGACAGGGCGAAGGCGTCTTCCAGGACCGTGATCGCCTCTGCAAAGCTCACCCCGTGGGCGCGTAGGTTCGCCTCCGCCTTCCGCGGATCCCACTCGAACCGCACCACAGCAGTGTATGGACGTTTGTCCTCCGGGTCAAGTGAACGCGGCTTGTCAACTCAATGCGCGTGTCCGCCTGGGCTCGGGCGCTCAGCGCGCGTCATGGAACACGCTCTGGAAGTCCAGATCGTAGCCGAAGGCGCGCGGGCCGACGTGCTCGAGCCCTTTCGGTGTGAGCAGCACGGGCGGCGCGGGCAGCGCCACGACGCCGACCCGCTGGCCGTAGCGCAGCGTCTCGGTGCCGATCGCCTCGCCCGAGACGCTGTCCATCACGCAGATGAGGTCGGGCGTCATCACCCGCGGCACACCGTCGAGCCAGCCGACGGCGAACTCGTTCTGGAAGGCGAGCGCGAAGGTCGCGCCGCGGAACTCGTCGAGGCCGTCGAGCCGGGCGGTGCCGCGCAGGAAACCCTCGGTCGTCCGGCGGGCGATGTCGCCGATCTTCCCCGTGAAGAGGAGGAGCCCGCGTTCGGCCTCGATGAGCGCCTGCACCGGGTCCTGGTGGGCGCGGCGCGCCGCCTGCACCGTCTCGCCGAGGCGGATCGCCTTCGTGGTCGAGTAGAGGATCGCGCACTCCTTGACTTCCTTGCCCGTGCGCGGCGCCTTGCACGTGGCGGCGATCGAGCCGACCTCGACGCACGCCCGGCGCGAGAGCCGTTCCATCCATTTCCACGACGCCGCGCGGGCGACGATCACGGCGTTGTCACGGACGTCGACGAGCGTGAGCGGGTACATGCGGAGGTCGTGGATGGCGAAGCTCGTCATCTGCGCCTCGGGAAAGGCGCGCCCCATGCAATCGGCGTCCACGACGGGGAGGCCCAGGAGCGCCGCGGCCAGGAAGGGCTGGAGCGCGTTGCCGCCGCCGATCTCGAGCGACATGACCGCGCGGAACCTCCGGCCGAGGTACTCCTCCATCATCGTGACGGCGCGCGCGATCGTGCGCGGGTCGGTGAGCCGCTCCTGGCCGACGAGCGGCGCGCCCATGTTCGAGACCACGGCGACCGGGTCGTCGTCGGCGAGGTCCCGCGGGTCCAGCAGCGAGACGACGGCGCCCTCGCGATAGAGCTTCCGCATGTTGAGGAGCGCCAGGTAGGGGCTCCCGCCGCCGCCGGTGCCGAGGATCCAGGCGCCGATCGCGAGCGATTCGATCTCCGCGGCCGATACCGGTCGGGGCGCTGCCATCGGAGAGGCGAGCCTACCATACGGCCGGCGTCTTGACTTCCGTCCGAGCGCGCCCGATAGTGCGGGCGACGCGGACATCGAGTCCGCTCCATCCAAGCGAGGAGGATCAGCCATGCCGAAATACGTGATCGAGCGCGAGATCCCGGGGGCCGCCGACCTGGTCGCGAAGGAAGGCAAGGAGCTGGCCGCGAAGTCGAACAAGGTCATCAAGGAAGTGGGCGAGGTGCAGTGGCTCCACAGCTACGTCAGCGCGGACAAGTTGTACTGCGTCTACATCTCGCCCAACGAGGAGAAGCTGCGCGAGCACGCGAAGCGGGGCGGGTTCCCGATCAACCGCGTGTCCGAGGTCAAGGCGACGATCGACCCGACCACCGGCGGCCGGTAGGCGCCGGGAGCTCTCCGCCATGGGCGCGTCACTGAGGCTTGCCGCCGCGGTCGTCGCGACGCTCACCCTCGCCCTCGCGGCGACGGCTCCGGCCTTCGAGCGCAGCGGCGACCGGAAGGTCCTCGTCTTCGCCGGCCGGCAGGAAGTTCCCACCATCGACCCGAGCGTCAAGTACGACTGGTCTATCCGGATGGCACAGCAGTCCCTCTACGACGCCCTCGTGAAGTACGTCGGCAACCCGCCCCAGATCGTGCCCTGGCTCGCCGAACGATGGGAGAGCACCCCGGACGCGAAGACGTGGACCTTCCACCTCGTCAAGAACGCCCGGTTCCACAACGGCGACCCAGTGACCGCCGAGGCGGTCCGCTTCTCGTTCGCGCGCACGCTCAAGCTCAACCAGGGCCCCGCGTGGATGCTGTCCGACTTCCTCAAGGAGGACGGCATCAAGGTCCTGGACGACTCGACGATCCAGTTCAACCTCTCCCAGCCCTACGCGCCCTTTCTCTCGTTCCTGCCGTGGTGGTACGTGATGAACGGCAAGCAGGTGCTGGCGAGCGAGCAGGGTGGCGACCTCGGCCAGAAGTGGCTCACGACCAACGCGGCCGGCAGTGGGCCGTTCAAGATCAAGCGCTGGGAGCAGGGAGTCCTCTACGAGCTCGAGGCGGTCGACAACTACTGGAAGGGCTGGCCATCCAAGGACCACGTCGGCGGCGTCATCTACAAGATCGTCCGCGAGGCGGGCGCCCAGCGCGCGGCGCTGCTCCGGGGCGAGGCCGACATCGTCGAGGGGCTCTCGACGGACGACTTCGACCAGGTCGCGAAGATGCCGGGCATCGTCGTGCCGAACTTCCCGGGGATGACGACGTTCGGGATCAAGATGAACACGCAGAAGGGCCCGACGAAGGACCCGAACTTCCGCAAGGCCGTCTGCTACGCGTTCGACTACGACGCGCTCGTCAAGATCTACAACGGCCACGCGGTGCTCGAGACGAGCCCGTTCCCCAACGCGACGCGGGGCCACGTCGCCGTCCCGGGCATCTACCGCCAGGACCTCGCGAAGGCCAAGGAGTTCCTCGCCAAGTCGGCGTCCCCGAACGGCGGGGTCGAGCTCGAGTACGTGTACGTCCAGGGGCTGGAGGAAGAGCGCAAGCTGGGGCTCGTCCTCATCGACAACCTCCAGAAGCTCAACATCACCGTGAAGATGGTACCCCTCATCTGGCCGAACATGGTGGCGCGCGGCTCGAAGCCAGACACCTCGCCCGACATGATGGCCGTGTTCACGACGCCCGTCTCCACCGATCCCGACGCGGTCGCGTACCAGTACCACAAGAACTCCTGGGGCAAGTACTACGGCTCGTCCTTCTACGCGAACGACGACGTCTGGGCGCTGATCGACCGGGCGCGCACCACCCCCAGGTGGGAGGAGCGCGCGCCGCTCTACGCCGAGATCCAGAAGCGGATCGCGGCCGACGCGCCCGAGATCTTCGGGATGCTGATGAACCGGCGGTGGGCGATGCGCGATCACGTGAAGGGCTTCCAGTTCAGTCCCGTGCGCTTCACGGGCGAGGTGGACCTCTACCCGCTGGCCATCGTCGCCAAGTAGCAGCCAGGTCGCTTGCTCGGCTACGTCGCCAGGCGGCTCGCGCTGCTGGGCCTGATGCTCTTCGGGCTCCTGTGCATCACGTTCGCCATCTCCCACGTGGTGCCGGGCGACCCGGCGCGGCTCGCCGCCGGGCCCGACGCGACGGCCTCGATGGTCGAGACGATCCGCGCCGAGTACGGCCTCGACCAGCCGCTCTCAGTCCAGTTCTGGCGCTACGTCCGCGGGATCGCCAGTGGCGACCTCGGCCGCTCCCTGCGGACGCGCGAGACCGTCGGCAGCGACCTCCTCCGCTACTTCCCGAACACCTTCGAGCTGGTCACGGGCGCGATGCTCATCGCGGTCGGGCTCGGCGTGCCGCTCGGGATCCTCGCCGCCGTCTACCGCGACACCTGGGTGGACCATCTGACGCGCGTCGTGTCGGTGTCCGGCGTCGCGATCCCGGCCTTCTGGCTCGGGCTCATGCTCCAGCTCCTGCTCGCGCTCGACTGGGGCCTCCTGCCGCTCGGCGGCCGGCTCGGCCTCATGCAGGCGCCGCCCGCGCCGATCACGCGCCTGCTCGTCGTGGACGCGCTCCTGCGCGGCCAGTGGGCGACCGTCGCCGACGCGTTCGCCCACGCGCTGCTCCCGATGGTCACGCTCTGCTTCCCGGCGCTCGCCTCGATCCTGCGCGTGAACCGCGCGGAGATGATCGAGACGCTCAGGCAGGACTACATCGTCAACGCGCGCGCGCAGGGGATCTCCGACGTCCGCATCGTCGGACGCTACGCGCTGAAGAACGCGATGGTGCCGACGCTCGCGATGATCGGGCTCCGCTACGGCTGGATGCTCGGCGGCACGGTGCTGGTCGAGACCGTCTTCGACTGGCCGGGGATCGGCCTCTACGCGGTGAGCTCGGCGGTGTCGAGCGACTTCCAGCCGATCATGGGGGTGACGCTCCTGCTCGGCCTCAACTTCATGCTCGCAAACTTCCTCGTCGACCTCGCGTACGGCTGGCTCGACCCGCGGACGCGCGAGGCGGGCGCCGCGTGATGGACCAGGCACTGGCGCGCGCCCCGCTCCTGGCCTGGCTCGAGCGCCACGCGCCCACCGCGCGCGAGCTCCGGCGCTACGCGCGGATCTTCGCGCGCAGCGCGTCCTCGCTGCTCGGCCTGGGGCTCGTGCTCGCCTTCCTCCTGGTCGCCGCGGCCGGGCCCTTCATCGTGCCCTACCCCGAGGACGCGCGCGGGGCCGTGCACCTCGACCGGAAGCTCCAGGCGCCGAGCGCCGTCCACTGGTTCGGCACCGACGAGGTCGGCAACGACATCTACACGCGCGTCATCCTCGGCGCGCGGCTCTCGCTCTGGATCGGCCTCCTCATCACGCTCGTGGGCGGGCTGATCGGCGTGCCCCTCGGGATCGTCGCGGGCTACGTCGGCGGCGTCGTCGGGGACGCGATCATGCGCGTGACCGACGTGTTCCTCTCGGTGCCCGCACTCGTCCTGGCGCTCGCCATCGTGGGGGCGCTCGGCCCCGGGATCATGAACGCGATCGTGGCGCTCTCGCTCGTCTGGTGGCCGGGCTACGTGCGGCTCGTGCAGGGCAAGACGCTCTCGGTCAAGACCCAGACGTTCGTGGAGGCGGCGCGCGCCGTCGGCACCGGCCGGCTCCGCGTC